>NZ_JBHXSG010000044.1:0-92502 GCF_042714835.1 Streptomyces sp. NPDC058678 | reverse complement strand
AAGTCGCAGGAAATCCGCGGCGCCTCATCGACGCAGGTGAGCGGGGCCTGGTGCGTCGAGCTGCAAGGCGGAGGAGAGCGTCGACGCGATGGGGGCCCCCGCTCGAGCGAAGTCGAGAGTGGAGGAGTCGGCAACCGACGACAACGCCGCAGATCGGCGTGCCAGGCCCCGCGTCTGCGGCATGATCCGCCGGACAGGCCCTAGTACAGCGGTGTCACCGTGACCTGGTCGATGACGGGTGCGTAGGCGGAGCGCTGACCGTAGGGGTTGCGTGACTCGCCCCCGAAGTCGGGGAGTTCGTCGGCGCTGACGGTGACCGTGTTGGTGCCCTGGTCCAGGGTGACGGGGACCGAGAGGTTCCAGAAGTTGTTGAAGTGGAAGGTGGTGGGGAACAGGACGCGGCGCGGGGCGGCTCCGTTGACGGAGAGGTCCGCGTGGCGGCAGACCGGGTCGGGGTTGTAGTGCGTGGCGGGCGCCTGCTCGCCGTTGGCGTAGCGGAACGTCAGCGCGTGGCGGCCGGCGCGGTCCGCCGTCACCGTGAGGGTGAGCGCGTTGCCGGGGCCGCCGCCGATGCCGTCCACCGCCTTGCCGCCGGTGGCGTACGAGTAGCCCGTCACCTTCGCGGTGCCGGTCAGGGCGCCCTCCTCGGCAGGGTGGGCCGTGGTCGGCAGCAGGCCGCGGGACGGGCCGACGCGCAGGCGGTCCACGACCAGGCGCTCCGAAGTCCCGGTGACGGTGACCTTGTTGACGCCCCCGGAAAGGAAGAGTGGTACGGCGCCCCGCTCGACGCGGCCGATGTCCTCGCCGTTGACCGTGAGCAGGCCCTCCCCGGAGCCGAGGACGTCGACGCTCACGCTCGCCTCGCCGTCGTCGACCGCGTGCACCCAGAAGGTGACGGTCCCCCCGCGCGGGAGTACGGCGGCGCCGGGGCCCGAGGCCCCGCGGTGCGTATGGCTGACGAGTGCTCCGCCGCCGAGGGACGCGTACTCGGCCTCGTACAGGGCGGTGCCGTCGTCGTCGCGCAGGATCAGGTCCAGTTTGTCGACGACCGCGTCGCCTCTGGTGACGCCGAGGTCGGCGTCCCGCGCGGCGAGGGTGATGCGGTGCCTGCCGGCGGTCAGCTCCACCCGGGTGTCGGTGTGGCCCCATACCGCCCACTTGTAGCCGAGCGGCAGCCGCAGTTCGCGCGGGGCCCTGCCGTCCACGCGCAGGAAGACGTTGGTGGGGCCGTGTTCGCGCACCAGGTCGGCCTGGTTGTGGGAGTTGGCGAACACACTGACGTCGTACGTCCCGTCCTGCGGGACCTCGACGTCGAAGGCGAGCACGCCGTCGGAACCGGTGCGCAGACCGCCCACGTGGTAGCCGCCGGAGGTGGCGAACCTGTCGACGTCGGACGGGGATCCCTCGGGTCCGTTCTTCGAGTAGCCGCTGCCCGTGTAGGTCGCGTCCTCGGCCTCGTAGGTGCGCCGCCATCGGATCGAGGGCGGCAGGGGCGCGGCCCCGTTGCCGCCGGGCGAGAGGACGGCCTGGTAGGCGGACATCGCGTCGAGGTCGGTCACCGGCAGGGTCACCCGCCCGGCCACGACGGGCAGTTCCTCGTCGCGCAACCGCAACGGCTGGGCACTGGCACCGACTTGCCCGGTCCAGGGGATCTCCTGGAGCCGCACGTGCACGGCCGTGCCGAAGACGTCCGGGTCGACGCCCTCGAAGACGACGTCGGCCGCGCCGTCCGCCCCGCCGAAGAGCACGCGGGCCTGGCGCTTGTCCCTGTCCAGCGTGGCGACGCCCTGGAGGGTGTACTGCACGTTGGGGTGCGGGGCGGCGACCCGGACGGTGTTGCCGGTCAGCTGCCCGTAGGCGTTGAACAGCCACCACTGGCCGTTGGCCTTGTTCGCCTCCACCGCCGAGTCGTTGAGGTTGCCGGCGATGTTCCAGTAGGCCAGGTCGGCGTCGACCTTGGACTCCTCGATCGCGGAGATCCACTGCACCATCTGGCCGGGGACGGAGACGTGGTAGTTGTGGGCGTACTCGTTGAGGTTGACGGGCAGCGGCCCGATCCCCGACTCCCGCTCCATCTCACGGTACTTGGCGACGTTGGTGCGGACCTCGGCCGGTGACGACAGTTCGTGCCAGGTGATCACGTCGGGCAGCACGTCGTGCGCCTTGGCGAACGACAGGAATCCTCTGACCTCGGGGTACAGGACGCAGGTGTTGGGGCCGGCGATGCGGGCGTCGGGGTGAAGGCCCTTGATGAGGTGGTACGTCTCCTTCCAGGCGGCGAAGTAGTGCCGCGGGTCGGTGCGCCAGGAGACCCCGTCGTAGCTCCACTCCCCCTCGCCGAACATGTTGCCCTCGGGTTCGTTGAACGGGACGTACACAACGTGGGACCTGTCCGGGCCGAGGGTCAGGACGTGCTCCACCTGACGGCGGACGATCTCCAGGAAGCCGGCCAGCCGTTCCTCGCCGTCGGCGCCGGGCCACTCGTACGGAAAGCCGCGATAGAAGTCGGGCAGGTAGACGTACACGTCCTCGCCGCCCGCCGCGACGAAGGGCGGCAGGATCTCCAGGGCGTCACCGCCGGGGTGCTGGATGCCGTCCTGGGCCTTGGTGGTGACCGTACGGAGGTACATGCCCTCGATGAGGGTGCGGCTGGGCACGCCGTCGCCGTACAGGCCGTAGAGGGTTCCGCACGCGCCGCCGTGGAAGGGGCCGGTCTCGGTGCCGAGGTCCACGGTGAGCGTCTCGGGGGTGGTGTGCTCGGCGGTCACGGCGCCCATCCTTCGTTCGACATGTCGTACGCCGATCGATGCTGCGAACCGGCCTGGTCGAAGGTAGGGAGCAGGCGACGGTCACGTCAATGGGCGCGCGCACCTCGGAATCGCCCGGGACCGGCGCGTCGGACGAGGTCAGGGACGCAGTGCCCCGGCGAGCCCTTCCAGTCGGCCCAGCAACCCGGAGAGCAGGACGGCCAGTTCGTCCCGCTCGGCCGGATCCAGGCCGGACAGCACGGTGGTCTCGTAGGCGAGTTGCTCGGGCAGGATCCCGTCGACCAGGTCGCGACCGGCGTCGGTGAGGCGGAGGTGGGCCACACGGCGGTCGCGGCTGTCGCCGCGGCGCTCGACCAGGCCGCGTTCGGTCAGTGCCTTGAGGCGCTTGGTGACGGCGGCGCCGGAGGAGAACGTCTCGCGGGCCAGTTCACCGGGGGTGAGCTCGTGTCCGGTGCGGCGCAGCGCGCCGAGCAGGTCGAACTCGGCGCGGCTCAGGCCCGCCCGCCGCAGCGGGGCGTCCTCGGCCTGCTGGAGGAGCGCGGCGCAGCGGTTGACGCGGCCGATGATCTCCATCGGGCCGGTGTCCAGGTCGGGGTGCACGGTCTGCCACTGCCGGACCACCGCGGCGACGGTGTCGCTCCTCACTCCGGGGGCGCCTGCTCCGTTGCTCGCCGTCATGGCCGTACGTCCTCCGTCGCCTGGTCGGTATGACGGTCCGGGCCCAGGTGCAGTCCCTGGCGCCGTACCGCCGCCGCGAGCGTACGGTGTCCGGACTGCTCGGCGAGCACGACCCTCTCGTGGGGCAGGGCCCGCTGCCACCATTCGCCGGACGCGGCCTCGACGGTGACGCGCAGGTCGACCAGGGCGGCGGCGAGGGCGCGGCGGGCGGATTCCAGCGTTCCGGGCGCGGGCCGCGGCTCCTTCAGGAGACGAGCGGCTTGCTCACGGGAGCGCTCCACGGCGGTCAGCGCGCGCTCGACGCCGGTGCCCGCGCGCCGGTTGGTGACGGCGACGGCCGCCACGAAGCCGACCAGGGCGCCTACGACGGTGTCGACGATCCGCTCGGTGATGAGTCGGCCGGGCTGCTGGTAGCCGGCGAACTCGGTGATGAGCAGGGCCATCGGGGTCACGCAGACGCTGCCGAGCCAGTAGTTGCGGCTGATCAGGGCCTCGGCGCCGAAGTTGAAGGCGACGCAGCACAGGACCAGCGCCGCAGGGCCGAGGTGGGCCAGCGGGGCCACGGCGGCGAAGAGGAGGACACCGACGAGGTTGCCGACGACCCGCTGGACGCCCCGGCTCCAGGTGAGGGTGAGGTTGGCCTGGTAGAGGGAGGCGGCGGTGACCAGGGCCCAGTACGGGCGGCCGACACCGAGGACGAGGGAGGCGTAGCCGGCGAGGGCGCAGCCGAGGGCGGTGCGCACGGCCAGCGGGGTCAGCGGTCCGAGCCGGCTCCACCACGGGCGGGCCGGGGAGGCGAGTTCGGCGTCCACGCCGAGGAGTTCGTCGGCCTCGGCGGGCAGTTGCTCGGTCTGCGGGACCGCTCCGGTGCCGCGCAGGGCACGGGCCCAGGTCCGCAGCGGCTCGGGGTCCGTGTCCGCGGGGGCGGCGAGTGCGACCTCGGCACGCACGACGAGCCGTTCGAGGGCGCGTCGGGGCCCGGTGGTGGCTCCGGCGGACAACAGCGACTGCCAGGCGGCCTGCACGGCCGCGGCCGCCGCGGCGCGGGCCTTGGCGTGCCCGTCGCCGGTGCCGTGCGTGGCGGCGTACGCGGCCGCCGTGTTCAGCGCGTGTGCGGTGGCGCGGCGCTCCGGGCCGTGCGGGCGCAGCAGGCCGGGCGCCATCCCGATGAGCCAGGCCCAGACGCCCGCCGCGGCGGACAGCGCGAGGTGTGCCGGGATCTGCCCGAGGGTTTGGGGGGTGAACAGGGCGGCGGAGCTGATGAAGGTGAGCACCACATTGCCCGGCGGTCCGACACGGGTGGCGTCGCACAGCACCTTCTGTACGGCGGCCAGGGCGGCGCCGACGGCCACCAGGACGACGGCGCTGGTGGTGATGGAGGCCGCGAGCAGGGCGACGGCGAGGCCGCTGATCATGCCGAGGACCACCCATGCAAGGGCCCGGGCCCGGGCGGCGTAGGGGCGGTTGTGCGCATAGAGCGCGCACAGGGATCCGGCCATCGTGTACATCGCGAGGTCGAGCCGGTCGAGGGCCAGCAGGAGCAGGTTGGGCGGGGCGACCGCGACGACCACGCTCAGGGCGGGCTTGAACCAGATGTCGGAGGGCCGGCCCAGTCGCAGCACGCCGGCGAGCGGGAGGCGCCGGACGGACGGAGCTGCGAAAATGGGTGTCGGACGGCTCATGAGCACAAGCTTAACAGGTGTTTTACCTGTAAAAGGTATCCGCTCACGTACTGTGCTCCGCCGAATGCTCCCCGTGTACATCCTTGCGCTCGCGTGCGCGCCGCATGACGAGGGCATCCCTTGACCGACCGTCGAGCACCGGCCGTCAGGCACCAACCGTCAGGCACCGACCGTCAAGCGTGGAGGTGGGCGTGCACGGACCTGCTTCGCCCGGCTGGCTGCTCGTGGCACTGTGTGCGGCGACCGGGGCGTACTGCCTGCTGCGGATGCGCAGCACCGTGGAGGCGCAGCGCCGGTCCGCGGGCGGCGAGGCGCTGATGGGCTTCGGCATGGCGGCGATGGCCGTGCCCGCCGCGGTGTTCACACCCCCGTCGTGGGCCTGGCCCGCCTACGCGGTCGTGTTCGGCGCGGCGGCGCTGCGCGCCCTGTTGGCCGCCCGGGCGGGCGCCCACCACCTGCACCACCTCGTCGGGTCCTCGGCCATGGCCTACATGGCGGCGGTCATGGCCGCCTCCCCCGGCCACCACGCCGGATCCGGCGGCGGGATCCCCCTGCTGACGGGGGCGCTGCTCCTCTACTTCACCGGGTACGTGCTGCTGTCCGGCCTGCGCCTGGTGCCCGTCACCGCCGGTGGCGGCACCGCGGGGTGGGGCGACCGGCCGGAGCTGACGCGGGCGTGCCGGCTGTCGATGGGGATCGGGATGGTCGCGATGCTGCTGACGCTCTGACGCTGGGCCTGAGCGCTCCGCCACCGGTCGCGCGGAACCCAACCCCGTACGCGACCGTTGACTGCGTCACTTCCCGTGGCAGGCCGTACCTTTGCGTGCCCGGCGCTCATAGGCTGCCCCCCATGATGCTCCCCGCGGCACTGTTGCTGCTCGGCGCCCTGACCGCCGTCGTCGCGCCCCGGCTGCTGGCCCGGGCCGACTGGGCGGACCGCGAACCGGTGCTCGCCCTGTGGGCGTGGCAGTGCGCGGTGGCGGCCGTACTGCTGTGCTGCGCGCTGTCGATGACGCTCAGCGCGGCGACCGCCTGGCAGGCGGTGGGCGGCCACGTGTTCGCCCCGGCACCGCACGTCGTCGTGGAGGCGTACATGCTCGGCACGGCCGAGCCGTGGGCCGCGGCGCTGGCGGTGGCGCTGGCGTGCGGCGGGGTGTGGAGCGCGGCGATGCTGGTCCGGGAAGTCGTCCGGGCGCGTGCGCGCCGTCGGCTGCGCCGGGCCGAACTCCTGGTGCGCGCCCCGCTCTTGCCCGGCGAGGAGGCCGCCGGCAGCCGGCTCGTGATCCTCGAGGGCGAGCGGCCCGACGCCTGGTGGCTGCCGAGCGCGGCACCCCGGCTCGTCATCACCACGGCCGCGCTGCGCCGCCTGAAGGGCCGCCAGCTGGACGCGCTCGTCGCCCACGAGGAGGGTCACGCGCAGGCCCGGCACGACTGGCTGCTGCACTGCTCGGCCGCGCTGGCCGCCGGGTTCCCGCAGGTGCGGGTCTTCGCCGCGTTCCGGGACGAGATGCACCGGCTGGTGGAGCTGGCCGCCGACGACATGGCCTCCCGCCGCTTCGGCCGGCTGACCACCGCCCTCGCCCTGGTCGGACTGAACGAGGACCGGGGCGTGTTCGGCCCGTGCCCGACCCCGCAGGCCCACGTGCCACAGCGGGTCCACCGGCTGCTCACACCCCCGGACCGGCTCACCGCGGCACGCCGGCTGCGGCTGACGGCGACTGCCGCGCTGGTGCCGCTCGTGCCGGTGCTGGTGACCTTCGTGCCGGGGTTGCGGGCCCTCGGCTAGCGCCCGCTCCAGAGGTTCGTCCGCCCCGGGATTGGCTTCCCGGCCCGCGGTTCGGCGAGGATCGCAGCATGCACACTCCGCCCGTCGACTCCCCGCCCCGCCCGTCGGCGCATCGCAGCGCCGCACGCGCAGCGGGCATCCTCGCGCTGTGCTCCGCGCTGCTGATCGCTCTGGTCGCCGCGGACTGGCATCCCCTGTTCACGCTGGACGGCGACATCTCCCGCACCACCCACCGCTGGGCCGTGGACGACCCCGACGTCACCCAGGCCTCCCGCATCCTCACGGACTGGGTCTGGGACCCCTGGACGATGCGCATCCTGTGCGCGGTCGTGGTGGTGTGGCTGGTGTGGCGGCGTTCCGCCTGGTGGACGGCCGGGTGGCTGGCGGTGACCTGCGCGCTGGGCTCGCTGGTCCAGCAGTCCCTGAAGGCCGCGGTCGGGCGCCCGCGGCCGGTCTGGCCCGACCCCGTCGACTCCGCGCACTACGCCGCCTTCCCCTCCGGCCACGCCATGACCGCCACGGTCGTGTGCGGCCTCCTTCTGTGGCTGCTGCACCGCCACGGCGCCGCCCGCGTCCTGTGGCGTACGGCCGTGACGGTGGCCGTGATCTCCGTCGTCGGCGTGGGACTGACCCGCGTCTGGCTGGGCGTGCACTGGCCCTCGGACGTGGTGGGCGGCTGGCTGCTGGGCGCGATGCTGGTGGCCCTGGCGGTCGCGGTCCACCAGCGGCAACGCCCGTGAACCCGCCCGGCCGCAGCTACCGCTGCCACTGTGCCGGGGCGTGACGGGCGCCTTCGTCCCGGTCACCGTCGTGGACGAAGACCCCGGCCCCCCGGCCCCGACCGACCCGCCCGCTTGAACGCGCGGTCCATCGGCCCGTCCGAGCCGAGGTCGACGGTACGGCCGGACACCAGAGCCGGGTCGTCCGCTCCGCCGACGAACTCGCCGCCTGGCTGTCCGAGCGCGGGACGGACACGAGCGTGGCACCCTTCACCTTCACCTTCACCTTCACCTTCGCCCTCGACGGCCTGCTGCGGCCCGTGCCCGGCAGAAGCGAACACGGGGCAGCGCGGGCGGCGGCGATGTGCCGGCCGCGGACTGGATCGGGTTCCACCGCGGCGTCGGATCCTGGACGGTCCACGAGGTCACCAACCGGTCCACCGGCTACTGCCCGGACCTCGGCACGTGGCACGCCGCCGCTCGTGCCCTGGACCTCGCGGGCATCGGCCACCCCGGCCGCTTCACGCACGAGGTCGGGTTCGGGCGGTGCCGCGGCGCCGGGAGTGCTCCGTGGTACGCGAGGGCGACTTCGTCTGCGTGTTCGGCGGCAGCGCTCTTCCTTCGGCGTGGCACGTCGCCCCTTAAGATCACCCCATGGCCGCCGTGTTGTTCGACTTCTCCGGAACGCTCTTCCGTATCGAGTCCGCCGAGTCCTGGCTGCGAGCCGTCCTGGCCGAGACCGAACTCTCCCTCGACGAACCGACGTTCCTCCAGAAGGCGCAGGCCCTCGAAAGGGTCGGCGCGCTGCCCGGCGGGACCCATCCCGTCGAAGCGGTCCCCGACGGGCTCGCCCACCTCTGGGAAAGCCGCGACAAGAGCGCCGAGCTGCACCGGGCCGCGTACACCGGCGTCGCCCGCCAAGTACCGCTGCCCGACCCCGCGTTGTACGACGCGCTGTACGACCGGCACATGACCCCGGCCGCCTGGTCGCCGTACGCCGACGCCGCCGAGGTGCTGCGGGCGCTGCGCGAGCGCGGGATCGGCGTCGGTGTGGTCAGCAACATCGGCTGGGATCTGCGGCCGGTGTTCCGCGAGCACGGCCTCGACTCCTGCGTCGACGCGTACGTCCTGTCGTACGAACACGGCATCCAGAAGCCGGACCCCCGGCTGTTCGCCACCGCCTGCGCCGCACTCGGCGTCGAACCGCAGGACACCCTCATGGTCGGCGACGACCGGCGGGCGGACGGCGGCGCGGCGGCCCTGGGCTGCGGGGTGCACTTCGTGGACCACCTGCCGGTGACCGAACGGCCGGACGGGCTGCGGCCGGTGCTGGATCTGGTGGGCTGACCTCGGCACCCGGGTGCGGGCCCCCTGGAAGTCGCCTGGGGCCACCATCGGGGAATGCTCGACCGTCCTGGACGATCCCCCGCGTCGCCCAGGACGGCGGCAACCCGACCAGGCCCTTTCGGGGGCCGGACCGGACGCGATGAGTATAGTTGGCTGATAGCCAGTCAACGCAGGAGTTACAGCATGTCCCCGCGCAGCGCCTCGGTCAATGAAGAGTTGCGCCGGCGTTCCCGGGAGCGGCTTCTGCAGGCGGCGGTCGAACTGGTCGGCGAGCGCGGGTACGAGGCGACCACACTCGGCGACATCGCGGACAGAGCCGGTTCGGCGCGCGGTCTGGTGTCGTACTACTTCCCCGGCAAGCGCAGACTCGTGCAGTCCGCCGTGCACCGGCTGATGCACCGCACGCTGGAGGAGGCGTTGGAGCGCGAGCCGCGCACCGAGGACGGACGGGAGCGGATGGCGCGGGCCATCGACGCGATCCTGGGGCTGGCGCGGGATCACCCGGTGCTGATGCGCCAGCACATGGCCGGGATCCTGCAGGCCGAGGGCTTCGTGCAGTGCCCGGAGCAGCAGCGCCTGTCCCAGCTGCTGCGGGACACCGTCGCCCGCCACGGCTCCGACGACGTCGACACGGACTACGCCATGCTGCGCGCCCTGCTGATGGGCGCGGTGTTCGCGGCCCTGGTGCCGGGGGCGCCGATGTCCGTGCCGGTGCTGCGGGCCGAGTTGTTCAAGCGGTACCGGCTGGAGCGGGAGTCGGGGCTCCCGCCGGACACCGAGCCGGCGTCCGGCGGGACGTGCGACAGGGATCTGTCACGGTTCTTCGCCACCGGGGCCGCACCGGAGTGCGGCCCCGAGACCCGTACGACGACTCAGTCGAAGTAGTCCGGCTGCGTCTGGACGTTGAGTTCGCCGAGGCGAACCCGCTTCGCCGGGTCGGTGCGCCGGTCGTTGAGCTTCAGCACGTCGAAGCCCTTGGCGATGTCGTTCGAGTAGATGTAGCCGTTGTAGTAGTACGCCGACCAGGAACCGGCCGTCGTGAGCCGCTCGGTGTTGACCGGGCCGCGCTCGAAGTAGGCGATCTCCTTCGGGCGGGCGGAGTCGGTGAAGTCCCAGACGGAGACGCCGCCCTGGTACCAGGCCTGGACCATGATGTCCTTGCCCTTGACCGGGATGATCGAGCCGTTGTGGGCCACGCAGACCTCGACGGCCGCCTGGTGGCGGGCGATCTTGAAGTAGCTGCGGAAGACGAGCTTGCGGGAGTCCCCCTTGCCCACGATGTCGTAGACGCCGTCGGCACCCTTGTTCGGGCCGATCTCCGCGTTGCAGGTGGCCGCGCCGCCGCCGCCCAGCTCGTCGGTGAAGACGACCTTGTCGGCCTTCTGGTTGAAGGTCGCCGAGTGCCAGAACGCGAAGTTCACGTTGTCCTGCACCCGGTCGATGACCTTCGGGTTCTCCGGGTCCTTGATGGAGAAGAGGATGCCGTCGCCCATGCAGGCGCCCGCGGCCAGGTCCTTCGAGGGCAGCACGGTGATGTCGTGGCAGCCGGTGGTCTTGGAGACGCCCGGGTTGGTGGGCGCACCGGGGTTGCCGCCGCCGTCCGGGCCCTCACCGGGGAAGAGCACCGGGAAGCCCACGACCGCCGCCTTCTCGGGGGCCTTGCGCGGCACCTTGATGACGGAGATTCCGTCGTGCGGCGGTTGGCAGTCCGGGTAGGTGGCGTTCGGCGAGTACGAGGAGACGTAGACGTAGACGTTCTTCCGCTCGGGCACCAGCGTGTGGGTGTGCGAGCCGCAGGCGGTCTCGACGGCGGCGACGTACTTCGGGTTCGCCTTGTCGCTGATGTCGAAGACCTTCATGCCCTCCCACGACGACTTCTCGGTCGCGGGCTGCGTGGTGCTGTTGCAACTGCTGTCGCTGCGCGAGGAGTCGGTCGACAGGAAGAGCAGGTCGCCGGAGACGGAGATGTCGTTCTGCGAGCCCGGGCACAGCACCTGGGAGACGGTCTTGGGCGCCTTCGGGTTGCTGATGTCGAAGATGCGGAAGCCGTCGTAGTTGCCGGAGAAGGCGTACTTGCCCTGGAAGGCCAGGTCCGAATTGGTGCCCGGCAGCACGTCCTTGGGGATGTTGACAAGGTGTTGGATGTTGTCCGAGTGGACGATCTCGTCCTGGCCCGGTATCTCGCCGTCGGCCATCGCCGCGCGGACCTCGGCCTTGTCGCTCTTGGACACCTCCTCGCTCGCGGCCGGAGCGTCCCCGGGGTCGGGGGTCGCGGCCGCCGGACCGGCCGTCAGCAGCGCCGCCAGGAGACCCACCGCTGTGGCGGCAACTCCCAGGCGTCTGTGACGCGTTCGGGCTTCTTTCAACAGGATCACTGTTTCCTCCCTAGTGCCGTTCGTGGGGGAACGGTTCATGCACCACCGAAGTATCGTCTTCACCATGCACATATCAACAGGGGGCAACGAACACGTAATGAAGGTTTTTGATCAGTCACACGCCCAAGCGTGCTAGGACGGTCTTCGACACTCACGAGGTGTCCCCCGCCCCGCCTGCCACAGGAGGTCGTTGTGCCCTTCCGTCGTCCCTACCGCGCACCCTTCGCCGCGGCCTCGCTGGCTGCCCTGGCCGTGCTCGGCCTCGGGGGCTGCGACTCCGGGTCGGATGCGAAGTCGGCCTCGGCGACCGGCCCTTCGGTGCTCGTGCCCGGCAAGCCCGGGGAGGCGAACCGGACGATGTCCGCCGAGGACGCGGCGCAGCAGCGCACCGACGACGACTCCCCCAACTCGGCCGACATCGCCTACGCGCGGATGATGATCGAGCACCACGCCCAGGCCCTGGAGATGACCGAACTGGCCCCGGACCGCGCCGAGTCGTCGAAGCTCGAGAAACTCGCCGAACGGATCGCCGCCGCCCAGGGACCGGAGATCGAGAGCATGCGGGCCTGGCTGTCCGAGCACGGCGAGGACGAGAAGGGGGACGGCCACGCGCACGCCTCGATGCCCGGCATGGCGAACGAGGCCCAGTTGAAGAAGCTGCGCGCGGCGAAGGGCGAGGCGTTCGACGAGCTCTTCCTCACCCTGATGATCACGCATCACGAGGGCGCGATCACCATGGCCACGGACGTGAAGGGACAGGGCAACAACATCCGGATCGAGGAGATGGCCGACGAGGTGGTGGCTCAGCAGACCAGCGAGATCACGCGGATGCGGGACATGCAGTGACCCTCCGGGCGGGTTACCGCCCGACCTGCTTGTTCACCGGCACACCGCCCAACGGGGCGGCTCAGCGCCGTGCGTGACGTGGCGTGAGATATCCAGCGTCCCGCGCCTGAGCGATCAGCCGCAGCGACTTGCGGCGGCTGTGCCCGGTCGCGCCCATCACCGCGAGCACCGGGTCGACGCCCTCTTCCTGGGCCGCCCGGTACTCCTGCGCGACGAGCCACCGTCCCTCGATACCGCGCGGCCAGCCGGGGCGGGCGCGGCGAGACCCGGCCGCCTCGGGTTCGGGCTCGGGTCCGACTCCCGAGACCTCGGCGAGCGGGTCCTCGATCCAGTCCGCGAGCACGGCCAGGTCGTCGAGGGACAGGGCCGGCTGGGCCCGGACGTCCTCCAGGGAGACGCGCCCCTCGGACACCACGGCGAGCGCGTCCACCCGGGCGCCGTCGCCGAACTCCAGCCGGACGTCGAACCACGCCGTCGCCACAGCGCCCTCCCGCACTTCCCACGCGGGCCAGACGGACACGGTGCCGTCCGTCGGACACCGATCAGAAAGATTAAGAAAGGATGCTTCTAGCACACACGCAACGTAACCGCATGATCACATTCCATCCGAACGGACACGCGTGCTCGTCCGGCGCACAGCACCCTGTCAGCGGAGCGGCGGCGGTGCGATGCTGGAGGTGACAGCGATCTCCCGTCGACCCCCCGGGTCCCTGGGTGAGGAGTTCCGCCGTGCTGCATGTGGCCGTCGTCGGCTCGGGACCGAGCGGGTGCTACACCGCCCAGAGCCTTGTCCAACTGGACCCCGAAGTGCGCGTCGACGTCCTGGACCGGCTGCCGTGCCCGTACGGCCTGGTGCGGTACGGCGTGGCGCCGGACCACGAGAAGATCAAGTCGCTGCAGAACAATCTGCGCGCGGTCCTGGAGCACGAGCGGGTGCGCTTCCTGGGCGGTGTCCCGGTCGGTCCTGGTGGCGTGCCGGCCACCCGACTGCGGGAGCTGTACCACGCCGTCGTGTACTGCGTGGGCGCCGCGACCGACCGGCACCTCGGGATCCCCGGTGAGGACCTGCCGGGCAGCTGGTCGGCGACGGAGTTCGTGTCCTGGTACAGCGCGCACCCCGACTCCGCCGCCGACGGTTTCGTGATCGGTGCCCGCTCGGCGGTGGTCATCGGCGTGGGGAACGTCGCCGTGGACGTCACACGGATGCTGGCCCGGGGCCTCGCGGAACTGAGCCCCACCGACATGCCGCAGGCGGCCCTCACCGCACTGGCCGCCAGTCAGGTGACGGAGGTCCACATGGTGGGGCGGCGCGGCCCTTCCCAGGCCCGCTTCACCACCAAGGAGCTGCGCGAGCTGGGCGCCCTGCCGGGCACCGAGG
Source organism: Streptomyces sp. NPDC058678 (assembly GCF_042714835.1). Lineage (NCBI taxonomy): Bacteria > Bacillati > Actinomycetota > Actinomycetes > Kitasatosporales > Streptomycetaceae > Streptomyces > Streptomyces sp. NPDC058678. The sequence goes on along the minus strand of NZ_JBHXSG010000044.1, from coordinate 78,923 downwards.
TCGTGGTCGACCCGACGGAGTTGGCCCTGGACCCGGCCTACGTCGACCCGTCCGGGCTGCCCGCGGCGCAGCGTCGCAACGTGGACGCGCTGCGCGGCTGGGCGGAGAGTCCGGCGCCGGAGCCCGCGCCCCACCGGATCCGGCTGCGGTTCTTTCTGCGGCCCGTCGAACTCCTCGCCGACTCCGGGCGCGTGGGCGCGGTGCGGTTCGAGCGGACGGCGCCGGACGGTCGCGGCGGGGTGACGGGGACGGGCGTGTTCGAGGAGATCGAGGCCCAGTTGGTGCTGCGTTCGGTGGGCTATCGCGGGGTCCCGCTGGAGGGGCTGCCGTTCGACACGGCGAGCGGCACGGTGCCCAATCTCGCCGGACGGGTGCTGCGCGAGGACGCGGTCGCGCCGGGCGAGTACGTGGCGGGCTGGATCAAGCGGGGCCCGACGGGCGTCATCGGCACCAACCGTCCGTGCGCCAAGGAGACGGTGACGTCACTGCTGGAGGACGCCCCCGTACTCGTACACAAAGACCTCCCCGACGATCCGCTCGCGGCACTGCGCGCCGACGGGATCCGTCCCGTCCAGTGGGCGGGCTGGCAGGCGATCGAGCGGGCCGAGGCCGAGCTCGGGGCGTCTCTCGGGCGGGGCGTGGTGAAGCTGCCGGACTGGGAGTCCCTGCTGATGGCGGCGCGGTCGGCCGCTTCTTAGCGGCTTCGCGGACAACTGGGTGGGCATGACACACATCGGCAACGACACCGAAATCAACAAACTGTTCAAGCCCCTTACGGTCTCGTGCTGTTCGCATGTTCCCAGCTATCCGCCGCTCTGGAGTGCCCATGGCAACGACCGCGCCCCCGCATCCCGTCGACGAGGTCCCACCCGTGCGGCAGCTTGCCGCCTTCGGTCTCCAGCACGTGCTCGCGATGTACGCGGGCGCGGTGGCCGTGCCGCTGATCGTCGGCGGCGCGATGAGGCTGTCGGCCGCGGACCTGGCGTATCTGATCACCGCCGACCTGCTGGTGTGCGGGATCGCCACGCTGATCCAGTGCGTCGGCTTCTGGCGGTTCGGTGTGCGGCTGCCGATCATGCAGGGCTGTACGTTCGCGGCCGTGTCGCCGATGGTGCTCATCGGTACGACGGGCGGCGGACTGCCCGCGATCTACGGCTCGGTGATCGTCGCGGGGCTCGCGATCGTGCTGCTCGCGCCGGTCTTCGGCAGGCTGCTGCGGTTCTTCCCGCCGCTCGTCACAGGCACGGTCATCCTGGTCATCGGCATCTCGCTGCTGCCGGTCGCGGGCAACTGGGTGGCGGGCGGCGTCGGCGCGGAGGACTTCGGGGAGCCGAAGAACATCGCTCTGGCCGCCTTCGTGCTTGCGGTGGTGCTGGGCGTGCAGCGGTTCGCGCCGGAGTTCCTGAGCCGGATCGCGGTGCTGATCGGCATCGCCGTGGGCCTGGCCGTCGCCGTTCCCTTCGGCTTCACCGACTTCGACGGGGTCGGGAACGCCGACTGGGTCGGCATCAGCACGCCGTTCCACTTCGGAGCGCCCACCTTCGAGGCGTCGGCGATCATCTCGATGCTGGTGGTCGCACTGGTGACGATGACCGAGACGACCGGTGACCTGATCGCGGTCGGCGAGATGACCGACCGCAAGGTGGACTCGCGCTCCCTGTCCGACGGCCTGCGCGCCGACGGCCTCTCCACCGTCCTGGGCGGCGTCTTCAACACCTTCCCGTACACGGCGTACGCGCAGAACGTCGGCCTGGTCGGCATGACCCGGGTCCGCAGTCGCTGGGTCGTCGCCGTCGCGGGCGGCATCCTCGTGCTGCTCGGCCTGCTGCCCAAGCTGGGCGCGGTGGTGGCGGCCGTCCCGGCGCCGGTTCTCGGCGGTGCGGGCCTGGTGATGTTCGGGACGGTCGCGGCGAGCGGCCTCAGGACGCTGGCCCAGGTGGACTTCAAGGGCAACCACAACCTGACCGTGGTGGCCGTCTCGGTCGCCATGGGCGTGCTGCCGGTCGGCGTGCCGACGATCTACGAGAAGTTTCCGGACTGGTTCCAGACGGTCATGACCAGCGGCATCAGCGCGGGCTGTCTGACGGCGATCGTCCTGAACCTGCTCTTCAACCACCTGCCGGCGAGGGCGGGATCATCCTCCGACGCGGACGGCCTGCCGGGCGGCGGCATCGAGGAGGGTGTCGAGAAGTCCCGGGAAGAGGTCGTCTAGGTCGTCCCGGCGCAGGCCGTTCATCTTGGCCGTGCCCCGGTAGATCTGCCGGATCACGCCCGCGTCCCGCAGCACCCGGAAGTGGTGCGTGGTCGTGGACTTGGTGACGGGCAGATCGAAGTGCGAGCAGGAGAGCTCGTCGCCGACGGCGGCGAGCTCTCGCACGATCCGCAGCCGCATCGGGTCCGACAGCGCGTGCAGCACGGATTCCAGCCGGATCTCCTCGCGCGCCGGATGCGGAAGGTCACGGCTGCTGACGGCGGGGGAGGTCACGGCTGCTCCACGGGCTCGGGGTGCCCCATTGTACGAGAGGTCTCGTAGTTTGACATCTCCCGTACTACGATGCCTATCGTACGAGTCGTCCATCGGCCCGCGACGATCGGAGCAGCTCCCCATGAGCGCCCTCTTCCAGCCCCTCAGCCTGCGTGACGTGACCGTCCCGAACCGGGTGTGGATGCCCCCGATGTGCCAGTACTCGGCGGCACCGGACGGGCCGGGCGCCGGCGCACCCGACGACTGGCACTTCGCGCACTACGCGGCCCGCGCGGCCGGCGGCACGGGTCTGATCGTCGTCGAGGCCACCGCCGTCAGCCCCGAGGGCCGCATCTCCCCGTACGACCTCGGCATCTGGAACGACACCCAGGTCGAGGCGTTCCGCCGGATCACCCGCTTCCTGGTGTCCCAGGGCACGGTCCCGGCCATCCAGCTCGCGCACGCGGGCCGCAAGGCCTCGACCGACCGGCCCTGGACGGGCGGCGCGCCGCTCGGGCCGGACGCGCACGGATGGCGGCCGCTGGCACCGAGCCCGCTGGCGTTCGACGAGAACCACCCGGTGCCGACCGAGCTGACGGCCGACCACATCCGGGCGGTCGTCGGCCAGTTCGCGGACGCCGCCCGTCGCGCCCTCGCCGCCGGCTTCGAGATCGCCGAGATCCACGGCGCCCACGGCTATCTGATCGGCAACTTCCTCTCCCCGCACTCCAACCACCGCACCGACGCCTACGGCGGCTCGTACGAGAACCGCACCCGCTTCGCCCTCGAGGTCGTCGACGCGGTACGGGAGGTGTGGCCGGACGACAAGCCGCTCTTCTTCCGCGTCTCGGCGACGGACTGGCTGGAGGAGGGCGGCTGGACGCCGGACGACACCGTCCGCTTCGCCCGCGAGCTCCAGGCCCACGGCATCGACCTGCTCGACGTCTCCTCCGGCGGCAACGCCTCCGGCGTCCGCATCCCGACCGGCCCCGGCTACCAGGTGCCCTTCGCCGCCCGCGTCAAGGCCGAGACGTCCCTCCCGGTCGCCGCGGTCGGTCTCATCACCGACGTCGAACAGGCCGAGAAGATCCTGGCCAACGAGGAGGCCGACGCCGTGCTCCTGGGGCGCGAGCTGCTGCGCAGCCCCTCGTGGGCCAGGCAGGCGGCGCGGGAACTGGGCGGGGACGTGCACGTGCCGGACCAGTACCACCGGTCTGTCTGAGCCCCGCCGGCCCGGTGCAGGGGGCGTGCCGTACCGACACCAGCGCCACCGCACGGCCGGCCGGGGTGGCGCTCCCCGGCCGGCCGTGCGGCCCGGACGTCACCCCGTGCAGGCCGTCCCGTTGAGCGTGAACGCACCCGGAGCCGCGCTGTTCCCGGTGTGGTTCGCCTGATAGCCGAGGGTGACGCTCGCGTTCGGGGCGAGCGTGCCGTTGTACGAGGCGTTCGTCGCCGTCACCGCCCCGGAGGACGGCGCGTACGTGGCGCCCCAGCCGTTGGTGATGGTCTGGCCGGCCGGGAGCGTGAAGCCGAGTGTCCAGCCGTTGATCGCGGTCGTGCTGGTGTTGGTGATGGTGACCGAAGCGGTGAGACCCGTGTTCCAGGCGTTGGTGGAGGCCGTCACCTTGCAGGCGCCGGGCTGGGGTTGGGGCGCCGGCCCCGAGCTGTCCAGGCCGAAGAAGGTGAGGGCGCGGGCCGCCATGCCGGTGACGTAGAGGTTGTGGCCGATGCCCTGGAGGCTGATCGCCTCGACCGGGGCACGGTCACCGGTGGCGCCGTAGCGGGTGCGGATCCAGCCGGAGACGGGTGTGTCGGTGGCGGCCGGGGTCTGGCTGACGCCCAGGACGTTCGTCCACTGCTTGATCTCCTCCCCGAAGTTGGGATAGCGCAGCACGTCGTCCTCGGTGCCGTGCCAGACCTGCATGCGCGGCCGGGGCCCGGTGTAGCCGGGGTAGGCGGCGCGGACCAGGTCGCCCCACTCCTGCGGGGTGTGGGTCACCGTGCCGCCCGAGCAGGCGCTGTTCCACTCGGAGCCGTCGGTGGTGGCGAAGCAGCCGAACGGCACGCCGGAGAAGGCGGCGCCCGCCGAGAAGACGTCGGGGTAGTCCCCCAGCAGGACGTTCGTCATCATCGCGCCGGACGAGATGCCGGTGGCGAAGACCCTGCTCGTGTCGGCGGAGTAGGTGCGGGTGACCCAGTCGACCATCGACTTGATGCCGACCGGGTCGCTGCCGCCGCCCCGCTTCAGCGCCTGGGGTGAGGAGACGTCGAAGCACTTGCTGGCGCGGGTGACCGAGGGGTAGACCACGACGAATCCGTAGCGGTCGGCCAGCGAGGCCCACTCGGTGCCGGAGTACATGGCGGGCCCGGAGCCGGTGCAGTAGTGCACGGCGACCACGACCGCGGGGTTCGCGGTGACGCTGTCCGGCACGTACAGGTACATCTGGAGGTTGCTGGGGTTGGTGCCGAAGTTCGTGACTTCGGTGAGCGTCGCGGTGGGGGCCGCGGCAGCCCGTTCGGGGCGGGCCGAGGCCGTCGGCGCGGCGAGGAAGGTGGCCGCGAGCAACGGCACCAGTGCCGCGAGCAGCGTCACGAGCACCGAACGCGGGGATCTTCTCCGGGGGTTGCGGGGGTTGCGGGGGGTGTGGGGCACGTCCTTGTCCCTTTCTGGTCGCGGCTCTGGGGACGTGGTACGGCGTTCCGTTGGCTGTGGCCGTTCAGCAGGTGGCGTTCGTCTGGGTCAGCAGGGCCAGCCTCCACGGCAGTTGCGAGTAGTCACCGCTCGCCGCCGGGTCCATGCCCTGGTAGAGGAACCGCAGCCGGCACGGGTCGATCGTGAGCGTCTGGTCGACGCCGTCCCGGATCAGCTCGCCGTGGCTGAAGTCCTTGGTCCAGGCCGGCTGCCCGGCCTCGAAGGTCACGTTGTTCGCGCGGATGAAGGCGTTGGCCTCGGTGTCCGCGAGCGGGGTCCAGGTGCCGCCCAGGCTGTCGGCCGTCCAGGCCCGGAAGTAGCGCCGCCAGTCGGACTTGGTGGCGAGTGCCTCGACGAGCATGAGGTACTTGCCGCTCTCGCCTAGACGGTAGACGTTGCTCGCTTCGAACAGGTCGAAGCGGTTGGGTTCGGCCAGCACGATCTCGGTGTCGCGGAACCCGTTCGGGAACTCGGCGCGCGTGGTCCGGGAGCGGTACTGGTGCCCGTTGTCGTCGGAGAAGAACAGATAGCAGTCGGCGTTGTCGCAGATCGTCCAGAAGTCCAGCCAGAACCCGTCGCCCTTGTTCTCCGTGAGCACGGGGGGCTCGCTGTCGAAGAAGTAGCGCGGGGCGCTCCAACTCTCCGGCTTGGAGGGGTCGGTGGTGGTGGAGTAGGACGGCGGACCCGTCTGGTAGACCATGTACCAGAGCTTCTGCGGGGCGAAGTAGAACACCTGGGGCGCTGCGGCGTACCTGTTGCCGATGTTCGGGTTGGTGTCCAGGAAGGTCTGCGGTGCGGCCGCCGCCTCGGACCAGTTCTTGAAGCTGCTGTAGGCCAGGCTCCAACGGCCGGCGGTGTCGGCGGTGGTCGCGTAGACGTGCCAGCGGTTCTTGTAGCGGAAGACCGTCGGGTCCTTCACCGAGACGATCGGGTGACCGGCGTCCGGCTTGGGAGCGATCAGCGGACCGGTCGAGGACCAGGTGAAGGAGCCGGGCAGCGCGGCCGGCCGACCGGCCCCCAAGTCACCGGCGGCGGCCGGGCCGGGCGACAGGGCCGCCAAACCGACGGCCAGTAAAGCGAGCACAAGCCCGCTGATGTACGTACGCATACGTGGAGTCGTCATCGACCGGCCTCTCACGGAAGGAAGGCACCCGCCGAGCATCGTGGCATGCACATGCCTGCCATGGAAGCGCTCCCACGCAACGAAAGAATTCGCTCGCGCCGCCCACCAGGATGGCCGAAGGTGTTCTGCGCAAAGCGTTGACTAGAAAGCGCTTGCCCCCTACGTTCCGTTCAGCAGTGTGACCGACACGGACCACCCCACGCCTAGACGGCCACGCTGCACGCGCGCGGCGATCAACATGACGCACAACAGTCACGTACATGAACCGTCAAGCACCGTGAAGGGACGCACCCGCATGCGTACTCTCCCCCCACGTACACACGCGCAAAGATCGGCATCAGCGGTCGGCGCGGTCGCTCTCGCGACAGTCGCCGTGCTGGCCTTCCCCCAGTCGGCCGGAGCCGCCGAGAGCTCGCCGATCGGGTTCGGCGCCGGGACGACCGGCGGCGGCAGCGCCACAGCGGTCACCGTCTCGTCACTGTCCGCCTTCAAGACGGCGGTCACCGGCAGCTCGGCCAAGGTCGTCAAGGTCAACGGCCTGATCTCCCTGAGCGGCCAGGTCGACGTCGGCTCCAACACCACGGTGGTGGGCGTCGGTTCGGCCTCCGGGTTCACCGGGGGCGGCCTGCGGCTGAAGAACGTCAGCAACGTCGTCATCCGCAACCTGAACATCAGCAAGCCGCTCGCGCCGGCCGACGGCATCGAGGTGCAGAGGTCGACGAAGGTGTGGATCGACCACAACTCCTTCTCGGCCGACCGGGACCACGACAAGGACCACTACGACGGGCTGTTGGACATCAACCACGGTTCCGACAACGTCACGGTGTCCTGGAACACCTTCAAGGACCACTTCAAGGGCTCGCTCGTCGGTCACAGCGACAACAACGCGAGCGAGGACACCGGGCACCTGAAGGTGACGTACCACCACAACCATTTCAACAACGTCAACTCGCGCATCCCGAGCCTGCGCTTCGGTACCGGTCACTTCTACGACAACTACGTCGTCGGCGCCGAGACCGCCGTGCACTCCCGTATGGGCGCTCAGATGCTCGTCGAGAACAACGTCTTCCGTTCGACGCAGGTCGCGGTCACCACGAACCGCAGCAGTGACGTCGACGGATTCGCCAACCTGCGTGGCAACGACCTGGGTGGAGCCGCCACCGAGGTCTCGCGGGTCGGCACCTTCACCACCGCTCCGTACAGCTACACCGCCGAGCCCGCCTCCTCCGTCGTCGCCTCGGTGACGAGCGGCGCGGGCACCGGAAAGCTCTGACCACCCCCCAACACGGAAGAAGGATTCGGGACATGACTTCTTCGGCTCCTCCGCGCGCCCACGGGCGTGCGGTGACCGGCTCGCTGGCCGCACTCACTCTCTCGGTTGGCATGATCATGACACTCAACGCCCCACAGGCGGCTGCCGCCACCTGGCCCAGCGCCAACGGCAGCCAGGCCGTCTCCGCCACCATCGCGCTGTCCGGCACCAAGGACTACGGGATGAAGCGTCTCTACGGCACCGGTGCCCTGGGCAGCGACAACCAGGACGAGGACCAGGGCCCGATCCTGGAGCTGGCGGCCGGCACGGTCCTCAAGAACGTCATCATCGGCGCCCCCGCGGCCGACGGCATCCACTGCAAGGGCAGCTGCACGCTGCAGAACGTCTGGTGGGAGGACGTCGGCGAGGACGCGGCGACGTTCCGTGGCTCCTCGTCGTCCAACGTGTACACCGTCTCCGGCGGTGGCGCGAGGGCGGCCAGCGACAAGGTGTTCCAGTTCAACGGCGCCGGGACGCTGAACGTCTCCAACTTCGCGGTGCAGAACTTCGGCACCTTCATCCGCTCGTGCGGCAACTGCTCGACGCAGTACAAGCGGACGATCAACCTCAACACCATCGAGGCGACCTACTCGGGAAGCAAGCTCGTCGGCATCAACACGAACTACGGCGACAGCGCGACCCTGAGGGGCATCACGATCGTCGGGGACAGCGGCAAGAAGATCGTCCCGTGCCAGAAGTACATCGGGAACAACACGGGCAAGGAGCCGACCACCAACGGCAGCGGCCCCGACGGCACCTACTGCAAGTACGCGTCCTCCGACATCACCTACAAGTAATCCCCCCACGGTAGGTGAGGCGGCCGTCCGAAGCGTCCCCGCACGGCGCTTCGTACGGCCGCCCTGTCATGCGCCGAGACCGCGCTGCGGCACCGTGTCCGCCAGCTCTGCCTGGTAGCCCGTGTACGCGGTGCGCAGGTCCGTTCCCGGCCAGTCCTCGGGCAGCAGTCCGGGGGGCAGGACGGGGTCGGCCAGCAGATGACGTACGACGGCCGCGAAGGCGGTGAGCCGGTCGGCGGGCCGGTCCGGGCGGGCCACATGGGTGACGTGGTGCAGCAGCGCCCGGGCCGTCGCCGCCCAGCCGTCGAGGGGCCACAGGCTCGCCGCCAGCTCCGGCGCGGGCCGGTCGGGACGGGCCCTGTACTGCTGGGCCACCCCGTCGAGGTCGTCCGGGAGCGGCCTGATCAGATTGGCCGGCCGGAGCCAGACGCCCTCGCGGAGTTCGGCGAGCCTGAGGGCGGCCAAGCGGGCTCGCAGGTCGGCGCGCTCGGCGGGCCCCCGGCCGGTCGCGGTGATCACGACCATCTCCCAGTCGCCGTCCCACGCGCGCGTGCGGGGGTGTACGGCGTCGTCCTGACGGCGTTGCCGCGCGAGCAGCCGGTCGCTGAGGCGGTGAACGGAGTCCGTCCGCCGCAGGTCACCGGCGGCCACCATCCGGCTGAGCGCGGCCCGCAGCGTGGAGCCGCCGACACCGAACGGCTCCACCGCGCGGACCAGGTCCTTGACGGGGAGCTCCGGCGGATGCGCGCCCAGCAGCAGGCTCAGCACGACCGACCGGGCGGACAGCGGCCGCAGGTCGACACCACTGAGCTGCACGTTCCTTCGCATGGTCACGTACTGTACGAGCCTCCTCTCATGTTGCATCATTGCTACGACCGCAGCGAGAGTGCAACATGACCGTATGGTCTCGACACCCGCGCACGAACGGTCCACGACGCACGACGTCACCAACCAGCCCCCTCCCCTGGCCCCCTATGACGCGTCCGAGGACACGGCGCTCCTCGAAGGGCTTCGCCGGGAGGGCGCCGGTTGGGCCGAGGAGGGCATCCGGCGGCTCGGCCTCACAGCCGGCAGCGCGCAGGCCCAGGAGTGGGCCGAACTGGCCAACCGCCATGAACCCGAGCTGCGGACCCACGACCGGTACGGCAACCGGGTCGACGAGGTCGAGTTCCATCCCGGCTGGCACCACCTGATGCGGGTCGCGGTCGGCGAGGGGCTGGCGGGCGCGCCCTGGGCGGACGACCGGCCCGGAGCCCATGTCGCCCGTACCGCGGGCGGGTTGGTGTGGGGACACACCGACGCGGGCCACGGCTGCCCGACCTCGATGACGTACGCGGCGATCCCCGCGCTGCGCAGGCAGCCGGAGCTCGCGAAGGTCTACGAGCCGCTGCTCACCGGCCGCGAGTACGACCCCGAGCTCAAGGTGCCGACCGAGAAGCGCGGTCTGCTGGCGGGCATGGGGATGACGGAGAAGCAGGGCGGCTCCGACGTCCGCACCAACACGACGGCGGCCACGCCCACCGCCGAACCGGGCGTGTACACGCTGCGCGGGCACAAGTGGTTCACGTCGGCGCCGATGTGCGACCTCTTCGTGGTGCTGGCGCAGGCCCCGGACGGACTGTCGTGCTTTCTCGTGCCGCGGGTGCTGCCCGACGGCAGCCGCAACACGTTCCGCATCCAGCGGCTGAAGGACAAGCTGGGCAACCGGTCCAACGCCTCCTCCGAGCCCGAGTTCGACGGGACGGTCGCCTGGCTGGTCGGTCCCGAAGGGCAGGGCGTCAAGACGATCATCGAGATGGTCAACTGCACCCGGCTGGACTGCGTGATGATGTCGGCGACGCTGATGCGCAAGACGCTCGTCGAGGCAGGCCACCATGTGCGCCACCGCAGCGCGTTCGGCGCGCCCCTCCTCGATCAGCCGCTGATGCGCAACGTCCTGGCCGACCTCGCCCTGGAGTCGGAGGCGGCGACGACGCTGAGCCTGCGGCTGGCGGGTGCGGCCGACCGGGCGGTGCGCGGGGACGCCGACGAGGCGGCGTTCCGCCGGATCGCGACCGCCGTGGGCAAGTACTGGGTCACCAAGCGGGGCCCGGCCTTCACCGCGGAGGCCCTGGAGTGCCTCGGCGGCAACGGGTACGTCGAGGAGTCGGGCATGCCCCGCCACTACCGCGAGGCCCCCCTCCTTTCGATCTGGGAGGGCTCGGGGAACGTCAACGCCCTGGACGTACTGAGGGCGTTGCGGCGCCAGTCCGGCAGCGCCCAGGCCCTCTTCACCGAACTCGCCCTGGCCCAGGGCGCGGACGCCCGCCTGGACGCGGCCGTGACACGGCTGAAGGGGCAGGTGGCACAGACCTCCGAGGCCGGTGCGCGACGGCTGGTGGAGCTGATGGCCCTGACCCTGCAAGCCTCGCTCCTGGTGCGGCACGCTCCGCCCGCCGTCGCCGACGCCTTCTGCGCCAGCCGGCTCGGAGGCGACTGGGGTCACGCCTTCGGCACGCTTGCCGACGCCGCCGACCTGGACACGGTTCTCGCCCGGGCACTGCCCGACGGCGCCTGAAACTCGGCCCGAAGGGGCCTTCTCGGCCGGTTCGCACACAGTAACCCCGCGATTCCGCTTCGTTGTCAGTGCCGTGGTGCAGACTCACGATCAGTTGGGACTTCGCCTGGGGAGGACAACGTGTTCACGGGGATCGACGAGGTCGACTGGGCCTCATTGCGGCACGCGTACGGCAGTGCGGAGGACGTGCCCGGTTGGCTGCTGGGACTCGCCTCGGCGGACCCGGCGGAGCGGGAGGCCGCGCTGGACCGGATGTACGGCGCCGTGCACCACCAGGGAGACGTGTACGACTCGACGCTGGCCTGCGTTCCGTTTCTGTTCGCGCTCGTGGCGAGTGCGGAGGTGGCGGACCGGGGCGGCATCGTCGAACTTCTGGTGAGCATCGGGCAGGAGGGCGGGGAGGGGGAGCCGGGCGGTCCCCGCGACTCGGCCGGTCACGCGGTCCGTACCCGGGCCGAGATCTTCGCCGACCTGAGCGGGGACGCGGACGCGGCGGTGCGCGGGGCCACCGCGGGCGCTGTCGTGCGGTTCGTCGACGAACCGGCCCGGGTGCTGGACCTGCTCAGGGAACGGATCACGGTGGAGCGGGACGACCGGGTCCTGATCGCGCTGGCGGAGAGCCTGGGCCTGTTCGTACGACGGCACCCCGATCACTCCGCCGAGGCGCTGGAGCTGCTGGTCGCACAGAGCGCGGCGCCCTGCGGACCGGCCTTACGGCTCGCCGCGCTCGGCCGGCTGGCGGAATGCGCCCCCGAGCGGCTCCCCTCCGACCTGGTCCCCCTCGCCGTCCGGCTGCTCAGGGAGAGGTCCGCGCGGCGGCCCTCGGGGCCGGAGGAGACGGAGGGTCCCGGCACGGACACGCTCGTCGGCCGGTTGCGGCGGCTGCGGCCCTCGGACGAGGAGGGCTCGCAGTTGCTGCGGACTCTGCACAAGGCGCTCGACGACCGGGTGGACGACCGGATCGCCCTCCTGGAAGGGCAGCTGACCTGCCCGGACGCGACCGACCGGTGCAACGCCGTGTGGATGTCGGCGGGGCTGATGCGGGAGTGGCGGGCGGACGCCGCAGGGCTCGTCACGCTGATCGGGGCGCAACTGGGGACCACCCAGGACCGGTTGCGCGATGCCGCGGTGTCCGTCCTCACGGACCTCTTCGAACTGGCTGCCCCCGCCGCCGACGACCTCGCCGCGCTGGTGTCCGACCGTCCCGACCTGTGGGTGCGGCGGTGGGGGCAGGGGGTGCCGATGCTCGGCGGTCCACTCAAGGCGCTTGCCCACAGCGGGGATCCACGGGCGGTGCCGGTGCTGGCGGAGGTGTTGGCCGGGCGGGTCGTGCCCGGTGATCTGGGGCAGACGGTCCGCCATCTGGGCCAGGACGTGGCGCCGCTGGTGCCCGTGGTGCGGCGCAGGCTCGGGGAGATACCCCTGGACTCGCCGCAGACGCCCGCCCGTGCCGTACCGCTGCTCTCGGTGCTCGGCGCACTGGGGGACGCCGGCCTGGGTGCCATGCCCGGAGATGTCCAAGAGGCCTTCCCGGAGGTGCTGCGGCTGGTGCGGGACACGCTTCTCGTGCCGCGGCCGGGTGACGCCTGCGTCGAGATCGCGCTCCGGGCGGTGGGCACGTTCGGGTCCGCCGCGCGGGAGGCCGGACCGCTGCTGCGGGGGTTGCTGGACACCGAGTACGCGAGCGCGGCGGCGCGTGCGCTGTGGGAGGTGGAAGGGGACGCGACGGTCGTTCTGCCTGTCCTGTTGAGGGAGTTGGCGGGAGCGGAGCCTCGTCGTCGCCGGTCGGCCGTGGCGGCGCTGTCGCACATGGGTGCGCGGGCGCGTTCCGCGGCGCACGCCCTGCGGCCTTTGGCAGAGTCCGGTCATCCGTGGGAGCGGGCCATGGCCGCGTGCGCCCTGTGGCGGACAGGCGGTGACACCGAGACGGTTTTTCCGACGCTGCGTACGGTCTGGGCAAAGAGCCCGGACGCGCGTGGCACGATCGCCGAGTGCCTCGCCGGGACGGGTCCGGCCGGGGCGCCCCTGCGTGACCTGCTGGAGGCGGAACTGGCCACGCGGCGGCGCCACTTGGCGCTGCCCGGACGCTGCGGCAACCACGACATCCGGAAGGACGAGCGGTTGCTGCGGCTGTGCCGCGCGGCGCTGGCCGACGGGTAGGCGGGCGGTCGCTGGGCCGTGCCTCGCCGGCCCGACGGGCAGGCGGGCGGCCGCTGTGCCGCGCGGGCCCGCGTGCAGGTGCCATGGGCACGCGGACCGGAGCGGCGCCGTGCCGCTGGGCGCCAGTCGACGGGTAGGTAGGCGGGACGGGCAGTTGCTGCGCCGTGCGGGTCCGGGAGCCGGAGTCATGGGCACCCGGACCCGCGCGGCGCCCTGCCGCGCGGCGCCGGCCGACAGGCAGGCGGACCGGGCCGCCGCTGTCACGCGCCGGCCCCAGTGCCGGAGTCATGGGCACGCGCAGCGAGTGGCTCCCTGCCCGCGCGGCGCCGGCCGACAGACAGGCCGGCAGGCGGGCCTGGTGGTCGCTGTGACGCGCGGGCCCGCGTGCCGTGCCGTGGCACGCGGATCCGGGCGGTCAGCCCGTCGTGCGCCCCCACAGTGGGCCGAGCAGCGCCCACTCCGCGTCCCACCGCTCCATGCGCCGACGCTCCAGGCGGGCGCACAGCACCCGGCCGCACACGAAGGGGACGCCTCCGGCGCTCACCCCGATCAGGCCGCCGATCAGGGCGGCCCGCAGCCGCGCCTGGGACTCGGTGGCGGGCTTCGAGACCAGGCGGCCCTCCGGATCCGTCCACACCGTGACCGGCGCCCCGAAGGTGCTGCCGGGCGGGACCCGGACCTGGCCCGTGTGCGCGGAGCCGTCCGCCGCCCTCCAGCGCACCTCGGCCCACACCCGCTCGCCGCTCGCCGTCTCGGAGGGCGCGTCGGCCGTTCCGGGCGCCTGCTCGGTGAGGCGGGCCGCGACGGGCCGCCACTCGGCGCGCTCCCGTGCCAGTTCGTGCTCGACGGACCAGGTCACCGCCAGGCCCGCGAGCACTCCGGCGAGGACGGTGAGCATCCAGGCGCCGAGCACCACCCAGGCCTCCAGCATGTCGGCCCCACGTTTGAGCGGATTGCGCCGCCAGCGCCACAGCCACACCCTCGGACCACGGAACGCCATCGAAGGCATCCTCCTCATCAGCGCCAGAAGTGAGCGCACGAACACGCCGTACCGCACTCGCACTCCCATACGGGAGACGCCCCTTCTATGCTCACGCCAAGTTCCCCGCTCTGCCTCTCCGCGGGTCCCCCGACGGGGCGGAATCCGCCCGAAACGAACCCACGAGCCTCCCTCACGAGTTACCCTCGCCGCGCTGACCTGCGGCGAAGCCCTTTCCGGGGGTGACTGTCAGTGGTGGGGTGCAGACTGGCGGATGTCTGAGACGAAGACGTCGCGGAGGTGATCGGCATGACCGAAGTACTGCTCGCCGTGGGCACACGAAAAGGCCTGTTCGTCGGACGCAGGCGAGGTGGCGCCTGGGAGTTCGACGAGAGCCCCTACTTCAACGCGCAGGCCGTGTACTCGGTCGCCATCGACACCCGGGGCGAGCGTCCGCGGCTGCTGGCCGGCGGCGACAGCGCGCACTGGGGGCCGTCCGTGTTCCACTCCGACGACCTGGGCCGGACCTGGACCGAGCCGTCGCAGCCGGCCGTCAAGTTCCCGCAGGACACGGACGCTTCGCTGGAGCGGGTCTGGCAGCTGCACCCGGCGGCCGCCGAGCCGGACGTGGTGTACGCGGGCACGGAACCGGCCGCGCTGTACCGCTCCGAGGACCGCGGCGAGAGCTTCGAGCTGGTCCGCCCGCTGTGGGAGCACCCCACCCGGTCCAAGTGGGTGCCGGGCGGCGGCGGTGAGGGCCTGCACACCGTGCTCACCGACAGGCGGGACCCGCGCGCGGTGACGGTGGCCGTCTCGACGGCGGGAGTGTTCCGTACGAAGGACGGCGGCGCCAGCTGGGAGCCGTCCAACTCCGGTGTCTCGGCGGTGTTCCTGCCGGACCCGAACCCGGAGTTCGGCCAGTGCGTACACAAGGTCGCCCGGGACGCGGCGAACCCGGACCGGCTGTATCTGCAGAACCACTGGGGTGTGTACCGCAGCGACGACGCGGGCGCGCACTGGACGGACATCGGCGAGGGCCTGCCGTCCACGTTCGGCTTCACGGTGGCCGCCCATCCCCGCCGCGGCGACACGGCGTACGTGTTCCCGATCAACGCCGACGCCGACCGGGTTCCCGCCGACCGCCGATGCCGGGTCTTCCGTACGGCGGACGCGGGCAAGAGCTGGGAGCCGCTCACCGCGGGCCTGCCCCAGGAGGACCACTACGGCACGGTCCTGCGGGACGCCATGTGCACGGACGACGCCGACCCGACGGGCGTGTACTTCGGCAACCGCAACGGCGAGGTGTTCGCGTCGGCGGACGACGGCGACAGCTGGCGGCAGTTGGCCTCACACCTGCCGGACGTGCTGTGCGTGCGGGCCGCGGTCGTCGGATGACCGGGAACCGGTTACCGAACGGCCTTGGCCACTGGTTGATCTCCGCTGCCTGTACGGCAGTAGGGTGACGCCCGTGGCTCCACGACCCTTGCATGAAATCGTCGAACCGGGCTGGGCGCAGGCCCTTGAACCCGTCGCCGGGCGGATCGCCGACATGGGCGACTTCCTGCGCGCCGAGATCGCCGCCGGACGCACCTACCTCCCGGCCGGACCGAATGTCCTGCGGGCCTTCCAGCAGCCCTTCGACGAGGTGAGGGTCCTGATCGTCGGACAGGACCCCTACCCGACGCCGGGACACGCGGTGGGCCTGTCGTTCTCGGTCGCGCCGGACGTGCGTCCGCTGCCCGGCAGCCTGATCAACATCTTCCGCGAGCTGAACACCGACCTGGGGCTGCCGCAGCCGTCCAACGGCGATCTGACGCCGTGGACCCAGCAGGGCGTGCTGCTGCTCAACAGGGCGCTCACCACGGCGCCGCGCAGCCCGGGGGCACACCGCGGGAAGGGCTGGGAGGAGGTCACCGAGCAGGCGATACGCGCCCTGGCGGCGCGCGGCAAGCCGCTCGTGTCGATCCTGTGGGGCCGGGACGCCCGCAATCTGCGTCCGCTGCTCGGCAGCCTGCCGTCGGTGGAGTCCTCGCACCCCTCGCCCATGTCGGCCGACCGCGGCTTCTTCGGTTCCCGCCCCTTCAGCCGGGCCAACGACCTGCTGGTCGGGCTGGGCGGACAGCCGGTGGACTGGCGCCTGCCGTGACCGGTGCGGGGGACGGATTCCTCGCCGTCGACTCCGGCGGCTCCGGCCTCCGTGTCGTCGTCGGCGTCCCCGGCCGCGGTCCGCTCGCCCAGCGGGAGTCCAGGGAACCGGTTCGCACGGGTGGCCGGGGGATCGATCCGGGGCACTTCATGCAGCAACTGGCGCCCATGGTCAGTGCGTTGACCGCCGAGACGGACGTCGCTCCGGGTACGGCCGTCGTCGGTGCCGCCGGACTCGCCACTCTGGGCGAGGCGTTGCGCGCGGAACTCCCGACGGCACTGGCTCGGGAGTTCGGGGTCCGTACGACCGCCCTCGTCGCCGATGCCGTCACCGCCTACACCGGTGCCCTCGGTCCGCGCGCCGGGGCGGTCGTCGCCGCCGGAACCGGGCTGATCGCGATCGGCACCGACCTCGCGAACTGGCGTCGCGCGGACGGCTGGGGCCATCTGCTGGGTGACTGCGGCGGCGGCGCCTGGATCGGCCGGGCCGGACTGGAGGCGGCACTGCGCGCCCACGACGGGCGGGACGGCGGCTCCGTACGGCTGCTGGCGTGCGCCGAGGAGTTGTTCGGCCCGATGCCGGAGCTGCCCGGCCGGCTGTACCCGCGCACCGACCGCCCCGCCGTCCTCGCCTCGTTCGCGCCCCAGGTGTCCACGTGCGCCGCCGACGACCCGGTCGCCGCGGACATTCTGCGGGCCGCGGCCCGGCACATGGCCGACTCCGCGGCTGCCGTCTGTCCGACGGCGGGACAGCCCCGGGTCGCCCTCACCGGCGGCCTGTTCAAGTTGGGTGACGCTCTCGTCGTACCGCTGGAGGAGGAGCTGGCGAGGCGGTTGCCGCACGCGCGGCGGGTGGCGGCCGAGGGCGATCCGCTGCACGGCTCCGTACGCATCGCGACCGACCTGGCCGCCGGTTCTCTCACACTGCCGGGTGACGAGAGGATGCTGTACGTGGTGACCGTGAAGGGTGATTGATCCCGTGGCACCACAGGTGTCCGACAAGTACCTCTTCGCACCCCGGGACTTGTGGCCGGCCGCCGCGAAAACCACGGATCACTTCGGATCCGTACGTAACTCATCAGACAAAACCGGACGGATACCGCTCACCTGCACCCTCCCCGAACAGGGGAACCCCGGAAGCCAGTAACATGCGACGCCATGAGCTCCCCCACTGGGCCCGCGTCCGGCCTGCCAGTACGAATGCCGCGACCTCGCCAGCCCGGGCGGCACCGCCGACCCGAGCCGCTGGCGGCTCCCGAGGGCGCGCCCGCGCTCGTGCTCGCGGTGCCGGGCACCCCGGGCATCGCCACGCGCAGTCTCGCCGACGAGGTCGTGAGCATCGCGCGCTCCGAGCTGCCCGGTCTGGATGCCCGGATCGGGTACCTCGACGGGGACGACGCGGAGTTCCCCACGCTGCAGGCCGTGCTGGTGCACGCCGCCAGGGAGCGCTCCGCCCGTTACGAGCAGGCCAAGGCCGCCGGTGTGGACGTCCGGGAGCCGGACGGCCCCGTGGCCGTCGTCGTACCGCTGCTCGCCGGCCCGGACAGCGCACTGCTGCGCCGGATCCGCCAGGCCGTGATGGACAGCCGGATCGCGGCCGACCTGACCGACGTGCTGGGCCCGCACCCGCTGCTCGCCGAGGCGCTGCACGTGCGCCTGTCCGAGGCCGGTCTGGCCCGCGCCGACCGTGCCCGTCTGTTCACCGTGGCGACCGCCGCGGACGGCATCATCCTGGCCTCGGTGGGCGGCGACGAGGCCGTGCAGGCCGCCGGGATCACCGGCATGCTGCTCGCCGCGCGCCTGGCCGTGCCGGTGATGGCCGCGGCACTGGACCAGGAGGGCTCGATCGCCTCCGTCGCCGAGCAGCTGCGGTCCTCGGGCTCGCAGCAGCTGGCGCTGGCGCCGTACCTGATAGGGCCGGAGATCGACCCGGGGCTGGTCGCGGAGGCGGCCCGGGAGGCGGACTGCTCCGCCGCCGAGGCGCTCGGCCCGTATCCGGCCATCGGCAAGCTGGCCCTGGCCAAGTACACGACCGCGCTGGGCATCGCCCCGCAGCAGCCGCAGGGCGCGCCGGTCCGCTGACGCGCACGGCACGACCGTACGGCGAAGGGCCCGCTCCGCATCCGGGGAGCGGGCCCTCGCCATGTCCGGGCCGGAGCCCGGGCGGTGCCCGGGTGGGTTCCGGCGGCGGCTCAGCGGCTTCGGCGGCTTCAGCGGCGGCTTCGGCTCAGCCGATGACCACGCACGACGCCGCGGGGACCTCGACGGAGCCGCCGCGGCACGGCAGTCCCGTGTCCGGGTCGACGGCGAACCAGGAGACGTCGCCGGAGCGCTCGTTCGCGGCGTACAGGAAGCCGCCCGACGCGGTGATCGCCCGCGGCCAGCGGCCGCCGCAGGGCACGGTGCCGATCAGCCTCAGGCTCTCACCCTCGCCCTCGACGGCGAAGGTGGACAGGACGTCCTCGCCGCGGGTTGCGGTCCACACGAAGCGGCCGTCGGGCGAGACGGCGATGCCCGACGGGTAGGCGTCACCGCTCGGGGAGCCGGGCAGGATCGGCGCCTCCACCAGCGGCTTCAGCGTGCCCTCCGCGGCCTCCCACCGGCAGACCGTGACGGTCGGGGTGAGTTCGTTGACGACGTAGGCGTACGAGCCGTCGGGGTGGAAGGCGAGGTGGCGCGGCCCGGAGCCGGGCCGCAGGGCGGTCTCCCGGTGCAGAACGGGAGCGCCGCCGGTCAGGGTGCACACGCGCACGGAGTCGGTGCCGAGGTCGACGCTGACAATCCAGCGTCCGCTCGGGTCGGGCTGCACCTGGTGCGCGTGCGGCCCCTGCTGGCGGAGCGTGTGCGGGCCCGAGCCGGTGTGGCGGAGCACGCCGGACGGCGCGTGAGCGAGGCTGCCGTCGGCGCGCACGGGCACGGCCGTGACGCTGCCCGAGCCGTAATCGGCGGTCAGGACGTGGCCGGCGTGGACGCTGAGGTGGGTGGGCCCGTTCCCGCCGGTCGGTACGGGCGGGCCGGCCGGCTCGGGCGTGTCGCCGTGCACGCGGTACGCGGCCACCGCGCCCGCGGCCGTCTCGCTGACCGCGTACAGCGTGTTCCCGTCCGGCGCCAGGGCCAGATAGGAGGGGTCGGGGAGGCCGTCCAGGCTGTTCAGGACGGTGAGCGCGCCGGTGGACTCGTCCACGTCCGCCGTCACGATCCCGGGGCCTCCGGCCGCCGTGAAGGACCCGAAGAAGGCCCGCTGTCTCCGCCTGCCGCCGTTTGCCACCGCGGTCCCCTCTCGGTCCGGTGCCGTTCGGGGTGACGGTAGCAGCCGATCATGTGAGGTCTAGACCAAAAGAGTGGGATTCATCGGGCCTACGAGGGGGGCAGGCTCTCAGGCACCGACCAGCGGAGAGCCCGACGGCCTCCGCAAGGGAGCGGCGAGTTCCGCGAGGGCGCGCTCCAGACCGTGCAGGTGGGCCAGCGCGGGGTCCGCGGCGGGCGGCCGGGGCGGGGGCACCGCGGCGGATTGCCGAGGCACGGGCAGAGCGGCGGACGGCCGAGGCACGGGCACCGCGGCAGACGGCCGGGACCCAGGCACCACAGCAGACGGCCGGGACGCGGGCAGCGTGATGTGGTCGCGCGCGCCCGCGTCGAGCCCGTCGCCGATGAGCGCCTCGACCGCGGCCTCGACGCGCCAGCAGGCCGCGGCGAGGCGGGCGTCGTGCGAGGCCTCCGGGTCGGCGGCCACGGCGACCAGGCCGCGGATCTCGCGGGCGCAGTCGTCGAGCAGGGCCAGCACCCGGCGGGCGCGCCGCTTGCGGCCGAACATCGGGTTGAGCGGGTGCACGAGCGGGGCGACCGACAGCCGTACCCGGCCGAGCAGCTGCTCCAGTTCGGCCACCCGGGCCACCGGGTCGGCGCTCGCCCCGCCGGCGAGGCGGGTGGCGGCCTCCGCGGTGCAGGCGTGGACGCAGCGCAGGGCCCGCTGGATCCAGGCGTCGGTGACGGTGTGGGTGGTGACGGGCAGCACGAGGAGCACCGCCAGCACGGCGCCGAGCGCGCCGATCCCGGTCTCCGCGAGCCGCAGGGCCAGCAGCGCGGGGTCGAGGACGCCCAGCAGGCCGTAGAGGAGCTCCGCGAGAAGTGTCACGCAGAGCATCATCCAGGTGTAGGACACGGCGGCCGTGTAGAAGATGCCGAAGACGCAGGCGGTGAGCAGTACGGCCGTGGGCAGTGCGGTCCCGTGCAGGGGGACGGCGAGGAGCAGGCCGAGACCGATGCCGATCACCGTGCCGAGGACGCGGCGGAAGCCGCGGACCAGGGTCTCGCCGCGCGAGGTGGTGTTGACGAAGATCCACCAGGTGGCGCCGACGGCCCAGTACCAGCGCTGTCCGGACACCAGTTGGCCCACCACGAGGGCGAAGCCCGCGCCGGCGGTCGCCTGGATCGCCTGGCGGGTGGTCACGCGGGCGAGGCCGGTGCCGCCGGGCGGGGCGGGTACGGGGGCCGGGGGCAGGCGGCGCTCGTAGCACCACAGGCCGAAGCGGACGGCCGCGGCGGTGAGCACGGACAGCACGACGGCGGCGTACAGCTCGGGCAGCTGGTCGGTGGTCGCGTGCAGGAACTGGGCCACGAAGAAGGTCATGAAGGCGAACACGCCGAGGCTGTGTCCGCGCGGGCCCCAACGGCGCGCGTACACGCCCGCGCCGACCACGGCGAGGAAGGCGAGGTCCCGGGCGAGGGGGTGCTCGTGCAGTTCGGCCGCGGCGGCGAGCACGGGCAGACCGACGGCGGGCAACAGCGCGGTGGTGACTGCCTGCCCGCGGACCGTGGTGTCCGTGACGGTGAACAGGGCGAGCAGCGCGGCGAGGCCGCCGGTGACGGCAGCGACAAGGGAGTGCCCGGCGAGTCCGCACAGGACGACCGCAAGTGCGATGCCCAGCACGGCGCGGGTGGCGAAGCGCAGCCTCGTCCGTCCCGGGTCCGGCGCCACGAACATCCTCTTCAGCACTGCTCCCCGCCCCTTCGCACACCGGCATGAAAAAGGCGCCGCGGGATCCGCAGCGCCATCGACGTGCCCATCAGAGCACCAAGGCCACACCTGGCTCAAGCGCCGCCTGGAATACTGGACCATTGGCACAGACAGAACCGATTCGGCACGTCCATCGGCGAGCCATCGGACCATGTACGAGGAGGCCGGACGCCATGGCCGTGGACGAGCTCGACACCCGCATCCTGCGGCTGTTGCTGGAGCAGCCCCGCACGAGCGTGCGCGAGTACGCCCGCATTCTCGGGGTCGCCCGAGGCACACTCCAGGCCCGCCTGGACCGCCTGGAGCGGGACGGGGTGATCACCGGCACGGGGCCGTCGCTGTCCCCCGCCGCGCTCGGCCACCCTGTGCTCGCGTTCGTGCACATCGAGGTCACCCAGGGCAACCTGGACGACGTGGGCGACGCGCTGGCCGCCGTACCGGAGATCGTCGAGGCGTTCTCGATCACGGGCGGCGGGGATCTGCTGACGCGGGTCGTGGCGCGGGACAACGCGCACCTGGAGGACGTGATCCAGAAGCTGATCAGCCTGCCCGGCGTGGTCCGTACCCGCACCGAGGTGGCTCTGCGCGAACGTGTTCCGCAGCGACTGCTGCCGCTGGTGGAGTCGATCGGGCGTTCGGCCCGGAAATGACCTTTGAGATCGTGAAGTCATGAGCAATCTCGACGGCATCTCAGTCATCTTCGATCTCGACGGAACGCTCGTGGACAGCGAGCCGAACTACTACGAGGCGGGCCGGCAGACCCTGGCCGAGCACGGCGTCCCGGACTTCACCTGGGAGGACCACGAGCGGTACGTCGGCATCAGTACGCAGGAGACCGTCGCCCACTGGAAGGAGCTGTACGCGCTGCGCGCGCCGGTCGAGGAGCTCCTGGCCGCCAAGAACCGCCGCTATCTGGAGTTGGCGCGCGCCTCCGCCTCCGCGTACCCCGAGATGCGCCGGTTCGTGGAGCTGCTGGCGGGTGCGGGCGTCGCGATGGCCGTGGCCTCGGGTTCGTCGCCCGAGGCCATCGGGGCCGTCCTGGCCGGCACGGGCCTGGACAGGTACCTCCAAACCGTCGTCTCGGCCGACGAGGTCGTGCACGGCAAGCCCGCCCCCGACGTGTTCCTGGAAGCGGCCCGCCGGCTCGGCGCGGATCCGTCCGCCTGCGTGGTCGTCGAGGACGCGGCCCCGGGCGCGGCAGCCGCGCACGCGGCCGGCATGCGCTGCATCGCGCTACCGTACGTGGCCGCGCAGGCCGGCGACCCGGAGTTCGCCACCGCGGACCTGCTCCTGCACGGCGGACAGGCGGAGTTCACGGCACGGTCCGCGTACGACTGGCTCGTACGGACGGTTTCGGTGGGGCCGCGGTAGCCGACCGAGGGCAGCCGGGCTCGATCACCGGAGTTCGTCGAGGCTCTGGTCGAGCCGCGGGCCGACGGTTCGGCCCGCGGCCTGGTCCCGTGGTGCTCCCGGCATGGGATCGACGTGCTGCCGATTCCCGCCGGAGCGCTCCCCACCGTCCATCATCATGTTCACGTAGGCGCCGCCCGCCGAGTACGGATGGAGGGCGGGGCCCTGACGGAGTGCCCGCCTCGCGCACGGCCCGGCCCCTTGGCGAGTGGCAGGACCGCTCTACGGAGGATGGCCGGACCGGGCCCGTGGAGAACGGCGGGACCGGCCCCCTGGAGAACGGCCGGAACTCGAAGCTCCCGCCCCGTTGACCCTCACCCTCACCATCCCTATCGTCTGGTCGATTATCCGCACAGCGTTCGCAATCCCGAACATCCGCATTTTGTGGACCCATGGAGGCGCACACATGGCACCGCCCCTCTCCAGACGGCACCTTTTCCAGGCCGCCGCGCTCGCCGCGGTGACCCCCGCGATCTCTAACGCGGCGACCGGCCGGGCAGTCGCCGCAGTTTCGGAGGAACCGTCCGTGTGGACCGTACGACCGTTCTCGCTCGAGGACGTGAAACTGGGGCAGGGCGTCTTCGCCGACAAGCGGCAGTTGATGCTCGACCACGCCCGTGGCTACGACGTGAACCGGCTACTGCAGGTCTTTCGCGCCAACGCCGGCCTCGCCACGGGCGGCGCCGTCGCCCCCGGCGGCTGGGAGGGCCTGGACGGTGAGGCCAACGGCAACCTGCGCGGCCACTACACCGGTCACTTCCTGACCATGCTGGCCCAGGCGTACGCAGGCACCGGCGAGCAGGTGTTCGTCGACAAGACCCTGACCATGGTCGAGGCGCTCACCGAAGTGCGCGAAGCGCTGCGTCACGACCCGGTCGTGCTGAACTCCCCCGGAAAGTTCGGGACTTCGGCGGAGAACGTCCGCGGCTCCTACCAGTACGTCGATCTCCCCACCGGCGTCCTCGACGGCGCCTCGGCGCTCACCCTCTCCGCCTGGGTGAAGCCCACCCACGACGCCAACTGGACCCGGATCCTCGACTTCGGCAACGACACCACCCGCTACCTCTACCTGGCCGCCCGCAACGCGAACGGCGTGCCCCGCTTCGCCGTCACGACGAGCGGTGCCGGCGGTGAGCAGGGCCTCAACGGCACCGCCGCGCTGCCGCTGAACCAGTGGAGCCATCTGGCGGTGACGATCGCGGGCGGCACGGGCACGCTGTACGTCAACGGCACGGCCGTCGCGCAGAACACCTCGATGTCCCTCACCCCGGCGGTCCTCGGCGCCCTCGCCCACCACTGGCTCGGCCGCTCGCACTACTCCGCCGACCCGGTCTTCGCGGGCGCCTTCGACGAGTTCAACGTCTGGTCGCGCGCCCTGACCGCCTCCGAGGTCGGCGAGTTGCAGGGCAGCCGGGCCGCCGAGGTCTCCGCCGGCCGGGGCGACCTGGCGTCGTACGCCTTCGACGAGACCACGGGCTCGGCCTTCGCGGACGCCTCCGGCCGGGACCTCACCGCGACCCTGCGCCGCACCTGGGGCGCGCCCAGCCATCCCGGGTTCCTGGCGGCCTACCCGGAGACGCAGTTCATCGAGCTGGAGTCGCGGACCAGCCCGGACTACACCAAGGTGTGGGCGCCGTACTACACCGCGCACAAGATCCTCAGGGGCCTGCTGGACGCGTACAGCGCCACCGACGACGCACGGGCACTCGACCTCGCGTCGGGCATGTGCGACTGGATGTACTCCCGGCTGTCCAAGCTGCCCGACGCCACCCTCCAGCGGATGTGGGGCATCTTCTCCAGCGGTGAGTTCGGCGGCATCGTCGAGGCGATCGTCGACCTGCACTCGCTCACCGGCAAGGCCGAACACCTCGCGCTGGCCAAGCTGTTCGACCTCGACAAGCTCATCGACGCCTGCGCGGCGAACACCGACATCCTCGACGGGCTGCACGCCAACCAGCACATCCCGATCTTCACCGGGCTGGTCCGGCTGTACGACGCGACGGGCGAGGAGCGCTACCTCACCGCCGCGAAGAACTTCTGGGGCATGGTCGTGCCGGGCCGCATGTACGGCATCGGCGGCACCAGCACCACGGAGTTCTGGAAGGCCTCCGGGGTGATCGCGGGGACGATCAGCTCGACGACCGCCGAGACCTGTTGCGCGTACAACATGCTGAAGCTCAGCCGGATGCTGTTCTTCCACGACCAGTCGCCGAAGTACATGGACTACTACGAGCGGGCGCTCTACAACCAGGTGCTCGGCTCCAAGCAGGACAAGGCGGACGCGGAGAAGCCGCTCGTCACGTACTTCATCGGGCTGACGCCCGGTCATGTGCGGGACTACACGCCCAAGCAGGGGACCACCTGCTGCGAGGGCACCGGCATGGAGAGCGCGACGAAGTACCAGGACTCGGTGTACTTCAGGAAGGCCGACGGCACGGCCCTCTACGTCAACCTCTACAGCCCGTCCACGCTGACCTGGGCGGAGAAGGGCGTCACGGTCACCCAGACCACCGACTACCCGAGGGAGCAGGGCACCGAGCTGACCATCGGCGGCGGCCGCGCCACCTTCGAGCTCCGGCTGCGTGTGCCGTCCTGGGCGAGTGCCGGGTTCCGCGTCACGGTCAACGGGCGTGCGGTGTCCGGCACTCCGGTTCCTGGAAGCTACTTCGCCGTGTCCCGGACGTGGCGCAAGGGTGACAGGGTGTGCGTCTCCCTACCCTTCCGGCTGCGGGTGGAGAAGGCCCTCGACGACCCGTCGCTGCAGACCCTCTTCTACGGCCCGGTCAACCTCGTCGCCCGCAACCCGGCCACGGAGCACCTGCCGTTCGGCCTGTACGGCAACGCCGCTCTCTCCGGCGACCTGCTGCCCACCCTGACGCCCGTGAGCGGCAAGCCGCTCCACTACACCCTGGACGGCACCGAGTTCGCCCCGTTCTCCGAGGGGACGGAGGATCCGACGCACGCCTACTTCCGGCGTTCCGAACCGCGCGTGGTCTTCGGCGCCGTCGACTCCGGGGTGGCCAACCCGGCGAAGGCCGACGGCACCACGCTGCTGGACGAGATCTGGGCCGCGGCCCCGTTCCGCGGCAAGGGTGCCCTGGTGTCCCGGGTGCGGTCCACGGTGGACGCGTGGGTGGCCGCCGGGCTGCTCGCCCGGGCCGACGGCGACAAGGTGGTGAGTACGGTGCGGGAGGCGTCCTTCACGCCCTGATCGATGTGCGAAGCCCGGTGCCGGAGGCCCTTGTCGGCTCCGGCCCCGGGTCCCGCGTGCGCCGTGCAAGGCGGACGTCATCGTGGCGGGGGTTCGCTTCCCGCGGGCCCTGATCGGAGATGTGGCAGGCCGGTGATGGAGAGCCGGCATCTCACGTCCTGACGGACTGCTCCTAGGACCGGCGTCGGGGCTTGCCGCGCCGCGCGCCCTTCCCCGTGGAGCCGCCGGAACCACCGGAACCACCGGCA
Source organism: Streptomyces sp. NPDC058678 (assembly GCF_042714835.1). NCBI lineage: Bacteria > Bacillati > Actinomycetota > Actinomycetes > Kitasatosporales > Streptomycetaceae > Streptomyces > Streptomyces sp. NPDC058678. The sequence goes on along the minus strand of NZ_JBHXSG010000044.1, from coordinate 52,808 downwards.
CCGCCCCGGGCACCCCTGCCCGCCGACCTGCCCGCGGCCGGCTTCCGTGCCCCGCCCTTGGGTTCGGCCCGCTTGCGCTCGGGCCGGGCCTCGGCCGGGGCCTGGGCCCGGCCGCGCGTGCTGTTGACCGTTCGTCCGCGGACGATTCCGATGAAGTCCTCGACGAGGTCGGTCGTCGCCTCCTCGGGCCAGGCCAGGGCGACGTCGGACCGGGGTGCGTCCACGAGGGTGCGGTAGGTGAGGTCCTTGCGGTGGTGCAGGCGGGCCAGGGACTGGGGGACGACGAGGAGGCCGATGCCCGCCGCCACGAGTTCGACGGCGTCCTCGGTCGAGGCGGGGCGTTCGAAGGCGGGCTGTCCGGGCGGCCGCTCCCAGTCGAGGACGTCGTCGAGGGGGTGCAGCACGATGTCGTCGGCGAGATCCTCGGCCACTACCTCGTCGGCCGCCGTCACGACGTGGTCCTTGGGGACCACGACGACCGTCGTCTCCGTGTAGAGGGGGATCACGCTGAAGACCGTACGGTCGACGGGGAGCCGTACGAGCGCCGCGTCCGCGTCCCCGGCGCGCAGCACGTCGGACGCCTCGGCGGCCGACACGGCGACGAGCTCCAGGCGGACGTCCGGCAGGCGTTCCTGCCAGATCCGCACCCACTTGCCGGGGGTCACTCCAGGGACGTACGCGAGCCGGAACGAGGGGGATGCTGGCGAGCCTGTCACCACGCCAGGCTACCCGCCGTGGTCGGACGTCTCGTGCGCGGTCGATAGTCTGGACACCATGAAGTCGCACCAGAGCACCCAGACGATGAAGCCCGCGACCGCGGCGAAGAAGCTGGGTGTGTACCTCCCGGCCACCCCTCAGGAGTTCCAGGACGGGGTGGTCACCCGCTCCGAGCTGAACGAGCTCCAGGCGAACCCGCCCGCGTGGCTGCAGGAGCTGCGAAGCAACGGCCCGCACCCTCGCCCGGTCGTCGCGGCGAAGCTCGGCGTCTCCATCGCCGGTCTGGCGCGCGGCGGGGTCACGGAGCCGCTGACCACCGAGCAGATCGAGGCGCTCAAGCAGGACCGGCCGGAATGGCTGGAGAAGGAGCGCGCCACCCAGGCCGAGGTGCGCAGGGAAGCGGTGCGCGTCAAGGAGAAGAAGGCCGAGCAGGACCAGCGTTCCTGACTCGAACACCGGTCGAAAACTCCGGTGCGGTGGCGTGCGCCGTTCTGCGATCATCCGGGGATGGTCGAGAGTCTGGAACCGCTGGTCGTCCGGCACACCCACCGCCTCCCCTCCCCCGCCGGACCCGCCGGTGCGGGGGAGGTCGCGGCGCGGCAGTTCGACGCCGCGCTGATGTCCGTCGGCTTCAAGCTGTCGGCTCAGCTGCTGGAGCGCCTGTCGGGGCTGTCCGAGGGCACGGTCGTCGACACCGCCGTGCGCACGCTGCGCACGGTCCGTGAGATGGTCGGCGACCACGTCCAGCACAACGTCTACTTCGTCGACTTCCCGGCCAACGTGCCGGACACCTTCGACTTCTGGATGCGCTGCATCGCCGAGGCGCTCGACGACAGCACGGCGCGGGCCGGCGTACTGCAGCAGCTGCGCCGGGGGGTGGTCGACCTGCTCACCCTCCCGTCGTACGGCCGCTACCAGCACACGTACGCCGAGATGCTCGCCGCCCACGACGAGCTGATCGCCGCGGCGGGCGACCGGATGACGGTGCTGCACCTCGGCGGCGCGCTCGACGACGAGGTCACCGGCCTGTACCTGGCCCTGGCCGGCAGCGCCACGCCGCTGGGCGAGGAGGGTCTGCGCGACCTGAAGGCGCTCGCGGAGCAGTGTGCGAGCGGGCCCCAGCCGGAGGCGATCTCGGTGCGGGAGAACCGTGCCGTCGTCAACGAGGCCCGTCTGAAGGTGGGCGCGGACCTGCTGCTGGACACCGTCACCGACGTGCTTCGGCTGGCGTGCGCGCTGTCGGGCGGTGACGTGACCCTGCAGGAGCCGACGCGGTTCCGGGCGCTGTCGCGCCCCGTGCGGCGTGCGCTGCTCGCCGGTCTGGACGACGTCGTCGCCGCGGTCCCGGCGAAGCTCGCCGACGTCCACGCGCACCGCGAGGAGTTCAAGCGCCTCGGCGAGCGGCTGCACCCGCACGAGTACCCGCGGTGGCCGCATGCCGGCGAGGTGTTCGCCGTCGCGCGCGGCGAGCTGAAGGCGCCGTCGTTCGACAGCCGGGTCGAGGAGCTGCTCGGCGCGGGCGACGTGGTGGCGGCGGCCGGGATGCTGAAGTCCGCTCCCGGCAGGCTGTTCCGGGCGCTGGACCGGCTGCTGCGTACGGCCGTCACCGAGGAGGAGCGCGAGACCGTCGTGGCCGCCGCCGAGGAGGTCGCCCCCTCGGTGGCTGGTCGGGTCGTGCTGTCGGTGCGCGAGCACCTGCACAACCGCTCCGACGAGTCCGGTCATCGGCGTGTCTTCATCAACCGCCTGGGCCGTGCCTGGGTCGGCGACGAGGACCGCCCGCCCCTGCCGGCACCGGAACGGGACCGCCTGGTCGCCGCACTCGACGCGGAGATCAGCCGCCGGCTCCCCGCGCCGGGACACCTGCTGATCGACCCCGATGTCCTGGACGTGGCGCTCCCGCTCAGCGGGAAGGCCACCGCGGCGGGCCTCGGCGTGCTGCCGCGCGGCTCGGTCTCCCCGGTCGACGGGGAGCTGCTGCGCTTCTTCGTGTACTGGAAGCAGAGCGAGCGCACGACGGACTACGACCTGTCGGCGCTGACGCTGGGCGCCGACTACGAGACGGTCTCCTGGCTGTCGTACACCAACCTCACCGCCGTGGACGGCGAGCACTCCGGTGACATCGTCGAAGCGCCGGAAGGAGCCTCGGAGTTCATCAACCTGCGTCTCGGCGCCGTGCGGGGCACCTTCGTGGTGCCGCAGGTCAACCTCTTCTCCGGGGAGGGCTTCGAGGAGGTCGAGGAGTCGTTCTTCGGGTTCATGCTGCGTGACGGCGAGCAGAAGGGCCGGCCGTTCGAGGCGCGCACGGTACGGATGAAGTCGGAGCTGCGGGGGCCCGGCCGGGTGGCGTTGCCGCTGGCGTTCGTGCGGGGCGAGGACGGCCGGTGGTGTGCCAAGTGGCTGCACCTGTACCTGAAGGGCACCCCGACGTCCAACCGGGTCGAGGGCAACCGGGTCTCGGTCGCCACGCTGCTGCGCGGCATCGTCGAGCGCGAGCAGCTGACGGTGCGCTACCTCACGGAGCGGATGGCCGACGGCGCCACCACCGGCATGACGGTGTGGGACGGCAAGTCGGTGCCGGACCGGCCGGTCACGTACATCGGCCTGGAGCGCCCCGAGGGGCTGCACCCGGACTCCCGGATCATCACCCTCGAAAATCTGCGCGACTTGATCCCCGACTGACTGCTAGCGTTGACCACGGCGAGGCCATGAAGGGGCTTCCTTCTCAAACTCCCTTGAAATTAGTCCCTTCGCTTTCCTCGCCCTCCACGTCACGCCGCAAGGCGTTCTTCGTACGACGGCCCGGGCGCGCGGATCAGCGCGCCAGGGCCGTTCGTGCTTGTGCGAGGGCCTGTTCGGCGTAGCCGCGGCCGAAGAGCACGGTGTGCACCAGCAGCGGGAAGAGCTGGTGCAGGCCGATGCGGTCCGCCCAGCCGTCGGCGAGCGGCGCCGCCTGCCGGTAGCCGTCCAGCACCTGGTCCAGGTGGGGGCAGCCGAAGAGGTGGAGCATCGCCAGGTCGGTCTCGCGGTGGCCGCCGTGCGCGGCCGGGTCGATGAGGTGGACCTCGCCGTCGGTGCCCCACAGGACGTTGCCGCTCCACAGGTCGCCGTGCAGCCGGGCGGGCGGTTCGGGCGGGCCCGCCAGGTCGGGCAGGCGCGCGCAGACCTCCTCGACCACGGTGGCCTCGGCGGGGCGCAGGGTGCCGTCGTCGACCGCGCTGCGCAGGTAGGGCAGCACCCGGTGCTCGGCGTACCAGGCCGGCCAGTCCGTGCCGTCGGCGTTGCGCATCGGGGCGCGTCCGATGTACGCGTCCCTCGGGCCGCCGGGCGGCGGGGCGCCGAACGCGGGTGCCCCGGCGGCGTGCAGGGCGGCGAGGTCCCGGCCGAACCGGAGCGCCGCACCGCCGGTGGGCCGGCCCCGCGGGACCCGCTCGATGACCAGACGACGCCCGTCGTGGCCGTACACGGTCGGCACGCGGACCGCCCCCGCGTCGGCGAGCCAGCGCAGCCCGGCCGCCTCGGCCTCGACCGCGCCGGGCCCCTCCCCCGGCTTGACCACGACCACCGGACCGCCGTCGAGGGTGACTTCGGCGAGTGTCCCGGACAGCGGGCGCACCGCGGTGACCGGGTGCCCGGTGAGGCGCGCCGCCACGGCACCCGGCTCCTCGGGCGTCACGCCGTACCGAACCATGCCTCGGCGAGGGAGGTCAGCGTTCCCTCGGCGGGTGCGCGCAGTTCGCGCAGGTACCAGGGAAGGTTGCTGTACACGTGCAGCAGTGTGCAGGCGAGCAGTTCGGCCGGCTCGAAGGCCTGGCCGTACGACGCGGTGAGGCGGGCCAGCAGTCGGGGGTCGCCGCGGGTGACGAACAGGCCGACGCCGACGAAGTCGTACGCCCTGTCGCCGATCATGGCCGGCTCGAAGTCGAAGAGGCCGGTCAGCCGGGAGCCGTCGGGGGCGACGAGGAAGTGCTGGGCCATGACCTCGGTGTGCAGCAGCGCGGGCCGTGGGCTGCGCGTGAGGTTGACCGAGGCGAGGAAGTCGGGGATCTGCTCCAGCCATGCGGCGGGCAGTCCTTTCCGGCGCTGCTGTTCGACGGCGACCGCATGCCTGCGGTCCAGGAAGGCGCCCCAGTCCCCGGGGCCGAGGACGTCCGCGAGGGGTGCGGGGTCGAGGGAGTGGAGTACGGCGAGGGTCTCGCCGATGTCGGCGACGAGCCGCTCCTGGTCGGTCCGGTGCAGGCGGTCCCAGCCGTGGGCCAGGTTCTCGCCGTGCAGGCGGGTCATCAGGACGTACTGCCAGCCGTTCTCGTACGGGCCGAAGTCGCGCACCCGCGGTGTGGGGACGGGCAGCAGCCCGTGGAGGTGGGACAGCACTCGGCCCTCGGCGACGCCGTCCCGGGCGGCGGAGGACGGGAAGAGCTTGAGGACGAGGTCGTCGCCCACCGCGTAGACCGGCTGCGACCCCTCCGGGAAGCGGGTCAGTGGTGCGTCGGTCAGCCCGAGTCGTGCGCAGAGGTCGCGCGCGCCGGCCCGCATGACCGTCTCGTCCGGGACGACCGCGTCCCATTCCTCGTCCGTTTCCACCAGAGGCAGCACGCCCGAGACGGTAGGCGACCGTCTTGGCCCGTGACAACGCGTTTCCGCGGGAAGCGGCTCCAGGGACCGATATGCGGGTGTGTGTGACGCTGGTGAAATGTTTCAGCATTGTATTGACATACGGATGAAACGATTCGTAGCTTGGGCGATCATTTAGATTCGTGAAGCGAGTTCACGGATATGAACGGAGAGTGCCCATGGGCGATCGCCGACGAAGTCGCCGCCTGGCCGCCGCGCTGACTGCCGCGGGATTGATGTGCGGAACGGCCGCCTGTGGCGCCGGTTCCGACAGCGCCGGGGGCGGCGACCCGAACACGCTGGAGGTGTGGACCCGGAGCAATCCGGACTCCGCCGCGACCTACGACCGCGTCTTCGCCGCCTTCACCAAGAAGACCGGCATCAAGATCGACTATCAGCCGGTCGTCAACTTCGACCAGCAGCTGCAGAGCCGGGCGTCCACCAAGGACCTGCCCGACGTCATGATCAACGACACGGCTCTGATGGGCAGCTACCAGAGCCAGGGCCTGCTGAAGCCCATCGCCCCGGACGCGATCGCGGGCCACGCCCAGATCACCGACAAGTCCTGGTCCTCCACCGTGGGCATCGACGGCAGGCACTACGGCATCCCGTACTCCCGCCAGGCCCAGACCCTGATGATCCGCAAGGACTGGCTGGACAAGCTCGGCCTCGAGGCGCCCACGACCTGGCAGGAGATGCTCCAGGTCGCCAAGGCCTTCGCCACCGAGGACCCGGACGGCGACGGCAGGGCCGACACCTACGGCATGGTCGTCCCCGGCAGCGCCCAGAACGGCTACGCCGCCTGGTGGGGCGCCAGCTACCTGTGGCAGGGCGGCGCGAAGATCATCGAGCCCGACGGCAAGGGCCGTTACCGCCCCGCCATGGACTCGGCCGCCGCCGTACGGACCGTCACCTGGCTGAAGGACAACCTCTTCTGCGGCACCGAGAACGTCGTCCAGCCGGGCGCGCTCACGGCCATCACCGGCAACGCCACGAACTTCCAGGACGGCAACGCGGGCATGTACCTCACCGGCCCGTACAACATCACCACCTTCGACGCGACGCCCGGCAAGGACACGTACGAGGTCGTGGCCGCCCCGGCCGGCCCCGCCGGGTCCGACGTGCTGGCCGACGGCGAGAACGTCTACTTCGGCGCCAAGACCGGCAAGGCGAAGCAGGAGCAGGCGCTGGCCGCGTTCCTGATCTCCCCCGAGGGCCAGCGGATCGCCATGACCAGCGTCGACGGCCACCAGCCGGTCGTCCGCATCCCCGTCAACTCCGCCCTGGACGCGGCGACGGTACGCGACGACCCCCGCTGGAGCGTCGTACAGAAGGCGTACGAGGACACCTCGGAGCAGTTCCCGAACGCGCCGGACTTCGCCCCGATCAAGCAGGACACCGCGGACAGCCTCAACGCGATCTTCACGTACTGCGGCAGCGACGTCAGCTCGAGCCTGAAGGAACTCAACGACACCCTCGCCGGTGACCTCAAGGACCAGGACCTGTTGAAATGACCGCGACCGTCACCACGCCCCAGCGGCGCAGAGTGCTCACCAAGAGGGCGGCCCTTCCCTGGGTGTTCCTCGCCCCCGGCCTGCTGCTCGCCCTCGTCTTCAAGTTCCTGCCCATGGGCAAGGGCATCTGGCTCAGCTTCTTCGACGTACGGCCCTTCCTCGGCGACAAGTGGGTCGGTCTCGACAACTACACCCGGGTCCTGACCGACCACCGCTTCCAGGACGCGATCGGCCACACCCTGCTCCTCGGCCTCGGCCAGTCGCTGGGCGCCATCCTCGTCGGCTTCCTCCTCGCCCTGCTCCTCGAGGGCCAGGCCCGCTCCCTGAAGATCATGCGCACGGCCGTCTTCCTGCCGGTCGTCACCGCGACCGCCGTCGTCGGCGAGATGTGGCGGCTGCTGTACTACCCGACCTCCGACGGCCTGATCAACCACGGCCTCGGCTTCCTCGGGCTCGGGCCCACGCCGTTCCTCGACAACCCGGACACCGCGCTGTGGTCGACCATGGTCATGAGCATCTGGATGCTCGCCCCCTACAACATGGTGATCATCCTCGCCGGCCTCGCGGGCGTGGACCGGACCCTGTACGAGGCCGCCGCGATGGACGGCGTCTCGCTGTGGCAGCGGCTGCGCTACGTGACGCTGCCCGCCATCCGCCCCGCGCTCGGCATCGTCCTCACGCTCGCCGCGATCCGCGGACTGCGCGTGTTCACCGAGGTGTACGTCCTCACCGGCGGCGGCCCGGCCGGGTCCACCGAGGTCTGGATGACCCGCGCCTACAGTCTCGGCTTCACCCGCAACGACATCGGCGGCGCCTCCGCGGCCTCCGTGCTGCTGCTCTGCGTGACCCTGCTGCTGACCGTGACGGTCAACCACTTCCGCAAGAGGGGAGACGTGCGATGAGCGCACCCACCATCGACACCGTCCGCACGTCGGTGCCCGGTTCACCGGCCGGGAAGGCCTCGGCCGGGCAGCGGGCCACCCCCGCCCGCTTCGACACCGCCCTCGGCTGGAGCGACCGGCCGGGCGTGGGCTGGGCGTTGCGGATCCTGCTCTGCGCGATCGCGCTCGGCGTCTTCGCGGCGCCGTTCCTGACGATCCTCTCCGGCGCCTTCACCGCGCACGCCAGCGGCTCGTCGCTGTCCTTCCTCCCGCACGACAGCACGCTGCAGAACTTCGAGGTGGCGGGCGAGCGCGGGATCTGGGACTACTTCACCAACTCCCTCGTGATAGCGGGCGGCGCGCTGCTGCTCCAGCTCGCGGTGTCGGTGCTCGCCGCCTACGCGCTGGCCCGGCACAGGTTCCGCGGCCAGGCGCTGATCCTGACCCTGTTCATGCTGACGATGATGCTCCCCGAGGAGGTCATCGCGATCCCGCTGTCCCTGGTCCTCGGTCACGTCCCCGTGGTCGGCGTGGACCTGAAGGGAACGGCGTGGGGCGTGATCCTGCCGCTCGGCGCCTGGGGCTTCTCCGTGATGCTCCTGACCGAGTTCATGAAGGACATTCCCGCCGAGATCGAGGAGGCCGCCCGGCTCGACGGCGTGGGCGAGTTCAGGATGCTGTGGCAGGTCGTCCTGCCGCTGTGCAAGCCCGCCCTCGGCGTGGCCGGCGTACTCGGCTTCGTCATGATCTGGGACCAGTACCTGCTGCCCCTGATCGCCTCCAAGGACCCCACCGACTACACGGTCACCGTCGCTCTGTCCATCCTGCGCACCGACCCCGAGGTCGGTTCCGGTGTGGTGCTCGCCGGTGCGGTCATCGCCCTGATCCCCAGCCTGATCGTCTACCTGCTCCTCCAGCGCTCGCTGGTCACCGGCATCGCCGCCGGGGCCACCAAGGGCTGACCGAGCCCACGTTTCGACCTGCCCCCATGTTTCGACCTACCCCCACGTTGAGGGAGACATGAAGTTCCACGGAGTGCTGTTCTTCCCGGTCACGCCGTTCGCCGCGGACGGCTCGCTGGACGAGGAGCGGCTCGCCCGGCACATCGAGGCCGGAGTCGCGGCCGGCGCGGGCGGCGTCTTCGTCGCCTGCGGCACCGGCGAGTTCCACGCGCTGACGCCCGAGGAGATCGAACGGGCGACACGGATCGCCGTCGAGGCGACCGCGGGGCGGGTGCCCGTCCTCGCGGCGGCCGGCGGCCCCGTGCCGGTCGCCCGCGACCAGGCGGCCCGCGTCGAACGTGCCGGCGCCGACGGCATCCTGCTGCTGCCGCCCTACCTGGTGAGCGCCCCGCAGCAGGGCCTGGTGCGGTACGTCAGGGAGGTCACCGACGCCACCGGGCTGCCCGTCGTCTTCTACCAGCGCGGCACCGCCCGACTCACCGAGTCCACGGCCGCCGAGATCGCTTCCCTGCCCGGGGTCGTCGGCCTCAAGGACGGCCTCGGCGACATCGAGCGGATGCACCGCATCGTCCGGGCCGTGCGCGCACTCCCGGACGGGCGGGACTTCCAGTTCTTCAACGGCCTGCCCACCGCCGAGATGACCGCGCCCGCCTACCGCGGCATCGGCGTCGACCTGTACTCCTCCGCCGTGTTCGCCTTCGCCCCGGAGATCGCCCTGGCCTTCCACCGGGCGCTCGCCGAGAACGACGAGGCGCTCGTGAACACCCTTCTCGACGAGTTCTACGGCCCTCTGGTCGAGCTCCGTGACGAGGTCCCCGGATACGCCGTGGCGCTGGTCAAGGCCGGGGTGACCCTGCGCGGCCTGGACGTGGGCGGCGTACGGGCGCCTCTCGTCGACCCGACGCCGGAACACGTCTCCCGGCTCGCGAAACTCATCGACCACGGCCTGGAGGTGACCGGCGCATGAGCAGGTCCGGTGACACGAGGATCCGTGAGCTGATCATCACCCCGATCGCCTTCCGCGACCCGCCGCTGCTCAACTCCAACGGCGTCCACGAGCCCCTCGCCCTGCGGGTGGTCCTCCAACTCGTCCTGGAGGACGGCACGGTGGGTCTCGGCGAGTCGCCGGGCGGCACCGCCCGCCTGGAGCGGCTTCAGGCGGCGGCGAAGGTGGTCGTCGGCATGGACGTCTTCGACACGACGGCCCTCGCGGCCGCGATCGACGCCGCCCTGCTGCCGACCGTGCCCAGCTCCCACGAACGCGGCTGGACCACCTCCGCGGTGGAGGTCGCCTGCCTCGACGCGCAGGGCAGGCTGCTCGGGCGCCCGGTCGTCGACCTGCTCGGTGGGGCGGTCCGCGACTCCGTGCCGTTCGCGGCGTACCTCTTCTACAAGTGGGCCGAACACCCGGCTCTCGACGGCCGCGCGGCCGTGGGCGACGAGTGGGGCGAGGCGCTGGACCCGGCCGGGATCGTCGAGCAGGCCCGGCTGATGCAACAGCGGTACGGCTTCAGCTCGTTCAAGCTGAAGGGCGGGGTCTTCCCGCCGGACGAGGAGATCGCCGCGATCAAGGCGCTGGCGGAGGCCTTCCCCGGACAGCCGCTGCGCCTGGACCCCAACACCGCCTGGACGGTGGAGACGTCGACGTACGTCGCCCGTGAACTGGACGGTGTACTGGAGTACTTGGAGGATCCGACCCGGGGCATCCCCGGCATGGCTCAGGTCGCGCGGGACTCGCCCCTGCCACTCGCGACCAACATGTGCGTGATCGCCTGGGAACACCTGAAGCCGGCGGTCGAGCAGAACGCGATCCAGGTCCTGCTCACCGACCACCACTACTGGGGCGGGCTGCGCCGCACCCGCGAACTGGCCGCCGTCTGCGAGGCGTTCGGGCTCGCGCTGTCCATGCACTCCAACTCGCACCTGGGCATCAGCCTCGCCGCGATGACCCATGTGGCGGCGGCCATCCCCAACCTCGACCACTCCTGCGACACGCACTACCCGTGGAACTCGGCCGACGACGTGATCGTCCCGGGCGTGCTGGAGCTGCGCGACGGCGCGGTCGAGGTGCCCACCGGGCCCGGTCTCGGCGTGGAACTCGACCACGACGCCCTGGACCGGTTGCACCGGCTGTACGTGGACTCCGGTGTGCGCACGCGGGACGACACCGGTTACATGCGGCGGATCCAGCCGGAGTACGAGCTCAAGCTGCCGCGTTGGTGACAGATCCGCCCCATCCTCGATGAGGCGGACGGTGCGTCGCGGGTGTTCCTCGCGGAGGTAGTGCCCGGTGCCCGGCCGGCGGTCGACGCGTGAGCCGGGCACGTGCAGCCTGCGGCCTCGACCGACGTCCATAGGGTCAGCGCCGGCTGGGTGCGGTGGCGCGGGTGACGCTCGCTGTGCGGGCGTACGCCCACCGCACCCGGGTCGGTGTACCCGGCGTACAACTGGGCGATGACGTGGTCAGGCGGGCCGAGCCCGCCGAGCCGGCCGCAGGGGCGCGGGGAACTGCGCGACCGGCCCCCACACACCCGCACCCGGCATGCCCCCGAAACCGGCCCCTCACTGCCCGTGCGCGTGGTGCGGCCGGGCGCGGTGCGCAGCCCGGCCGGTGCGGAACAGGCGGATACGGCCGGGGTCGATCCCGGGGTGGCTCTCCAGGGTGGACGGGCGGAGGGGCACACCTCTCGGGCGCGCCCCTGTTCCGTCCGGAACGACCAGCGGCCGTCAGTCGGTGCCCAGCGCGGTGCGGAGCGTACTGACGGCCATCGCGATGGCGGCTTGGGCGGCGTGGGTCTCGCGCAGGGCGTTGAGCATCACGAAGTCGTGGATGATGCCCTGGTAGCGGACCGCGGTGACGGGGACGCCGGCCTCGCGGAGCTTGTTCGCGTAGGCCTCGCCCTCGTCGCGCAGGACGTCGGCCTCGCCGGTGATGACCAGGGCCGGGGGCAGGCCGGTGAGCTGGTCGGTGGTGGCGCGCAGCGGGGATGCGGTGATCTCGGCGCGCTGCTTGTCGTCGGTCGTGTACTGGTCCCAGAACCACTGCATGCCGTCGCGGCGCAGGAAGTAGCCGGTGGCGAACTGGTGGTAGGAGCCGGTGTCGAAGCTCGCGTCGGTGACCGGGTAGAAGAGGACCTGCTGGACGAGGGGGACATCGCCGCGTTCCTTGGCCATCAGGGTCAGCGCGGCGCTCATGTTGCCGCCGACCGAGTCTCCGGCGACGGCGATGCGGGTGGCGTCCAGGCCCTTGGAGGCGCCCTGCTCGACAACCCAGCGGGCGACCGCGTAGTTCTGCTCGATGGCGACCGGGTAGCGGGCCTCGGGCGAGAGGTCGTACTCGGGGAAGACGACGGCGGCGTTGGCGCCCACGGCGAGTTCGCGCACCAGCCGGTCGTGGGTGTGGGCGTTGCCGAACACCCAGCCCGCTCCGTGGATGTAGATGATCACCGGCAGGGTGCCCTCGGTGCCCGCGGGCTTGACGACGCGGGCCCGGACGCTGCCCGTGGGACCGCCCTGGACGGTGATCCACTCCTCGTCGATCTCCGGCTTGTCGATCTCACCGGACTGCACCTCGTCTACCGCCTTGCGGCCCTCCGCGGGCGGGAGGTCGAAGAGGTAGGGCGGATTCGCGGTCGCCTCGACGAAGGCCTGGGCGGCGGGCTCGAGTACCGGGCGGGTCTCTGTCATGGCGATCTCCTCGGATCAGGTGCGGTGGTCGGCTCCGGTGGGGGATCCCGGCCCGGAGAGGCGGCACCCATGGAGAGTAGCGCTCGATTCAGTCGTGCACAACTAATTAGTCCGCGATATTATCGACTGGACTTCAACGCTAGGGTGGTGGGAACAAATGACCAGCACAGGAATGAGGAGCCGAGCCGTGAGCACAGCCCCCGAGCCGGCCGAAGGGTCGCTGCTCCTCGACGACCAGCTCTGCTTCGCGCTGTACGCCGCCTCCCGTGCGGTCACCGCCCGCTACCGGCCGCTGCTGGACGAGCTGGGCCTGACCTATCCGCAGTACCTGGTCATGCTCGTGCTGTGGGAGCAGGACTCGATTTCGGTGCGCGAGCTGGGCGCCTCGCTCCAGCTGGAGTCCAGCACCCTCTCGCCCCTGCTGAAGCGCCTGGAGGCGAACGGCCTGCTGCACCGCGAGCGGCGGGCGGACGACGAACGCTCGGTCGCCATCCGCCTCAGCGACGCCGGAGCCCGGCTCCGGGAACGCGCGGGCACCGTTCCCCTCGCCATCGGCGACGCCATGGGCCTGACCCCGGACCAGGACGCCCTGGCCAAGCAACTGCTCCGCCTGCTCACCTCGAACGTCAGCGTCGGCTGAGTTCTCGGGGCGCGGGGCGGAGCAGCGTACGCCTCACTCGTTGTGCAGCACCTCCGCGACCGTCAGCCGTGCCGCTCTGCGCGCCGGGACGTACGCGCCCAGGACGGCGATCGCCACGCCGGCCGGGGCCAGGGCGAGCAGTGCGGGTGCCTGCCACACGTCCGTCATGTACGCGGGCAGGGTGATGTCCACGGCGTCCGCCATCCGCGGGACGACCAGCTCGTGGCCGAGCATGCCCAGCGGCATGCCGACCACGGTTCCGAGGGCGCCGAGCACCGCCATCGAGGTCACCGTCATCGCCGTGACCTGCCGTGGCGTCATGCCGATGGACTTGAGGATGCCCAGGTCGCGGCGGCGGTCGCGGGTGTTGAGGACGACCGTGTTGAAGACGCCGAGGGAGGCGACCACGGCGAGCATCACGGTGAGGACCGACGCCGAGCCGACGATGGTCTGCGTGACGGTGTTGGCGCCGACCGGGTCCGGTCTGATCCCGGGGTCCGCGGCCCGGGCCGCGCGGGCGTAGGCGGCCGGGTCCGCTCCCTCGCGGAGTTTGACGTGGTAGGCGATGGGCTTCTCCTGGGGGGCCAGGGCGGTCAGTGTCGACTGGTCGGTGACGACGAGTCGGCGGTCGTTGTGCATGTACTCCCCGACGATCAGCACCGTCTCGTGCCGGTCACCCTTCTCCAGACGGACGCGGTCGCCGACCCGCAGGTCGTTGTGGCGCAGGAAGGCCGAGCCGGCGACGATCTCACCGCTCCGGTGCATCCACCGGCCGTCGGTCAGGACGCTGTCCAGCTGCGGCCGGTCGCCCCGGCGGCCTTCGAGCATCACCTTGTGCGCGGAGCCGGCCATGCGCACCTCGACGTCCGCCCTCGCGGTGACCTCGTCGGCGCCGGGCAGGGACCGCAGCAGTGACCGGAGCTCGGGGTCGGTGTGCGTCGGCCGGATCTCCTTGCCGTCCTTGTACGTGCCGACGTACACCGTGACCTGGAAGGCGTCGCGGCCCGCCTCGCCGAATCTCGTCATCGACGTGGCCAGGCCGGTCGCGAACGTCACGGTGGTCACGCCCAGGACCACTGCGGCGAGGGTGAGGGCACTGCGCCCGGGCCGGGCGAACGGCAGGCCGACTCCCAGGCTCACTGAGCGCGGCAGCCTGCTGCCGGCCAGCCGCCGCTGGATGCCCAGGGCTCGCCCGGCGCGCGGGGCGCTGCCCGCGCTGATCGCCCGCGCCGCGGGCAGCCGGTGCGCGCGCGCCGCCGGGGCGAGGGCGGCGAGGAGGCACACGGCGGGCATGCCGAGCAGGGCGAGGACGTTCACCCAGGGCGCGATGCCCACGCTGTCGTGGAACACCCCGGCGTCCGGCCCCATGAAGACGAACTCGAAGAGAGGGCGGGCCACGAGGTTGCCGGCGACGGTGCCGAGGACACAGCCGGCGACCGCGGGGACGGAGATCATCGTGAGGTACACGGCGAGCACCTGTCCAGGGGTGAAGCCGAGGGCCTTGAGGATGCCGATGTGCCGGAAGCCGGAGATCACCGCGCCGCTGACGACGTTGGCGACGATGAGCACCGCCACCACGATGCCGAGGATGCCGAAGGCCATCAGGTAGGGCGTGAACGCGCGGGCCGAACCGCCGATCTGCTGCTTGAGGGTGAGGTACGACTGCGAGGCGGTCAGCGCGCCCTGCGGCAGCCCGTCGGTGACGGCTGCCAGGTTCGCGCGGAGCCGGTCCGGCGAGGAGGCGTCCGTGAAGCGGAAGAGCATCTGCGTGGTGGTGGGGTGCAGGGCCGCGATCTGCTCGGGGGCGACCCAGGCGTCCGCGGTCCGGCCGAGGTCGAAGGCGAACCCGACGACGGTGAGGTCCGGGCCCGAGGGCACCCGGAGCTTCTTGCCGAGGTCGTCCGCGGTCCAGTCGGGCTGCCGGCTCAGGACGACCTCGCCCGGCCCGGTGGCCCAGTGGCCCGCCCACAGGTCCAGCCGGTCCACCGGGCCTGCCGGGTCGTCCCGGCCCACGATGGTGAGCTCGCTGCCGAGGCCGAAGTCCATGGTCCCGCGCGGCAGTTCGACTGCGGCCTGGGCGAAGGGCCCGGCGGCGGCTTCGACGCCGGGCCGCCGGGCCGCACGCGCCAACTCCGCGTCCGAGACCCTGGAGGGATCGAAGGCGGCGGTGACATGCGCGCCGCGCTGCTTGCCGAAGGCCTTGTCGAAGGGTGCGGAGGCCGCGTCGACCAGGCCGAGCGCCACCACGATCGCCGCCGTCGAGGTCAGCGTCACCAGGGCGATGACGAGGGTCTGGAGTCTGCGTCGCCGCACCGCCGCGCGGGCTGCCCGCCACACCGCCCTCATGCGGACGGCTCCAGGGTGTGCTCGCCGGCCACCCGGCCGTCGGCGAACTCGACCAGCCGGCTGGCGCAGCGCCGGGCGAGGTGCTCGTCGTGGGTCACCAGGATCAGGGTCTGGCCGATCTGGTTGAGGTCGAGCAGCAGGTCCATCACCTGTTCGCCGGCCCGGCTGTCCAGGGCGCCGGTCGGCTCGTCGGCCAGCAGCAGGGCCGGACGGTTCATCAACGCCCTGGCCACGGCGACGCGTTGCCGCTCGCCGCCGCTGAGCACCGCCGGGTAGGCGTTGCGGCGGTCCGCGATGCCGAGTTCGTCGAAGAGCTCCAGGGCGCGGCGGCGGGCCTGCCGGGCCGGGGTGCCGGTCAGCTGCGCGGCCAGCGCCACGTTGTCCAGCGCCGACAGGTCGTCGACGAGGTTGAAGAACTGGAAGATCATGCCGATGCGGCGGCGCCGGTACAGGGCGAGGCCCTTCTCGCTCAGCTCCCCCACGTTCTCGCCGTGGACGACGACCGTGCCGCCGGTCGGCCGGTCCAGCCCGGCGATCATGTTGAGGAAGGTGGACTTCCCGCACCCCGAGGGGCCCATCACGGCGACCGCCTCCCCCGCCCGGATCTCCAGCGACACTCCGTCCAGCGCGGTCGTCTCGCCGTACTCCTTGCGCACACCGTCGAGTCGTACGACGGCCTCTCCCCTGGTCTCCTCAGTGATCATGCGGAAAACGCTACGGAGGGTACGGCGGCCTGAACATCCCTCCACGGATGGCAGAACGCCCCGCCGCTCATCCTGGGGATGCAGGGCCCTGGATCCACAGGCTGATGCAGATCCCGTGGCGGTCTGACAAGGTGATGCCCGTGTGGGACGGGGAGACGAACGCGCTGATGGCGGCGCTGGGGATGGCGTGCGCGGCGGCCGTCGGGCTGGCGGTGGCGCTGTGGCGTACGCGGCGCCGGTGGCAGGCGGCCGTCGGGGAGCGCGGCTGGCTGCTGGAACGGGAGCGGGAGAGTGCCGCACGGTCCGCGGTCGCGGCCGAACGCGACCGCATCGCAAGGGAGTTGCACGACATCGTCAGTCACAATGTCAGCCTGATGGTGGTGCAGGCCGGGGCGGCCCGAGAAGTGCTGGGCACGATGCCGGACGAGGCGGCGGCGGCGCTGCGGGCGGTGGAGGAGGCGGGACGCGGTGCGATGACCGATCTACGGCATCTGCTGGGGCTGTTGGCTCCGTCGGCGAGCGGCGAGGACGTGGATCCCGGCCCCGCCGGCGACGACGGCGAGTCGGTGGAGCTGGCTCCGCAGCCCGGCCTCGACCGGCTCGGCCCGCTCGTCGACCGGGTCTCCTTCGCCGGGCTGCCCGTGGAGGTGCGGATCTCGGGTGAGCCGCGCCCGCTGCCGCAGGGGATCGACGTGACCGCGTACCGGATCGTCCAGGAGGCGCTGACCAACGCGCTCCGACACGGCGACGGAGGAAAGGCCGAGGTCACCGTGCGGTACGCGGAGCACGCGCTGCGCGTGGAGGTGCTGAACTCCGGCCCGAGCGTCCTGACCGGCGCCGCGCCCGTGCGGACGGCACCCCGGCACCCGGACGGCACGGGACGCGGACTGCTCGGCCTGCGCGAGCGGGTCGCGGTCTACGGCGGAGACCTGGACGCCCGGCGCCGGCTCGGCGGCGGCTACCGGGTCCGGGCGCGCATCCCCCTGGACCGCCCGTGACGACGGCCGAGCGGACGCCCCGCGTACTCATCGCCGACGACCAGAACCTGATCCGCACCGGCTTCCGGCTGATCCTGAACGCGCGGGGCATCGAGGTGGTCGGCGAGGCGGCCGACGGCGCCGAGGCGGTGGCGATGGCCCGCGAACTCGGCCCGGACGTCGTGCTGATGGACATCCGCATGCCCACCATGGACGGCCTGGAGGCCACGCGCCGCATCCTGGAACACACCCCGCACTGCCGGGTGCTGATGCTGACCACCTTCGACCTGGACCGCTACGTCTACACCGCCCTGTCCGTCGGGGCCAGCGGCTTCCTCCTGAAGGACGTCACGCCGGAACACCTGGCGGCGGCCGTACGGCTGGTCGACACGGGCGACGCCCTGCTGGCCCCGTCCATCACCCGGCGCCTGGTGGAACGCTTCGCCTCCCACGGCGACCGTCCGGGCGTCGCGGCCACGGATCTCGCCGCCCTGACACCCCGCGAACTGGAGGTCCTGACCCTGATGGGCCGCGGCCTGTCCAACACCGAGCTCGCCGCCGAACTGACCCTGAGCGAGGCCACGGTGAAGTCGCACGTGGCCCGCATCTTCGCCAAGCTGGCCCTGCGCGACCGCGCCCAGGCCGTCGTCCTGGCGTATGAGACGGGGCTGGTCAGGGCGGGTGGGCTGCCGGACCGGTGAGAGTCACGGGCCCTTCCGGTGAGGTTTCGGGAGGCTTAGCGTACGGCCCATGGATCACCGGGAGCCGTCCGTACGGCACTTCGACCACTGCCCCTGGCTGTTCGCGGCGGAGGCGACCGAGGAGCAGCACCTCGCCCAGCGGGAACGGCAGCGGGCGATCGACGGGGACGTCGAGATCGGTGAGCGCTGCTACGTCGCCGAGTCGGCGGCGGTGTTCCCGGACCGGCTGCGGCTCGGGGACGGCTCGTACATCGCCGCCCACGCCTATGTCACCGGGGAGTTGGCCACCGGCGCCGACTGCACGCTGAATCCGTTCACCACCGTGCGAGGTGCCGTGGCCCTGGGCGACGGTGTACGGATCGGGGCCCACACCTCGCTGCTCGGCTTCAACCACTCCATGGACCCCGACCGGCCGGTCCACCGGCAACCGCTCACCAGCAGGGGGATCAAGGTCGGGGACGACGTGTGGATCGGCTCGCACGTGGTCGTGGTGGACGGCGTGACCATCGGCGACCACTGCGTGATCGGCGCGGGAGCGGTCGTCACGAAGGACCTTCCGGCATGGACGGTGGCCGCCGGGAATCCGGCACGTCCGATCCGTGACCGCCGGGACACCCCGCCGGCCGTCTCCCCCGGCACGGATCTCGGCCGCTTCGCGGACACCGCCCGCGCCCAGGCTCCCGACCTGCTGGCCCGGTGCTGGGACGGCGAGCGGTACGTCGACCGTCCCGGCGCCGCGCCCACGGTAAGGGCGCACTGCGACGCCGTGGAGATCGCCGACCTGCTGCTGGATTCCGCCCCGGGGCAGTTGGCGTCCGACGAGCACAGCGGGCGCCTGGCCGCCCTCCAGGATCCGGGAACCGGGCTGGTGCCCGAGTTCGGCGAGTCCCTGCCGGACGACGGCTTCCCCCGCGAGGGAGCGGCGCTCTACCACGTCCTCTGCGTCGGCTACGCGCTGGACCTGCTGGGCGGGACCCTCCCCCATCCGGTGCACGGCGTACAGGCCATGACGGTGCCTCAACTGGTCGCCCGGCTCGAAGCGCTGCCCTGGCGGGACAACGCCTGGGGCGCCGGAGCCTGGATCGACTCCTGGGCCACGGCGGCCCACTGGAACCTGCGGCGCCCTCAGGGCGGCGGTACGGAGCCCGGAGCGTTGGAGGCGCTGTTCGGCTGGCTGCTCACCCGTGCCGACCCGTGGACGGGGATGTGGGGCGTCCCCTCGCCCGGCGCCGGGCGGTTGCAGGTGGTCAACGGCTACTACCGGCTGACGCGCGGGTCATTCGCCCAGTTCGGACTGCCCGTGCCACATCCGGAGCGGGTCGTGGACGCGGTCCTGGACCACGCCCGGGACTCCCGGTATTTCGGGGCGGGCCAGGAGAACGCCTGCAATGTGCTGGACGTCGCCCACCCGTTGTGGCTGTGCACGCGGCAGCTCGGGACGGGCTCCGGGGCCGCCGGCTACCGCACCGCCGAGATCCGCGCCTGGGCCGAGCGGCAACTGGCCCTCGCCCTCACTCGCTGGCGGGACGGCCGTGGCTTCGGTTTCGGCCCCGGCACTGCGGGCGCGGGCCCGGAACCGGGCCTGCAGGGCACCGAGATGTGGCTGGCCATCGTCTGGCTCCTGGCCGACCTGCTGGGCCGCTCCGCCGAACTCGGCTACCGCCCCCGCGGCATCCACCGGCCCGAGGCGGCCCGAGGCGGTGCCGGGGACCGAGGGCGCCCGGAGCGAGAGGCGCGGCTCTGACGCCGACGCAGGGGCAGCGCCCTCCGGAAGACCCGCACGGCCCACCCACCGGAGCCACCGGCAACGATCACAACTCGGCCATTGATGTTCCCTTCCGGAGGGGCATGCCCGACTCTGGCCGGGGGCACGGATCGCCGCGCCCCGGACTACCGGTGAGCGGGACTGAGGAGTGGGGCGTGGGCAAAGGCGGGGCGACGGTCGTCGCGGTGACCGGTGGCAGTGGTTTTGTCGGCAGTCACCTGGTCCGACGGCTGCTCGAGCGTGGCTACGCGGTGCGCACCACCGTACGGAGCCTCGCTCACACGGTGAAGGTCCGGCCGCTGCGGGAGATGCAGGAGGAGTTTCCGGGCCGCCTCGACCTGTACGAGGCCGACCTGCTGCGCGAGGGGTCCTTCGACGACGCGATCCGCGGCAGCCGGGTGGTCTTCCATGTGGCGTCGCCGTTCTTGATGCCGGAGAAGATCAAGGACGGCCGAAGGGACATGGTGGACCCGGCCCTGCTCGGCACCCGCAACGTGCTGGCGAGCCTGGAGAGAACGTCGTCGGTCGAGCGGCTGGTCTTCACGTCCACCGTCGGCGCGATCTTCGGCGACTACGCCGACGTGCTGGACATGGACGACCAGGTGCTCTCGGAGAAGTACTTCAACACCACCAGCACGGTGCGGAACAACCCCTACCACTACGCGAAGACGGTCGCGGAGCGCGCGGCGTGGGAGGCGGAGGCGGCCCAGGACCGCTGGCACATGGTCTCCGTCAACCCCGGCCTGATCCTGGGCCCTTCCCTCTCGCCCGCGTCGGAGTCCGGCAGCCTCTTCCTGCTGGAGGAACTGTTCAAGGGCTACTTCTTCTACGGCGCACCGGACTTCGCCTTCACCACGGTGGACGTACGGGAGGTGGCCGACGCGCACATCGCGGCGGCCGAGAACCCCGATGCGAAGGGGCGCTACATCGTCGCGGCCGAGAGGATGACGTCGTTCCACGAGATGTCCCGCATCATCCGGGAGCGCCACCCGCGTGACCTGCGCCTGCCGCGCACCGCGCTCCCGCACTGGCCGGTGCGCGTCCTCGGCCCCGCCTTCGGCCTGACCCAGGACTACATCCGGGCGCACCTCGGCATCCGCTTCCAGGTCGACAACAGCAGGAGCGTGCGCGAACTCGGCATCACCTACCGCCCGGTCGAGCAGACCGTGCTCGACCACTACGAGGCCTGGCGGGGACAGCGGACCGCGCGCTGACCCCGAACCCGACATCGCCACCCGCCATTTCGGCGTACTTGCCGGCCCGGTCCGAACGAGTTCCTGCTCCACCGGGGGGTTCGTCGGAGCAACACGACGAAGGTCACAGTTACGTATCGGACATTTTACCCTTCAATCTTCACACCAGTCACACAAGTTGGTTAAGTTGGCCGCCTGACCGCACGACTCCCTCCGGCGAACCTCGCCGTGTCGCGCGTTTCTTGGTCGAGTCACCCCCTGACCGGACCCACCAGCCGCTTCGGCTCGAGGAGTTCGGTCGCGGGTTACGGAAGGAGAACGTCTTCCATGGCGCCGGAGCGAACCCCGCGACCCGGAGGGAGCAACCTCCCGGGCATGCGCAACTCCGCACTCGCCACGGCGGCTCTCACCTCCGTGGCCCTGCTCTCCCAGACCGCGAGCGCCACTCCCGCGACCGGGGACGACGGGCCGAGCCGCGAAGAGGTCCAGCAGCGGATCGACAACCTCTACAACCGGGCCGAGACCGACACCGGGACCTTCAACGCGACCCGCGCGGCCGCGGGCCCCCGCCAACGCGCCGGTTCACCCGCCGACACCGGGCGAGGGGCTGCGGGTCCGGTCACCGACGGCGGTCGCGGACGCGTCGACGCCGGGACCGACAACGCCCCGCGCAGGCAGGCCGACCCCGCCATCGGCGACGTCGCCCGGCAGTGGTTCGACGTGGCGCGCGCCAAGCTGGGTCCGACCGTCCAGGCAGCCCTGCCGGCCGACCGGAGGCAGGCCCGACCGGCCGTCGCCAGGCCCGCGCGCCCGGTGACCGCCCCCGGCATCCCCGCCCAGGCGACTGCCGAACGCTCCGCCCCGGAGCTGACCGCCGGGTCGGCACCGGCACTGCCCTCCGCGCCGGTGACGCAGGCGGAGGCTCAGCAGGAAGCGGCTCCCCGCGCACTGCCCTCGACAGCGGTCGAGTCGGGGCAGTCCTCACTGCGGACCTCGAAGGAACGCATCCAACGCCAACTCGCCACGGCCCGCGACCTGCTGACCGCCCGCACCGCCCAGGCAGGCCGGCCGAGCACGTCGCTCACGGCGATCGAGTCCGGCCCCGCCGAGGACCTGTGGGCCGCCCCGGCCCCGGAGACCCGCCTCGATCCCGACCCGCGCCGGCAGCAACAGCAGCCGACCGCCATGGCCGCGCCGCTCACCATGCAGACGCCGTACGCCACGGGGGCGTCCCCTTCCATGGACTCGTCGCTCGCCACGGGGACGTCCTTGACGATGGACCCGTCGCTCACCACGGGCACATCCTTCGCGATGGACCCGTCACTCACCACCGGCACATCCTTGACGATGGACCCGTCACTCACCCCGAACACGCCCTTCGCCCCGGCTGCTCCCCCAACCACGAACACGTCCTTCGCCACGGAAATGCCGTTCACCACCGGCACGTCCTTCGCCACGGACCCGTCGCTCACCACCGGCACGGCCTTCGGCACAGCCTCGTCGCCGGCCACAGACGCGTCCGTCACCATGGCTACGCCTCCCCCCATGGGCGCTCAGCTCACCCCGAACACGCTCTTCGCCACGAACCCGCCCCTGATGGACGGGTCACTGGTCAGGGACGCGTCCATCACCTCGGCGCCCGCCACCACGGCCGCTCCGCTCCCCACGAACACGCCGCTGCCCGCGGGCGCGTCCCTCACGTTCGCCGCCCCCGTCCCCACGGCCACACCCACCGCGGTCCAGCCCTCCTTCGGCACCACCGCGCCGTTCCCCCCGGCCGCGCCCTTCCAGGCGGACGGCACCTCCGGCGCGGGCATCCCCCTCGCCCCCGCTGCACCGGCGCCCGTCGGCCTGCCGCAGGCACCGGAAGCCCCGGCCTACGAGCCCAAGGCGTTCCGCGCTCTCGCCTTCGCCCGCGCCCAGATCGGCAAGCCGTGCGTCTGGGGTGCGGCCGGGCCGGGATCGTACGACAACGCCGGCCTCACCCAGGCCGCCTGGCGGGCCGCCGGCGTCGACCTCCCCCGCGCCACGCCGGCCCAGGCGGCCTCCGGGACACCGGTGGCCCTCGCCGACACCCGCGTCGGCGATCTGGTCTTCTTCTACGACGACCTCAGCCACGTCGGCCTCTACATCGGCAACGGCACGATGATCCACGCCCCGGGCCCGGGGGCGTACATCCGCGAGGAGTCGGTCTTCTACGCCGGCGAGTCGGCGATCCGCGGCGCGGTACGGCCCGTCTGAGCACCCGCACGACGCCGCACGGTCGGCATCGGCGCACCCACGGCACGAGCCCGGTACCGACGGTGCCGGTCGCGCCCAGCCGGCGCCGCGTCACCCCGGGCTCCTCACACGCACGTCCGATGACTCATCGGCACTCCGGTCACGCACGGCTCTGGACGCCTCGTCCGGCCCTGGCCTAAGGTGCCGAAGTAAGCGCTTTCTAACCTGCTTTGCAGCCCGTGCATGACCACGCAAGCGTCAAACGCCCGTCGCTATTCGGCCTACTCCCAGCCCCCTGCGCCCAGCCCTGCCGGACGGTCCGCACGAGGGGCCGTCGAGGGTGCCCGGGGCGGAAAGGAAGCGTCTCGTGCCGCACAACGAACCGCAGAGTCACTCGCAGCCATGGACCCGCAAGTCGTTCCTGCGTGGAATGACGGCCGTCGGGGTCGCCCCGCTGCTCCCGGGGGTGTTACCCACGACCGCCCGGGCCGCCCAGGCCGCCCCGTCGGACCGCCCGGCCTTCCCCCTCGTCCAGGGCGGCATCGCCGTGGACGTGTTCGTGGACACGGCGGACGACCAGGCCGTGGTCCGCGCGGCCGGGGACCTGCCCGCGGACATCGAACGGGTCAGCGGCGTACGGCCGCGGTTGCTGCACACCCTGCCCGAACGGGCGACCCACCTGGTCCTGGTGGGCACGCTCGGCGCCAGCCCCGTCATCGACCGGCTCGTCGCGGACCGGCGTCTGGACGTCTCCGGGGTGAAGGGGCGCTGGGAGGCGTCCGTGACCCAGGTGGTGGAACGTCCCTTACCGGGAGTGGACCGCGCCCTGGTGATCGCGGGCAGCGACCGGCGCGGCACGGTCTACGGCGTGTACGACACCTCGGAGCGCGTCGGGGTCTCCCCCTGGTACTGGTGGGCCGACGTGCCCGTCGTACGCCGCGACACCGTGACGGTGCCGGCGGGCCCCGTCAAGCGGCGTGAACCCTCCGTCCGCTACCGGGGCGTCTTCATCAACGACGAGCAGAACCTCACCACATGGTCCCGCCGCACCCAGGAGCCGGACAAGAACATCGGCCCCGAGACGTACAAGCGCGTCTTCGAACTGCTGCTCCGCCTGAAGGCCAACTACCTGTGGCCGGCCATGCATCCGTACTCCGACTTCTTCAACAAGCACCGCGAGAACCCCGAACTCGCCGACCGCTACGGCATCGTCGTCGGTTCCAGTCACCCCGAGGCCCTGCTGCGCAACGGCGTCCACGAGTGGGACCCGTGGGCGAAGGAACATCCCGGCGCGGACGGCACCCTGCCGGTGTACGACTACACGGTGAACCCCGGTGTCATCTCCGACTACTGGAGAGCCAGAGCCCGGCAGAACGCGTCGTACGAGAGCAGTTGGACGCTCGGTATGCGCGGGCTGCACGACAGCGCGCTGGAGACGAAGCACGCGACGACGATTCCCGAGAAGGTCGTGGTGATGAACGACATCATCGCGGACCAGCGCCGGATCCTGGCCGAGGAGGTCGGCGCGGAGGCCGAGCCGCAGATCTTCATCCCGTACAAGGAAGTGCTGGACCTGTACAACGCGGGTGTGCGGGTCCCTGACGACGTCACGCTGATCTGGCCGGACGACAACCACGGCAACATGCGCCAGCTGCCGAACGAGGCGGAGCGCGTCCGTGCGGGCGGCAACGGCATCTACTACCACCTCTCCTACTGGGGCCGCCCGCGCAGCTACCTGTGGCTGGACACCACCCAACTGTCCAAGGTGTGGCAGGAGTTGCGCCGGGTGTACGAGCACGGCGTCGACCGGATGTGGATCTTCAACGTCGGTGACGTGAAGTCGATCGAGACCGGGCTGTCCTTCTCCATGGACATGGCCTGGGACGTGGACCGGTGGGACGCCGACGATGTCGAGGACTTCGTGGCGGATTGGGCCGGGCGGCAGTTCGGGCGGCGCCACGGGCCGGAGATCGCCGCCATCCGCACGGAGTACTACCGGCTCGCCGCCGAGCGGCGCCCGGAGTTCATCGACCGCAACATGTTCTCCGTCATCCACCACGGCGACGAGGCCGGACGCCGGACGGACGCCTACGCCCGGCTGCTGGAGCGTGCCCGGGAGCTGGGCGCCAAGTTGCCCGATGCCTACCGGGACGCCTACTACGAGCTGGTCGAGTACCCGGTGCACGGGGCGTACTTGATGAACCTGAAGTACTACTGGGCGGACCGCAACGCGCTCGCGGTCCGGCAGGGGCAGGGTGCCGGCACGAACCGCTTCGCCGACCTGGCCGAGGCCGCCCACGCCGAGGAAGCGGCGATCACCAGGCGGTACAACACCGAGGTCGCGGGCGGGAAGTGGGACGGCATCGTCAACCCGTACCCCTCACAGATCCCGAAGGCGCCGGGCCGTCCGGCCGTCACCAGGGTCGCCCGGCAGGAGACCTCGGGGCTCGGGGTGGCGGCCGAGGGGAACGAGACCGGGGCGGGCCGGCCGCTGTCCTTCTCCTCCTACACTCGCGACCGGCGTTTCGTGGATGTCTTCAACACCGGTTTCCTGAGCGTGGACTGGGCGGCGGAGGCCGCTCACCCGTGGGTCCGGCTGAGCACCACGGCCGGCTCGGTCACCGAGCAGACCCGGGTGTGGGTGGAGATCGACTGGGCGCGCGTTCCGGAGGGGACGCAGGAGTCGACGGTCGTCGTCACCGGTGCGGGGCAACGTGTCGAGGTGCCGTTGCGGGTGGTCAACGACGGGGAGCGGGCACGTCGGCGGGCCCGTGGGTTCGTCGAGGCGAACGGATACGTGTCGATCGACGCCGTGCACTTCGAGCGCCGGGTGGCGCGCGGCGGATCCCGCTGGCGGACCGTGCGCGGGCTGGGTCGCCGCACGGGTGCGGTGGAAGCGGTGCCGTCGACAGCCGCTCCGGTCACGGGGGACTTCGCCGCCCGGGCGCCGGAGTTGAGGTACCGGGTGCGCTTCGCGAGCGCCGGGGCCTTCCCGGTCACCGTCTTCCGGCTGCCCTCCCTCGACGAACGCGGTCACCGACGGATCGCCGTCGCCCTGGACGACCAGCCGGTCGCCGTGCTGTCCGGACAGTCCGTCGCCACCGGCAACCGCGGCGACGCCTGGGCCCGCAACGTGGAGGAGGGCATCGAGAAGCTGACCGCCACCATCACCGTCGCCGAACCCGGCGAACACGTCCTGCGGCTCTTCATGGTCGACCCGGCGATCGCGGTGGACCAGATCGTCGTCGACACCGGCGGCCTGCCCGCCACTTATCTCGCGCCGCCGGAGAGCTATCACCCGGTGTTCAATCCCGATCCCCACCTCTGATTGCCCGGCCCATTCGGATTCGCCACACGCGAAAAAGGAGCACGAAAGATGCTTGAGTGACAGAAGGCGACAATTCTTGGGTGTATTGCGCACCCAAGGTCGCCCGCTCAATGCGTCTTCGTGCTCCTGTGCGCCCCCGCGCACAGGGGATTCGGGGCACCGTCAGCAGCCTGGACTGGGCAGGACATGACTCGAACGCCAAGTCGGTGGACCAACCACCGACTTTCGTGCGTCGACTGAGACAGGTGGTATTCGATGAGCAATGCCGTACCTGAGACAGAACGAGCATGGACTGTGGGTACTGCTCCGGGCATATTCCCATCCATCGGCCACTCTATCGCCTTGTTCCGTCGGCCGCTGAATTTTCTGAATTCCCTGCCGGCCCGTGGTGACCTGGTCGAGATACACCTGGGCCCGCTCCGCGCCTGGATGGCGTGCCACCCCGAAGTGGCCCACCAGGTCCTCATGGACACGCGGACCTTCGACAAGGGCGGCCCGCTCTACAACAGGCTGCGCCCGCTGATGGGCAACGGCCTGGTCACCTGCCGTCAGGACACGCACCGGCGGCAACGCAGGCTGCTGCAGCCCGACTTCCGCCCTTCCCGCGTTGCCGACCACACGGACATGATGGTCCGGGAAGCCGAGTCGACGTGCCGCGATTGGCGGGCCGGGGACCAGGTCGACGTCAGCGCGGCGACGATGGCCCTGACGACCCGCGTGATGAACCACGTCCTCTTCTCGGACTCGCTCGGCGCCGCGGCGGCGGCGGAGGTGGGCGACTGTCTCGCCGTCATCGTCCGCGGCCTGTTCGTCCGTACGGCCTTGCCGGTCGACGTCCTGTTCCGCGTCCCGACGCCCGCGAACCTGCGCTACCGGCGCGCGGTCGGGCGGGTGCACGCGATCGTCGACGAGGTCGTGGCGGACCGCAGGCGGGGCGGCCCGGACGACGACCGGAACGACGTACTCGCAACGCTCCTGTCCGCCGCAGCCGACGGATCATCAGGGGTCACCGAACGGGAGGTCCACGACCAGCTCGTCACCCTGCTGCTCACCGGAGCCGAGAGCACCGCCCTGTGCCTGGCCTCCGCCCTCGACCTGCTGGCCCGGCACCCGCAGGCGGAACGTCGCCTGCACGCCGAGGTCGACGCCGTGACCGCCGGCCGGCGCAGGCCCGGCCGCGCCGAGCTGGCGCGGCTCACCTACACCCGGAGCGTCGTCGCCGAGACCCTGCGGCACCGCCCGCCCGGCTGGCTCTTCACCCGCATCACCACCCGGGAGACGACCCTCGCCGGGCACCGGCTCCCCCGCGGAGCCACCGTTCTGTACAGCCCCTACCTGCTGCACCACGACCCCGCCTCGTTCCCCGAACCCGAGCGCTTCCTTCCCGAACGCTGGCTCCCGGGGCCGTCCGCGGCCGTGCCCCACGGCGCGATGCTCCCCTTCGCCGCGGGCAGCCGGAAGTGCCTCGGCGACACCTTCGCCGTCGCGGAGGCCACGCTGGCCCTCGCTTCCATCGCCGGCCGCTGGCGACTGCGCCACCTGCCCGGGTACACCGAACGGCTGCGCCCGGCAGCGACGTTGGGACCCCGGTCACTGGTGATGACGTGCGAACCGCGTGCCTACGCACAGGCCGGCACAGCGCCCCGTGCACGATCCCTCGCCCCGCGAGCAACCGCAGCAGCCCGCGCACAGGACTCCCGAACGGCAGGTGACAACGGTGTCGACGACGCATGAGGCAATCACAGCGGTCCCGCAGCGCGTGATCACGCCCGGCAGCCTGAGGGATCTGATCGACGCCCACCTCTACATGCCCTTCCCGTTCCAGAGCAACCGCCACGCGGCCGAGGTGGCGACGGGCCTCGACACCTGGCTGCGCACCTGGGGGCTGACCGACGACCCGGCGGTGGCGGACATGATCACCGCCACGCGCCCGGCCCAGCTCGCGGCCTACAACAGCGCGACGGTCGACGCGGACATCCTCCAGATCGTCGCCAACCAGATCGCCTACCAGTTCATCTTCGACGACCGGGCCGAAGAGGTCGGCCGTCGGCAGCCGGGCCGGCTGCTGCCCATGCTGACCGAGAGCGTGGAGATCCTCAGGGACGGCCGACCCCCCAGCACGGCCCTCGGTGCCGCCCTTGCCGACCTCCACCGACAGGTCCGGCAGCGGTGCACTCCCGCGCAGGCGGCGCGCTGGGCGTGGACCAGCCGTGAGTATGTGCACGGGCTGTTGTACGAGGCGGTCGCCCAGAGCGACTCCGTGCCCCTGGGGACCGGGCTGTGCGGCTCGATACGTTCGCTCACCGCGGGCATCGAACCCTTCTATCCGCTGTACGAGGCGGCGCAGCACCGCGAACTCACCCTCCATGACCTCCATCACCCAGGCGTACGGCGGCTGACCCGTCTTTCGGTCGACGCCGCCGTGTGGACGGCCGACCTCTTCTCCGCGGTCAAGGAGCAGCGGGCAGGGGGAGTCATCAATGTCGCCCTCGCCCAGCAGCGGCTGCACCGCTGCCCGCTGCCGACCGCCGTCCTGCTGGCCATCCGGCTGATCAACAGCACCATCTGCGAGTTCGAGTCACTCCACGAGGAGGTCAGGCTGGACTTGAGCCCTGCCGGCGTCGGCCATCTGGACGGCATGGTCGGCTGGATTCGCGGCTGCTACTTCTGGTCCCGCGCGGTGCCGCGCTACGCGGACACCGCGGAAGCGTCTGCCCTTCCATGAAGGTGAGCGGGACATAGTACCCGAAGGACGGACACTCGGATCAATGCCGTGGATAATTCACCCTCCATGCCGTGCTCCTGTCCGAACCCGACCGCCGCGTGCACCTGAGGGCGTACGCTCGGCGCCGTTCTCCGCGGATCAACGACAGGAAGCGGTAGCGCATATGGCGCCTGGGCTGCGGCAATCCCTCACCGAACAGCATTCTTTGCTCGAACGCCACCGCGAACTGCGGGCGCTCGACTCCGCGTTGACCGAGCTACGCGAAGCGGCCGCGGGTGTGCCGCGCACGCCGTCCAGCGAACTCCTCGTCTTCGCCGGTCCGGCCGGCATGGGGAAGACCACCCTCGTCGCCGCGGCACGTGCCCGCGCCGTCGCGCACGGATGCACGGTGCTCTCCGGCAAGGGTGGCGAGAACGAGCAGGGGCTGGCGTTCCGCGTGGTGCGCCAGCTCCTGCAGCCCGCCCTGGCCACGATGGACGACACGGAGCTTCGTACCTTCCTCGGAAGTTGGTACGACATCGTCGCGGTCGCGCTCGGCCTCGAGGCGAACGACACCTCCCACGTGCCGGACCCGACCGGGGTACGTGACGGCCTCGACTGGGTCATGACCCGTCTGGCGGTGAAGAAGGCGCCTGTCGTACTGCTCGTGGACGACCTGCACTGGGCCGATGCCGAGTCCCTGGGCTGGCTCGCCTCCTTCGCGCCGCGGGCCGCCGATGTCCCCCTGCTGATCGTCGCCGCCTATCGGCCCGACGACATGCCGCCCGAGGCGAGCGCCATCCGCACGGTCTTCGAACGTCACGGCAACCGCCCCCACGCCCTGGGGCCGCTCAGTACCGACGCCGTCGCGCGGATCATCAGGGACAAGGTGGGAGAGCAGGCCGAGGACGCGTTCTGCGCCGAGTGCTGGACGGTCACCTGTGGGAGCCCGTTCGAGACCGTCGAACTGGCCTTCCGGCTCGCCGAGCGCCAAGTCGAGGGCACACTGCACGAGTTGCCCCTGATGCGCGATCTCGCAGCGGCCGTCAAGGGCCCCGGACTGCTCGATCGCCTCCAACGACTCGGTACCACCACCGTCCGCTACGCCTGGGCCGCAGCCGTGCTCGGCGGGTCCTTCTCACCGGAGCTCGCCGCAGACCTCGCGGTGATCGGCAACGAGGAGGCCGCCGAGGCCACAGAGCGGCTGCGGGCGGCCCGGATCCTGGCCTACGACCAGGGACCCGGGGGTGGGCTGGAATTCGTCCACCCGCTGATCGCCACGACCATCTACCGGGACATCCCGTCCGGCCTGCGTGTGGGTCTGCACAACGCGGCCGCGGAGGCCGTCCGCGCCGCGGGGCTCGGCCCCACCGCCGCAGCCAGGCATCTGCTGGAAGTCCCCTGTGACGGCAAGCCCGAGGCGGTCGAATGCCTGCGGGCGGCCGCCAGTGAATACCTTCGGGCCGGGGCCCCGGAGGCGGCCCGGCGTGCCCTGAGCCGAGCCCTGCGGGAGCCGCCTCCCGCGGAGGACCGGGCCGCACTCCTCCACGAACTCGCGTGCTCGACGTTCCTCATCGAACCCACCGCCACGGTCGGCTATCTCCGAGAGGCACTGACGGAGCCCGGAGTCGACCCCGACCTCCGTGCCTCCATCGCCTACCGGCTGGCCCAGGCGCTGGCTCACACCGACCGGCTGGCCGAGGCCGCGACGGTGGCCGCCGACGAGGCACGACTGGCGACCAACCCGCGGATCCGACTGCGGATGCAGGCCGACCACTTCGTGTGGAGCGCGTTCCGCATGGACGAGCCCGACTCCCCCGCCCGCTCCCGACGGCTGGCGCGCCTGGCCGAGAAGCTCCCCGGGCGCGGACTGGAGGAGCGCTACATCCTGGGCCTGCGGGCGTGGGACGCGCTGGTGCGTGGTGAACCGCGCCGGACCGTCCTCACATGTGCCGAGGACGCCCTGCGCGGCGGGATGAGCTGGACCGACGAGAACCGTGGCTTCGAGGTACCCGTCTCGGTCGCTCTCACGTTCATGTACTGCGACCAGCCTCTGCGGGCCGAAGAGCTGTTCATCAAGGGCATGGCCGAGTGCGAGGGAAAGGGCTGGCGGGGCTCCCACTTGGCCGTCGGCCAGACCCTCTTCGGCTACATCCGCTACCGCCGCGGCTGCCTGGCCGAAGCGGAAGAACTCGCCCGGGAGGGCCTGCGCATCGCCGACCGGGTCGAAGGCGCCGTACCCGCCCAGTGGTTCGCCATCGGCATCCTGATCCAGATCCTGCTGGCCCGCGGCCGGGCCGTCGCCGCCCGCCGGCTCGCCGACCAGTACCACTACGGCGAGGTCGTCCCGAACGCCGTCATCTACCCCGACCCGCGCACGGTATACGCCGAACTGCTGCTGGCCGAAGGGCGGCGCTCGGAAGCCGAGTGCCTCCTGTCCGCCGTCGGGGAACGGCTGGAGGCCCGGGCCTGGCGCAACCCGTCCTGGTGTGCCTGGCAACTGGACCTGGCGTCCGCCGTCGCCCCCAGCGCCCCCGACCGGGCGGTCCGACTCGCCGAGGACGCCGTCAAGCGGGCCCGCGACTTCGGCGCGGCATCCGTGATCGGTCAGGCGCTGCACGTTCAGGCCGAGGTCACCGGCGGCCCCGCGGCCCTCGACCTGCACGCACAGGCTGTCGAACACCTGGAACAGTCCCCCGCCGCCTACGAACTGGCCCGCGCCCTCGTCGGCCACGGCGCCGCACTGTCCCGGAACAGCCGGCTCCAGGAAGCCGCCGACCGCCTCTACCGTGGCCTGGAAACCGCCGTCCACTGCGGTGCCGAGGCCGTGGCCGCCCGGGCCAGGGAGGAGCTCTCCGCCGCCGGAATGCGCCCACTCCCCTTGCGCTACGGCCAGACGGACACACTCACCGCCCACGAACGCCGAGCCGCGGAGATGACGGCCCAGGGCCATCCGGTGACGGTGGTCGCGAAGGAACTGCGCCTCACCGAGCAGGGCGTACGGCAGCTGCTGTCCGCCGCTTACCGAAAGGTCGGCACCGATGCCGCGGGGCTCGCCGGGGCGTTGAAGACCTTTCCGCGGCCTGTGCGGTGACAGTGGCGGGAAGAGCGGTCACGAGGTGCCCCGAGCGGGCACGGACAGGACGTGGCCGCCCCATGCGTCAAGGGCCACGAACAGGCCGGGGTCGGTCAGTTCGTCTCCGTCGTGGTCGTACGTCCGGTCCGTGAGGAGGTCCGTCAGGCGGTACTCGCTGCCTCGGAGGTCGTCCCACGGGAGGGGTAGCCGTGCCTGGGCCGGGTGGGCGGAGTGGTTGACGACGACCACGTGGCGTGTGTCCTGGTGCGTCCAGGTCCATGCCAGCAGGTCGCGGTGGGTGCCGTCGGCCGGGAGGGCCGCCGGGGTCAACGGTCGCCATGTGCCCCGGCGTACGGCGGTCGCCACCCGCAGCAGACGGCCGTAGAACTCGCGTAGGGGCTCGTCGGCCGGTTCCTGGGGTCTGCGGGAGAGGAACACCGGTGGGCGTACCCGGCGGCCCTCGAACTGGCCCTCGTGCCAGAGCGTCGCGCCGGGGAGGGTCGCGACGGCGGTGGCTGCCGCCTTCCCCCGTGCCCCGGGCAGGGTTGCGGCGGCCCGTGGCTCGTCGTGGTTCTCGAGGAAGCGGACGAGGCCGTGCTGGTGGGCGAGGTCGGCCCCGAGATGTGCGCGGACGGAGGCGGCGTTCTCGTGGCACAGGCGGTCGTACAGCCGCTTGTCGTAGCAGTGGTCGAAGCCCTGCTGCTGCAGGGCCCGTTCGAGGTCCCAGTACGCCTCGGCGACGAAGAGGAGGTCCGGGCGGCGTGCGCGCACGCGCGGGATGACGTACGGCCAGAAGTCCTCGGCGGGGGCCGGTCCCGCCCGGTCGCCCCAGGTCTTGGCGAAGACGTCGTTCATCATCAGCATCGCCATGTCGCAACGCACGCCGTCCGCCTGGTCGCCGATGGACACCAGGGTGTCCACGGTCGCCGTGCGCAGGTCCTCGGCGAAGGCGTTCAGTTGGACCACGTCCGGCCAGGGCGGGAAGTACGGGTCGCGGCCTCGGGCGTAGATGCGGCCGCCGGCTTCGAGGAAGGCGGCCGGCGCGTGGGCCAGGTCGTCCGCCGTGCCCTGGATCAGGCGGTCGGGGTGGGCGGTGAGCCAGGGGTGGTCGGGGGCCACGTGGTTGGGGACGTGGTCGAGGATGAGCCGTAGTCCGCGGGCGGCGAGTTGGGCGCGGGCGGCGGCCAGGCCCTCCGGGCCGCCGAGGGAGGCGTCGACAACGTAGTTCCTTACGCAGTACGGGGATCCGACGATGTCCGCCTCGGTGACGTCGGGCAGGGCCTCGCGGAACGACGCCAGCAGCGTCTCGTCGCGCAGCGCGATGCCGAGGCCGGCCGGACTGCGCTCCCACACGCCCATCAGCCACACGGTGTCGATGCCGGGCCGGGCGATCTCGTCCCACACCTGGCCCGGCACCTCGCCCAGGGTGATGCGGCGCCCGTGACGCTCGCTCAACTCACCCAGCCACACGAGGGTGTTGATCTCGAGGATCACGGTCATGACAGGGGTTCCTCCCGGTCGGGCGCGGACCGCGGGGACTCGCGGCCCCAGCGGTAGGCGCGGGAACGGGCGCCTGGTCGTGGGTGAAGTAGGACCAGGTGTCGTCGTCGGCGCCGTAGTCCCTCCCGGACCGTGCCCCACTGCCGCTCGCTCAGATACGGGCCCCGGCGCCGCCAGGGCGCCACGCCGTCGTCGGGCTCCGCGAGCCGCCGCCGCTCGGCGTCCCGTGCGTCACCACCGGTCGTCATCACCCTCGCTCCTCACGCCCCCGTCCGACCCGTCCAGACTCTGACGGGTCGGGCGGGGCCGCAAGCACCAGCGGACCTTGGGCCGAACGGGTGGAGCGCGCACGCAGTGCCGGTGGTCAGGCGATCTCCACCAGCAGGTCTCCACCCTCCACCTGCTGGATCTTGTTGATGGCCAGCCGGGACACCCGTCCGGCCTTCGTGGCGGTGATCGTGGCCTCCATCTTCATCGCCTCGATCGTGGCCACCGTGGCACCGGCCGCCACCTCGTCGCCCTCGGCGACCGCGAGCGTCACCACCCCGGCGAACGGCGCGGGGACGTGGCCCTGGTTGGAACGGTCGGCCTTCTCGGTCACGGGCACGTCGGAGGACGCGGCGGTGTCGCGGACCTGGATCGGCCGGAGCTGGCCGTTGAGCGCGGACATCACGGTTCGCATACCGCGCTCGTCGGCCTCGCCCACGGCTTCCAGCTCGATGAGGAGCCGCACGCCGGTCTCGAGGTCGACGGCGTACTCCTTACCGGGCCTGATGCCGTAGAAGAAGTCCTTGCTGTCCAGCACGCTGGTGTCGCCGAAGCTCTGCCGGTGTGCCTCGAACTCGCGCGTCGGCCCCGGGAACAGCAGCCGGTTGAGCGTCGCGCGCCGGTCCTT
Source organism: Streptomyces sp. NPDC058678 (assembly GCF_042714835.1). Classification (NCBI taxonomy): domain Bacteria; kingdom Bacillati; phylum Actinomycetota; class Actinomycetes; order Kitasatosporales; family Streptomycetaceae; genus Streptomyces; species Streptomyces sp. NPDC058678. The sequence goes on along the minus strand of NZ_JBHXSG010000044.1, from coordinate 18,384 downwards.
GTCCAGTCCGTTACGGTCCTCGGCGGTCAGCTCCTGCACGGGCTTGGCCTCGGCGCGGCCCTGGAGCGCCCTGGTGCGGAACGGTTCCGGCCAGCCGCCGGGCGGGGTCCCGAGCTCGCCGCGCAGGAAGCCGATGACGGAGTCGGGGATGTCGAACCGGTCCGGCGTCTCCTCGAACTCCTCGGGCGTCACCCCGGCGCCGACCAGGTGCAGGGCGAGGTCGCCGACCACCTTGGACGACGGGGTGACCTTCACCAGGTGGCCGAGGATGCGGTCGGCGGCGGCGTACATCGCCTCGATGTCCTCGAAGCGGTCGCCGAGGCCCAGCGCGACGGCCTGGGTGCGCAGGTTGGACAGCTGCCCGCCGGGGATCTCGTGGTCGTAGACGCGGCCGGTCGGCGAGGCCAGGCCCGCCTCGAACGGGGCGTAGATCTTGCGGACGCTCTCCCAGTACGGCTCAAGGTCGCCGACGGCCCGCAGGTCGAGGCCGGTCGGCCGCTCGGAGTAGTCGGTCGCCGCGACGATCGCCGACAGGGACGGCTGCGAGGTGGTGCCGGCCATGGACGCGACCGCCCCGTCCACCGCGTCCGCGCCGGCCTGGATCGCGGCGAGGTAGGTGGCGAGCTGACCGCCCGCCGTGTCGTGGGTGTGCAGGTGGACCGGCAGGTCGAACTCGCGGCGCAGGGCCGAGACCAGCTTCGCGGCGGCCGGGGCGCGCAGCAGGCCGGCCATGTCCTTGACAGCGATGACGTGGGCGCCCGCGGCCACGATCTGCTCGGCCAGGCGGAGGTAGTAATCGAGGGTGTACAGCCGCTCGTTCGGGTCGGACAGGTCGGAGGTGTAGCACAGGGCGACCTCGGCGACGGCTGTCCCGGTCGCCCGTACGGCGTCGATCGCGGGCCGCATCTGGCCGACGTCGTTGAGGGCGTCGAAGATCCGGAAGATGTCGATGCCGGTCGCCGCGGCCTCCTGCACGAAGGCGTCGGTCACCTCGGTCGGGTACGGCGTGTAGCCCACGGTGTTGCGGCCGCGCAGCAGCATCTGCAGGCAGACGTTCGGCACGGCCTCGCGCAGGGCGGCCAGCCGCTCCCAGGGGTCCTCGGCGAGGAAGCGCAGCGCGACGTCGTAGGTGGCGCCGCCCCAGCACTCCAAGGACAGCAGTTCGGGCAGGGTGCGGGCCACGACCGGGGCGACGGCCAGCATGTCCTTCGTGCGGACCCGGGTGGCGAGCAGCGACTGGTGGGCGTCGCGGAAGGTGGTGTCGGTGACGCCGATGGTCGGTGACTCGCGCAGCCGGCGGGCGAAGCCCTCGGGGCCGAGCTCGGTGAGCTGCTGCTTGGAGCCGGCGGGCGGCTCGGTGTCGGCGGGCCGCGGCAGCTTGGTGGTGGGGTCGATCAGGTCGGGCCGCTCACCGTGCGGCTTGTTCACCGTCACGTCGGCGAGGTAGGTGAGCAGCTTGGTGCCGCGGTCGGCGGAGTGGCGTGCGGTGAGCAGGTGCGGGCGCTGTTCGATGAACGACGTGGTGACGTTTCCGGCCTGGAAGTCCGGGTCGTCGAGGACCGCCTGCAGGAACGGGATGTTCGTGGACACCCCGCGGATGCGGAACTCGGCCACGGCACGCCGGGCCCGGCGGACCGCGGTCGTGAAGTCCCGGCCCCGGCAGGTGAGCTTGACCAGCATGGAGTCGAAGTGCGCGCTGATCTCCGTACCGGCGTGGGTGGTGCCGCCGTCGAGGCGGATGCCCGACCCGCCGGGCGAGCGGTAGGCGCTGATCCTGCCGGTGTCGGGGCGGAAGCCGTTGGCCGGGTCCTCGGTGGTGATACGGCACTGGAGGGCGGCGCCGTGCAGGGTGACGGTCTCCTGGGAGAGGCCGAGGTCGGCGAGGGTCTCGCCGGCGGCGATGCGCAGCTGGGCCTGTACCAGGTCGACGTCGGTGACCTCCTCGGTCACCGTGTGCTCGACCTGGATGCGCGGGTTCATCTCGATGAAGACGTGGTTGCCGTCGCGGTCGAGCAGGAACTCCACGGTGCCCGCGTTGCGGTAGCCGATCTCGCGGGCGAACCGCACGGCGTCGGCGCAGATCCGCTCACGCAGCGCCGGGTCGAGGTTGGGCGCTGGCGCCAGCTCGATGACCTTCTGGTGGCGGCGCTGCACGGAACAGTCGCGCTCGAAGAGGTGGATGACGTTGCCCTGCCCGTCGGCGAGGATCTGCACCTCGATGTGACGGGGTTCGACGACGGCCTTCTCCAGGAAGACCGTGGCGTCGCCGAACGCGGACGCCGCCTCGCGCGCCGCCGCCTCGATGGACTCGCGCAGCTGGGCGGGCTCCTGCACGCGGCGCATACCGCGCCCTCCGCCGCCGGCGACCGCCTTCACGAACACCGGGAAGCCGATGTCCTCGGCGGCCCGCACCAGCTCGTCCACGTCGGTCGAGGGCGCCGAGGAGCCCAGCACCGGTACGCCGGCCGCGCGGGCGGCGGCCACCGCGCGCGCCTTGTTGCCCGTCAGCTCCAGGATGTGCGCGCTCGGCCCGACGAAGGTGATGCCCGCCTCCTCGCACGCCCGGGCCAGCTCGGGGTTCTCGGACAGGAACCCGTAGCCCGGGTAGACGGCGTCGGCGCCGGCCAGTCGGGCCGCGCGGATGATCTCCTCGACGGAGAGGTAGGCCCGTACCGGGTGCCCCGGCTCGCCGATCTCGTAGGCCTCGTCGGCCTTCATCCGGTGCAGCGAGTTGCGGTCCTCGTGCGGGAAGACGGCGACCGTCCTCGCGCCCAGCTCGTAGCCGGCACGAAACGCACGAATCGCGATCTCGCCTCGGTTGGCGACCAGTACCTTGCGGAGCATCCCGGATCCCTTCGAACTGCCGGTGAGGGTCACCATCGTGTCGGTGATACCGCCCGCGTGCCATGAGAGCCAAGTCACTCGGGCAGGGCTCGGGTGGACCGGAGCGGCCGTATTACACCTGACAGACGGCCGCGGGCGGCGTTATGCTCCCCGCGATGACGACTCACTCTGTTGGCAGATTGGGGGACCCGTCCGCGCAAGGTGAGTGCTGATGCTCACTCAGACCGCGAACAGGGACTCCCGCCTTTCCTTCTGGCTGCGCGTGCGCGAGTTCGCCGTGCCGCCGTCCATGATCGAGACTGCGACCGCCCGCCGACACGTCGGGGACTGGGCGGGGGCGTGCGCCGCCGCAGGCATCGACGTCGATCTCCATCCGCGATCCGTGGCACGCACCCATGGCCCGGAACTCGCGAAACACATCCGGGCCGATCTCCGCCATCTGGCTCCCGACCTGCTGCGCTGGCACATGCCGAGGATCGCCCCGGACGGGTTGCTGCGCCCGGGACTGACCCTCTCGTTGGCCCGTTACGACGCTGCGGGGCGGGACGGAGCCTCCCCCGTGCACCTGGTGGTCAGGACCGCGCCGGCCTGGGCGGACGCCGGTCAGCGGATCAGCCTCGCGCTGTGGGACGGATCCCGTTCCGAGGGCGGTGCCTGCCGGCATCCGCATCCCCGGCCCAGCCGGCGGTTCCGCCTCGACCTGCACCGCCATCTGTGGGACGTCCGCAGAACCGATGAGCTGCGGCACCGGTCCGGCGCTGATCTGCCGGCCGGCGACGACGGTCCTGTACCGGACCGGGATCTGCCGGGGACGGTGCCGCCGGGGCGCCGCTGTGCCGTCGACCGGTGGGCGGCCGAGGCGAGGATCCTGCTGCACGCCGAGGGGCGATCCGAGTCGGAGCGTTCCGTGGTCGTGCGGCTCGGGGGCCGGCATCGGCTGGTCCTCGACCTGGCCTCGGACGGGGACGGGGACGGGGGCTGCGCAGGGCCGCCCTCCCTGCGGATCGCGCTGAAGCCCGCAGGCGGTGGTACTTCGGCGCTGCCCGTCCTGCCCGACGCGGCGACCTGGGTGCCCCCCGATCTGGAACTGATCCGTACCGGTGCGATCGAGGTGGACCGGCTGCACCCGCTGGTCGCCTCGGCACTGGTACCCGACCACTCACCGGCCGCCTCGCCCCGGCCTCCGGACCCGGCGGGGCAACCACGTCCGGTGGAGTGCCGGGGAGCCCGGCACCGGATCGGTCTGGTCGACGGTGTCCTGGCCCCGCTGGACCACGACCCGGACGAGATCCGGCGGGAGGAACTGCTCGTCGCGCTGACGGGTACGCCGCTTCCCTGCCTGCGGGCCATCGACGAGGCACACCGTCGTCCGGACTGCCTCACCGGCGTCCGCGAGCGCCTGGACCACGGCGACATCGCCGGCGCGCTGGCCGTCGTAGAGGGCCTGCTGGGCCCCGGGGCACTGTTGCGCGACGGCGCTCTGCGGGACGAACTCGAGGCGGCCGCCCGACGGCGGATCACCTACGGGCTGTTCAGGGCCGGCCTGGTCGGACCCGGACCCGACCGCATCCGCCCGGGTGAGTCCCGTCCCCGTGCACATCGCTCGCACCCACGCCACACGACCGCTCGCTGACCCGGGGACCGCTGTCCCGCACGCCCACCAGCCCTTTAGGTGATCACACATGCCCACATGCACCCCGTACACCCCTTCCGACCTTGCCCACAACTCCCAACTCGACGTCGCAGGCGAGTTGTTGACCCTGCTGCGCGACTCCACCACCGAACCGCGCCCCGACATCCAGCTGGAGGCCCTGACTCTGGCCGTGGCCGCCGACCTGCCGGTCCTCCTGTGGGGGGAGCCGGGCATCGGCAAGACCGCGGCCCTGACCCAGCTCGCCGCGGCCCTGGACCTGCCGCTGACCACGGTGATCGCCAGCGTGCACGAACCGTCCGACTTCTCGGGGCTGCCCGTCATCGGGGACGACCCCGCGGAACAGGGGGTGCCGATGGCTCCACCGGACTGGGCGGTGCGACTCGTTCGGGCCGGCCGAGGACTGCTCTTCCTGGACGAACTGTCCACCGCGGCACCGGCTGTTCAGGCCGCCCTGCTCCGCCTCGTCCTCGAGCGGCGGATCGGCTCCCTGCAACTGCCGCCCGGGGTCCGGATCGTGGCCGCCGCCAATCCTCGGTCCTCGGCGGCCGACGGCTGGGAGCTGAGCCCGCCCCTCGCCAACCGATTCGTTCATCTCCAGTGGACCCACGACCACGAGGTCGTCGTACGCGGCCTCGGCGGGACCTGGCCCCGGGCGACCCTGCCACGGCTCGCCCCGGAGAGGCTGCCTCAGGCCGTGGACTTCGCCCGCCGCGCGGTCTGCGGGCTCCTCACCGCCCGCCCCAAACTCGTGCACCAACTGCCCAGCAGCGAAACGCGCCGGGGAGGCGCCTGGCCGTCGCCCCGGAGCTGGGAGATGACCCTGTGTCTGATCGCCTTCGCGACCGCCGCCGGTTCCTCCCGGGAAGTACTTTCCCTGCTGGTCAGGGGCACCGTGGGAGACGGTCCGGGGCTGGAGTTGCTGGCGAGCCTGGACCGGATGGACCTCCCCGACCCCGAGGCGGTGCTCGCCGACCCGGCGGGTGCCGCCCTGCCCGAGCGGGGCGATCTGCGCCAGGCCGTACTCGACGGTGTGGTGGACGCGGTCCGCAAGCGCCCGGAGAAGTCCCGCTGGGACGCGGCCTGGGCCCTCCTGGTCCGGGCGGTGGAGACCGGGGCCCCGGATCTGGTGGTCGTCCCCGCGACCACCCTCGCCTCGCTGCGCCGTGAGGACTGGGACGTTCCGGCGTCGATCGAGCGGCTCGCCGGAGTGGTGACCCTGTCCCGGCGGGCGGACCACGCGGCGGATCGCGCGGCGGCCAGGGGCGCGTTCGCCGCGAAGGCCGGCCGATGAGCGCGGAACGGGACCGGCGGCCGGAGGCACGGGTCGCGCCGGTCGCACCGGAGGCGCCGGTCGCGCCGGAGGTGCCGGAGGTTCCGGTCGCGCCGGAGGTGCCGGAGGTTCCGGTCGCGCCGGAGGTGCCGGAGGTGGCGGGGGTGCCGGTCGCGCCGGAGGTGCCGGGGGTGCCGGGGGTGCCGGAGGTGCCGGGGGTGCCGGGGGTGCCGGAGGTGTCGGGGGTGCCGCAGGCACCACACGCACCGCCAGCACCGCAGGCACCACACGCACCACACGCACCGCCAGCACCGCAGGCACCGCCAGCACCACAGGCACCGGCCACGCCACACACACCGGATAGTCCGGATAAACCGGGAGCATTGGACCTCGACAAGCTCTTCGCCGCCCGGCTGCACGCCGCCCGGGTGCGGCCCTACCTGGCGTCGGCTCTGTTCGCCCTGCACACCGTCGAGTCGCGGCGGGTGCCGACCATGGCCGTGGACCGGCACTGGCGGTGCTACGTCTCGCCCACGTTCGTGGACCGGACGCCGGTGGAGGAGCTGGCCGGCGTGTGGGTGCACGAGGTGTCGCACCTGCTGCGCGACCATCACGGGCGCGGCGACCGGGTCGCGCGGCAGCGTGGACTGACCGGCCCTGGGGAACGGCTGCGGATGAACATCGCCGCGGACTGCGAGATCAACGACGACGTCTTCGGGGACGGGCTGGTGGGGCCCGAAGGCGCTGTCACGCCGACATCCCTGCAGCTGCCCGCGGGACAGCTCATGGAGGACTACCTGCGCCAGTTCCGGCTCGGGCCGCGTACCCAGGACCTTTCCTGGCTGGACTGCGGCAGTGGCGCCGACGGGCTGGAACGGGCGTGGGACCTGGGACCGGACGGCGCGCACGGCCTGAGCGAGCAGGAACGGGACGCGGTCCGGTTCCGGGTGGCGCAGGGCATCACCGGCCGTCCCGGAAGCGCCTCCAAGGGGTGGCAGCGGTGGGCGGAGGAGGCGTTTCATCCGCCCCAGCCCTGGCGGGAGTTGCTGGGAGCGGCGGTCCGCTCGGCGGCCTCCGGCCCGGGTGCGGGCGAGGACTACACCTACGGCCGGCCGTCTCGTCGCGCGGTCGGGGTGCCCGGCGTCGTCCTTCCGAGCCTGCGGCGCAGGCCACCCCGGGTCTGCGTGATCATCGACACGTCCGGGTCGGTCAGTGACGCCGAACTGGGCAGCGCGGTCCTCGAGGTCGCGGCCATCTCCCGGGCTGTGGGCGGCCGTCGCGACCTGGTCACCGTGCTGCCGTGCGACGCGGCGGCCCGGGTCGTGCACCCGTTGTGCCGCGGTGAGGGCATACCGCTGATGGGCGGTGGGGGCACGGATCTGCGCACCGGCTTCGCCAGGGCGCTGCGAACGCGTCCCCGGCCCGATGTCGTCGTGGTCCTGACCGACGGCCAGACGCCCTGGCCGGACACCCGGCCACCGTGCCGGGCGGTGGTGGGTCTGTTCCCCCGGCAGCACGCGGGCGGCTCGGGCAACGAGGACGATCCCGACTACGTGCCGGACTCGCCGCCCGCCTGGGCACGCGTGGTGGACATCGGCTAGGCGCCGGCTGCCCCGTCCTTCTTCAGGTCCTGGTGGACGGGCGCAGCGCCGCGGACGGGCCGCGGGGCGGGGTGAGGGCGTTCCCGAGAGCGCGCACCGTGTGTACTGGGAGCAGTGCGCCGTGCTCCTTGGCGACACTCTGTGCGCTCCTTGGCGACACGCTGCGCGGATCCGGACCCGGTACGTAGCCGGGGGCGCCCGAGGGCGTGGCCGCGCCGGTGTCGGCGTCCAGGACGGGCGCCGCCCATCTCCCGCCGACGCGTCTGGCGACGGCCGCCTCGAGCTCGAATCTCCGCCGGAACACGGGGTGTTGGGCGAACGGTGCCTGCACCACCTTCACGGCGACCATACGACCGCCCCCGGAGCGGGCGAGACACACGCGGCCCAGTTGTGGACGCGTCCACCCGGCCAACCCTGGGCCAGGGGGTGGCGGTGGGTGTGGCGGGACGGGAGATGCAGGAGAGTAATGACTGTCGGGGCGATCGTGCCCCGGCCGGGCGACGACCGGCCCCGCGGGGTGGACGTGGAGACGGTGAGCCACGACATCCTGGAGTCCGACGACGTCCGAGCGCACTTCGCGCCTTGGTGGGAGGAGCGTCATGACCAACGTCGACGTACACCAGCATCTGTGGAGCCCGCCGCTGGTGGCGGCCCTGCGGTCCCGCCACGAACCGCCCTTCCTGGACGGCTGGACGCTCTTTTTGGACGGTGAGCCGCCTTTCGAGATCTCTCCCGCCGACCACGACGTCGCCCGGCGTGCGGATCTCGCCGCCACCGACGGCCTCGGCCGGGTGCTCGTCTCGCTGTCCGCCCCGATCGGCGTGGAGTGGCTGCCCGCGGCGGAGGCGCGGCCGCTCCTCGACGCCTATCACGAGGGCACGGCCGCGCTTCCCGAGCCGTTCGGCGGCTGGGCCGCCGCCTGTGTACGGGACATCGACCCGAACGCGACAGCCAGGGATCTCGACCTGGGGTTCGCCGGACTCCAGCTCCCTGCGAACGCCCTTGCCGACGCGGCCGGTTACGCGCGGTGCGCGCCGCTGCTCGACCTCCTCGAAGAGCGCGACCTCCCGCTGTTCGTCCACCCCGGGCCCGCGGCCGGCGGGTCCGACGGACCAGGCTGGTGGCCCGCGATGGTGCCCTACGTCCAGCAGATGCACGCCGCCTGGTTCGCCTTCCGTGCCTTCGGCCGACCGCGCCATCCGCGCCTGCGGGCGTGCTTCGCGCTGCTGGCCGGGCTCGCCCCGCTGCACGCCGAACGCTTCGCGGCCCGGGGCGGCGGCCAGGAGGAGGTGGACCCGGGCGTGTTCGTGGAGACGTCGTCGTACGGGCCGCGCGCCGTCGACGCGATCGTCCGCGTCCTGGGGGTGGACGCCGTGGTCCAGGGTTCGGACCGGCCCTACGCGGAGCCGCCGCAACATCCCGGCTTCGGTCTCGGCGGAGCCGCGGCCTACGCCTTCCGCATCGCCAATCCGCGGCGGCTGCTCACCGGAAAGGACTGAACGCCCCGCGGACCAGCGCAGGGGCCGGATGGGGATTCGCACGGATGGGCTGTGCGAATCCCGTGCGCCCGGCCGCTGATGGACGAAGGCTGTCTGTGTCCCCCCGGCTCTGCCATCGTGCGAGGTGACAGCCACCAGGAGAGCGGCCTGAACACCCCGCCCGCCCGCTTCCCCGCCCGGCGCCGCTCCCCTCGCTCTCGGTAGCGGGCGGTCGTCCTCGCCGAGGAGGCCATCGCCGAGCAGGTGGGCACAGTGGCCGACGGCTGCGGGACATGACCGCCTGTGGGGCCGAGGAGCCCGTACGCGGCCGTGTCGGCGCCCGCGTCGACGAGGCGGCGACGCGGCCACCCCCTGGCCGGCTCACCGCGCTGCGTACCGCCGTGCTGGGCGTCGGCGGCCGGCTGCCGGTCGTGCTCATCCTGGCCGGGGCCCCATGGCTGGTCCGGGGCGGAGTGACGGCCGGCGCGATCCTGGGCGCTGACCTGCGTGTCACGGGGTCGCCGAGCCGGCCACCGCAGGGTCCGGCGCTCCCGCAGCCACGTGGCCAGTTCCTGCGAGGTGCCGGGCACCCTGTCCGCACCGCCGTCGATGTCGATGACGATGGCGATGGCGTCGGGCCGGTACGACAGCGCCCGGGTGACCGTCCGGCCGTGCCCCGGTGACGCCGCGACCACCTCGATGTCCTGCTCACGTGACAGCAGGGCCGCCGGCGCCCCGCGCACCAGGTTCGTCTCCTCGACGAGAGGCACACGGATCAACATCGCCCCGGCCCGGCCGTACGCGGCCCTTCTCGCGGACACGCCCCGGACGGCTCCGACGACGCCACAGGAAGTATTTCCGGCTATGCACCCGATCACCGGAAACATCCCGATCCGCCCACCCGACAAGTCGGCGAGCGGCCCTGCGCACGGCCGTAGAAGGCCGCGCCGCCCGTCATGTGATCTTCGGCGGGCAGATTTTTGCTGATCGATCATGGCAAGTGGCAGCAGCACGCCGGTTGCGCCGATCCAGCAGGCGCATACTGGTGACAATGACAAAGTCACCCGTGCCCAAGCGTCATCTGCCGACCAGCCCGTTCCTGGCCCCGGCCTCACCCCCGTCCAAGCAGTTCGTCGTAGGAAGCCGAGTCACACACGACGTGTATGGCCTCGGCCGCGTGACCGCCGTCGAGGAGGGAATCGCGGTTGTCGTCGACTTCGGTTCACTCGAAGCGCGGATCATGAGCCCGTACAACAAGTTGACTAATCTTTAGACGGCCCCTGCGCACACAAGCGGCACCGCTCCGCTTGGCATGCCCGCAATGAAAGTGAGACGTCTCATCGCTACGATCCCGCTGTTCTCCGACCCGGAGCCGACCCAGTTCCACGCCACGGCCGTATCGCCGCCCCCGAACAGGGATCCCTTCCAGGCGGCCCCGGATGTGGAGGAGGACACCTCCGAAGCCCTGGCTGAGTGATCGGCCTCTCTCGCAGTCGGCTTCGGGTGGCGGCGGTGATGTGATTCTCATCACCGCGAGCCCGGAAGTTCTGTGCTGCGAACACCCGCAAGGTGCCCGTCCTGCTGGGCGGATGTGACCCGGCCGCCCCAGCACGAGCTTGCTCACCCCAGGAAGCTCAGCCGCACCTGACGGTTCGGGTTGTCGCGGTTGGTGTCCACCAGGCACACCGACTGCCATGTCCCCAGTTCCAGACGGCCGTTCAGCACGGGCAGGGTGGCGTGCGGCGGGACGACCGCGGGCAGGACGTGGTCGCGGCCGTGGCCGGGGCTGCCGTGGCGGTGCTGCCAGCGATCGTCCGCGGGCAGGAGGGTGTGCAGGGCGGCGAGGAGGTCGTCGTCGCTGCCGGCACCCGTTTCGATGATCGCGATTCCGGCGGTGGCGTGCGGCACGAAGACGTTCAGCAGGCCGTCGCGACCGGCGGCCGCCTCCCCGAGGAAGGCCTCGCAGTCACGGGTGAGGTCGGCGATCCGCTCCCTGGAGCCGGTGGCCACGTTCAGGACTCGGGTGGTGAAAGCGTCTGACATGTCTCCCATCCTGACCCAGGATCCGCGTTTCACACGCGGCCACTCGCTCGCCGCCTGAAACGGGCGGTTCACTCCCCGCTGGAACCAGCGGTCCACCCCGTCGGCGGTCCACCTTCCCTGCCGGTACGGGCGGTCCACTCCGCGAGACGCCATTGACCATGGCCACGCCATCTGGCTACTTTCGCCGCATGTTGCGTTCAGCCCTGCTCACCACGCGCGGTCACATCGACCTGCTGCGGGTGGCATCCGCCGCGTGTCGCCGCGGCTGCTGACGCCCCCTTTCTGCCTTCTCGCCGTTCCTCGGCCGCCCTTCGCCCGTGCCTCAGTGCCCCCGCACGCTCTGACCCACCGGTGATGTCGCGGCACTGAGACGCGCCTCCTCTCCCCCGGACGCTCACCTCCCATGGAGCTCTCATGAGCATCAGCCATGCCCCGCCCGGCTCACGGAAACCCGATATTTCCCCTATAGCGCCTGAAAACGCCACGGCACCGGACCTGAACCTCGAACCCATCCTCCCCAGCTCCTCCCGCCGCACCCGCGTCCCCCGCTGGCTGCGCCGCACCACCGGCCCGCTCCTGCTGCTCGCCCTGTGGCAACTCCTCAGCAGTACCGGCGTGTTGACCGCCGACGTGCTCGCCTCGCCGGGCCGGATCGCCGAGGTCGCCCGGGATCTGGTCGCCGACGGTTCACTGGGCTCCGCCATGGCCACCTCGTTGCAGCGCGTGGCGGTCGGACTGCTGCTGGGCACTGTCGTCGGTACCGGACTCGCCCTCGTCTCCGGCCTGTTCCGGATCGGCGAGGACCTGGTGGACGCGCCCGTCCAGATGCTGCGGACCGTGCCCTTCGTGGGCCTGATCCCGCTGTTCATCATCTGGTTCGGCATCGGCGAGGCTCCGAAGGTCGCCATCATCACGCTCGGCGTGACGTTTCCGCTCTACCTCAACGTGTACGCCGGCATCCGTGGCGTCGACGCCCAGCTGATCGAGGCCGGGGAATCCCTCGGCCTGTCGCGGTGGGGTCTCGTGCGGCACGTCGTCCTGCCGGGCGCGCTGCCCGGGGCCATGACCGGCCTGCGCTACTCCCTCGGCATCGCCTGGCTGGCCCTCGTCTTCGCTGAGCAGATCAACGCGGACTCCGGGATCGGCTTCCTCATGGTGCAGGCGCGCGACTTCCTGCGGACCGACGTGATCGTCGTCTGCCTGATCGTCTACGCCTTCCTCGGCCTGCTGGCCGACTTCGTCGTCCGTACCCTCGAAAGGCTGCTGCTGCAATGGCGACCGACGTTCACCGGCCGGTAAGCACACGATCGGCCGTACGCGTCGAGGGGCTGACCCGCTCCTTCGACGGCCGCCCGGTCATCGACAACCTCCAACTGGACCTCCGCCAGGGCGAGTTCGTCGCCCTCATCGGCCGCAGCGGCTGCGGCAAGTCCACGCTGCTGCGCATTCTCGCCGGCCTCGACCGGGACATCGAGGGCACCGTCCTGGTGCCGCGACGCAAGGCCGTCGCCTTCCAGGCGCCGCGTCTGATGCCGTGGAAGAAGGTGTGGCGCAACGTGCTGCTCGGACTGCCCGGCAAGCCCGGACGCGCCGTGGCCGAGCAGGCTCTCACCGAGGTCGGCCTGAGCCACCGGTCCGACGCCTGGCCCAAGACGCTCTCCGGCGGCGAGGCACAACGCGCCTCGCTGGCCCGTGCCTTGGTCCGCGAACCCGATCTGCTGCTGCTCGACGAGCCGTTCGGCGCGCTCGACGCACTCACCCGCATCAAGGCCCAGCGCCTGGTGGGCGAGTTGTGGCAGCGCCGGGGATGTGCCGTGCTGCTCGTGACGCACGACGTCGAGGAGGCGGTCCTGCTCGCCGACCGCGTCCTGGTCATGGACGACGGAGTCATCGCGCACGAGCAGGAGATCGGCCTGGACCGCCCCCGTGACATCACCGACCCGCGCTTCGCCGAACTGCGCGCCGGCCTCCTGGAGCGTCTGGGCGTCGACACCGCCGCCGAAGCCGCCTGAACTCCCTCCGCCCTCCCCGCCACCCTCAGTCATCCAGAACGGAACCACCATGCGACGACGCCTCGCCCCCGCCGCACTGCTCCTCCCTCTCGCCCTGCTGCTCACCGCCTGCGGCGGGAACTCGGCCGCCTCGACGGGTGGCGACACCGACGGCCAGGGCTCACTGACGCTGAACGTCGGTGACCAGAAGGGCGGTTCGGAGGCCATCCTGCGCGCCGCCGGCGAGCTGAAGAACCTCGACTACAGGATCAAGTGGTCCACGTTCACCTCCGGCCCGCCGCTGTTGGAGGCCGTCAACGCGAAGGCCGTCGACATCGGCGGCGTCGGCAACACCCCGCCGGTCTTCGCGGCCGGCGCCGGTTCGAAGATCACGGTCGTGTCCGCCTGGCACGGCACCTCCAAGGGCGACGCCATCCTCGTACCGAACAGCTCGAAACTGACCGGGCCCGAGGACCTCAAGGGCAGGTCGGTCGCCGTGGCGCAGGGTTCCTCCGCGCACTACCAGCTGGTCGCCTCCCTCAAGTCGGCCGGGCTGAGCCTCGGCGACATCAAGGTCAAGTACCTCCAGCCGGCCGACGCGCTGGCCGCGTTCACCTCCGGCAAGGTCGACGCGTGGGCGGTCTGGGACCCGTACACCTCGCAGATCCTTCAAGCCGGACAGGGGCGCGTCCTGACGACCGGCGAGGGCGTGACCAACGGGCTGACCTTCCAGGTGGCGGCGCCCGGCGCGCTGAAGGACAAGAAGAAGACCGCGGCGATCAAGGACTACCTGGAGCGGCTGCGGAGGGCGACCGCCTGGGTCCACGACCACCAGGAGGAGTGGGCGAAGGTCTGGGCGAAGGACACCGGGCTGCCCTACGAGGTGGCCCTGGCCTCGGTTCGGCGCACCAACTCGACGCGAATCTCCGTCGCCGTCGACAAGCCGCTCATCGCCTCCGAACAGGAGATCGCCGACGCGTTCACCGAGCTGAAGCTGATCCCGCGCAAGGTCGACTTCGGCGCCTTCGTGGACCCGCGGTTCAACGGCGACCTGCCGGCCTCGACCACGCCGGCCCGCACCGCCGGCGGCTCCTGAAGGGACGGGCGGCCGTGCCCGTCCCTCGGGAAGATCCACGACCGCTTCCCTGTTAGTAGAACCGTGAACAACACGCGTGAGGTCGATGTGGTCGTCATCGGCGCCGGTCAGGCCGGACTGGCCGGCGCCTATCACCTGCGGCGCACCGGCTTCGAGCCGGACCGTGACTTCGTGGTGCTCGACCACTCCCCCGGGCCCGGCGGCGCCTGGCAGTTCCGGTGGCCCTCACTGACGTACGGCAAGGTGCACGGGATGCACTCCCTGCCCGGCCTGGAACTCACGGACGGCGATCCGGCTCGGCCGTCCTCCGAGGTCGTCGCCGACTACTTCGCCACCTACGAGCGCACCTTCGACCTGCGCGTGCGGCGGCCCGTCGACGTGCGTGCCGTGCGCGAGGGCGCCGGCGGGCGGCTGCTCGTCGAGACGTCGGCCGGGACCTGGGCGACGCGGGCGCTGATCAACGCGACCGGGACCTGGGACCGGCCGTTCTGGCCGCGCTACGCGGGCCAGGAGACCTTCCGGGGCCGGCAGTTGCACACCGCGCAGTACCCGGGGCCCGAGGAGTTCGCCGGGCAGCGGGTCGTGGTGGTGGGCGGAGGCGCGTCCGGCACCCAGCATCTGCTGGAGATCGCCCCGTACGCGGCCGCCACCACCTGGGTCACCCGGCGGCCGCCCGTCTTCCGCGAGGGCCCCTTCGACGAGGACGCGGGCCGCGCGGCGGTCGCGCTCGTCGAGGAGCGGGTGCGGCAGGGCCTGGCGCCGAGCAGCGTGGTCTCGGCGACCGGACTGCCGCTCAACGACGCGGTCCGGCAGGGGATCGAGGACGGGGTCCTGGAGCGGCTGCCGATGTTCGACCGGGTCACACCCGAGGGCGTGGAGTGGAACGACGGGCGGCGCGTGCGCGCCGACGTCATCCTGTGGGCGACCGGCTTCCGGGCCGCCATCGACCATCTGGCGCCGCTGAAGCTGCGCGAGCCCGGCGGCGGCATCCGGGTCGACGGCACGCGTGCCGTCACCGATCCGCGGATCCACCTCGTCGGCTACGGCCCGTCGGCGAGCACCATCGGCGCCAACCGGGCGGGCCGTGCGGCCGTGCGCGACATCAGGCGGCTGCTGGCCCAGGAGCCGGTCGCCGCGTGAGGTGCCCCGCGGTCAGCGGGTCGTCTGCGGGCTCGCCTTCCGGTGGGCGTTGAACTCCGCCACGTTGCGCTGGTGCTCGGCGTAGTCGGCGGTGAAGCGGGTGTCGCCGGGCTTGACCGTGACGAAGTACAGCCAGTCACCCGGGGTCGGGTTGATCGCGGCGCGCACCGCGTCCTCGCCCGGGTTGTCGATGGGGGTCGGCGGCAGGCCCATGCGCTGGTACGAGTTGTAGGGGCTCTCGATCCGCGTGTCGGCGGCGGTGGTCTTCAGCGTGAAGCGGTTCAGCGCGTAGTTGAGGGTGGAGTCCATCTGCAGCGGCATGCCGCGCTCCAGGCGGTTGAAGACGACCCTGGCCACCTTGCCCATGTCGGCCTTGGTGGCCGCCTCGGCCTGGACGATGCTCGCGATGGTGACCGCCTGGTAGACGTTCATCGCGTTGCGCTGCGCGCCCGCCGCGATCGGAGCGCCGTTGAACTTCCGGTTCGCGGTGTCGACCATGAACGCCAGGAGCGCCTCGGGCGTCACCTTCTCCCGGAGCGGATATGTCGCCGGGAAGAGGTAGCCCTCCGGGTTGCCCTCCGCGTCGGTCGGCAGCTTCAGGTCGGCCTTGGCCAGGGACTTCCTGGCACTGCCGGCGGGCAGGGCGAGGGCCTTGTCGACCGCGTCGTAGACCTGGCCGGCCCGCCAGCCCTCCGGGATCATCAGCGTCCTGGGCTTCGTCTCCGCGTCACCGCCCAGGCTCAGCAGCGGCACCGCCACGGCGGCGCCGGCCACGACGGCCGCGGTCGCGATGAGGGCGACCCGGCCCCGGCGCGTCAGTCGAATCGTGCTCCGTGGCGGAGTGTTCGTGTGCATGCGGGCACGGTAACCCGCTAAAGCACACAAACCCGGCATATCGTCATCTTGTCGGCTCCAGTCGGGCGTCCTGGCGGACCAGCGCCGCATACCGCCCGCCCAGCTCCAACAGCTCCTCGTGCGTGCCCCGTTCGGCGACGTGCCCGGCCTCCAGGACCACGATCTGGTCGGCACCCCGAATGGTGGACAGCCGGTGCGCGATGGTGAGCGTGGTGCGGTTGGCGGAGAGCGCGTCGATGGCGTCCTGGACGGCGTGTTCGGTGCCGGTGTCCAGGGCGCTGGTCGCCTCGTCGAGGATCAGCACGGGTGGGTCGCGCAGGATCGTGCGGGCGATCGCCAGCCGTTGCTTCTCGCCGCCGGAGAAACGGTGACCGCGCTCGCCGACGACCGTGTCGTAGCCGTCGGGCAGCGAGGTGATGTGGTCGTGGATCTGGGCCGCCTTCGCCGCCTGCTCGATCTCCTCGTCGGTGGCGTCCGGCTTCGCGAAGCGCAGGTTGTCGGCGACCGTGGCGTGGAAGAGGTACGTCTCCTGGGAGACGACGCCGATCGCGCGCGCGAGGGTGTCGAAGTCGAGGTCGCGGACATCGACCCCGTCGAGGGTGAGGCGGCCGCCCGTCACGTCGTACAGGCGCGGCACGAGATAGCCGAGGGTGGACTTCCCGGCGCCGGTCGGTCCGACGACGGCGAGGCTGCCGCCGGCGGGGACGGTGATGTCGATGCCGTCGAGGACGGGGCCCACCTTGTTGTCGTGGCTGTCGTAGCAGAACTCGACGTTCTCGAAGCGCACCTCACCCTTGACGCGGTCCAGGCGGACCGGGTGCTCGGGCTCGGTGATGTCGATCGGCAGGTCGAGGTACTCGAAGATGCGCTGGAACAGCGCGAGCGAGGCCTGGATCTGGACGCCGGTCGACAGCAGGCTGACCGCCGGGCGGAACAGGCCCTGCTGCAGCGAGACGAAGGCGACGATGGTGCCGATGGAGATCTGGGGGCCGCCCGTCTGGAGGGCGAGACCCGCGGTCCAGTAGATGACCGCGGGCATGGCGGCCATGACGATCGAGATGACGGCCATGCGCCAGCGGCCGGCCATGCTCGACCGCACTTCGAGATCGACGAGCTGCTCGGACTCATCCGAGAAGGACCGCGTCAGCGAGTCGGAGCGGCCCATCGTGCGGCCGAGCAGGATGCCGCTGACCGACAGCGACTCGGTGACGGTCGCGGCCATCGCGGCCATCTGCTTCTGCCGCTGCGTGGTGATCTTCTTGCGCTCGTTGCCGACCCGGCGGCTGATCCACACGAAGACCGGCAGCAGGAGCAGGGACACGACCGTCAGACGCCAGTCGAGGACGACCATCGCGACGATCGTGGCGACCACGCTGGTCAGGTTGGAGACCAGGGAGGTGGCGGTCGAGGTGACGGTGGCCTGCATGCCGCCGATGTCGTTGGCGATGCGGGACTGGACCTCGCCGGTGCGGGTGCGCGTGAAGAAGGCGAGGGACATGCGCTGCAGGCGGCCGTACACCGCGGTGCGCAGGTCGTGCATGACGCGCTGGCCGACCGTCGTGGAGATGAGGGTCTGGAGCACGCCGAAGACGCTGGTGAGGACGGCGCTCAGGATCATGCCGAGCGCCAGCAGGCTCAGCAGTCCGGTGCGGCCCTCGGGGATGGCGACGTCCAGCGTCTCCTTCAGCAGGAACGGGGTCGCCACGGTGACCAGGGACGCGGCGCCGACCAGCAGGCCGACGATGCCGAGCCGGCCACGGTAGGGCTTGAACAGTCTGAGGATGCGGCGCACCTGCCGGGGTTCGTCGGTCGAGGTGCCGGGAGATGGGGTCCGGTTGATGTCGTCGCGCATGGCTCCTACGGAGGGTGAGGGGTTGAGATTTACGGAGCTTAGCTCATTGTTACCTCTACTCACAATGAACATGGTCCTGATATTGTTCCCGTATGACCACCCCCGATCCCGACGGCGTGCTCGCCGAGCAGTTGCTGCGGCTCACCCGTCGTGTGCACCGGATCCAGAAGCGGCACCTGGAGCGGCGCGGTCTCGGCGTCACGCCGGCCCAGTCCCGCCTGCTGCGCACTCTCGCGCACTGCGACTCGCCGCCCCGCATGGCCGACCTCGCCGAACGGCTGGAGGTGGTGCCCCGAGCCGTGACGACCCTCGTCGACGGCCTGGAGACGAGCGGCAAGGTACGGCGGGTCCCCGACCCGACCAACCGCCGGGTGATCCGCATCGAACTCACCGACGACGGGCACAAGGCGCTGCTGGAGCTACGGGGTGCGCGCCGGGCCGCCGCGGAGGAGATCCTGGCACCGCTGGGCGACGAACAACGCGAGGTGCTCGGGGGGCTGTTGGACACACTGGTGGACGGGGGGCCGGTGCGGGGGCCCAACTGCTGAACACCATACGGC
>NZ_JBHXSG010000043.1:0-94939 GCF_042714835.1 Streptomyces sp. NPDC058678 | reverse complement strand
TGCGGTGAAGATTCGACACCTCCACCACACACGGAGGCCTTCGCCATGTTCAAGCCCGGTCAGCGTTAACAACGCTCGTGATCAATACACCTAGGAAGTGTGCCGTCGTCAGGTGATCGTCGGCGATCCACTTGCGCAGCTTCTTCCGCTGCGCACCGTTGTCCGCGCAGCCCAGGTGGCGCAGCACCTCCGCCAAGGAGGAGGACTCCGTGACGGCCGCCCGTAGCTCTTCGCGTGTGGGCCGGGCGGACCGGCCGCAGGGGGCGAAGTGTGAGATGTCGATGCCGAAGTAGGCGAATCGCATGGTGAGGTACTTGCGTAGGTAGCCGTATGGCCGGGTGCCGAAGAAGGCAATGACCTCGTCCAGGTCGGAACACCGAGCTGCTGCCTCGACCAGGCGCTCGTGGGTGTACCGCACGCCGCTGGTCACGAGGCGCGCGCCTTGCCGCGTCCGCGGTAACTGTCCGTCGTCGAGTGGCAGTTGGGGCACAGAAGCCTCAGGTTCTCGAGGCGGTTGTTACGCCAGTTGCCGTCGATGTGGTCGACCTCCAGGGGGAGCGGCTCTCCGAGCCACACCCCTTCGATCCCGCACAGGGCGCAGTGCTCTTCCACACCCAGCTCGCCCATCGCCCGCTTCAGACGGTTGCTCGGGACCCGACTGGCGTGGGCCGACGTGTCCTCGGCGAGGATCTCCTCGGCAGTCCGACGGCGCTGGTTGTGCCGCTGCCGCTCCGTGCGGACCACTGGCGTGAAGTGGGAGGTGTTGATGCCATAAGCCTTGATCCGACGCGAAATGTTCGTGTGGTGACCGCCGACCACATCGAGCCCGAGTCGCCGTAGAACCTCGTTGACGCTCGACGACGCTGCGACCACCGGCTCAAGAATCTCCCTCGTCCACTTGGCCCCCTCGCGCTCGAAGTGCGAGACATCTACCCCCAGTTTCCTCATCCGTTGGAAGATGTACCGCCGCTTCCAGCTCTTTGGATCCACCCCCAATCTCGCGCACGCCTCCGACAACGTCCGCGCCCCCCGAGCGGCCTCCTCCAGCCGCTCTTTCGAATACGCACTGGCCCCCATCGTTCCCCTCCGATCACGGCCACGCGTTCGTGGCTCGTACGGAGTAACGGATCGGTTATCCGACAGTCACGCTCGGAACGTAAAGGCGGTTGGTATGCTTACCAGCGAGGCCTTCCAGGTGCGGACCCTTGTCCGCTCGGGAGGCTTTTTTCATGATCTCTGCAGAGTTGGACATCCGACCGGCAACCCCCGCCGATCGCCCCACCGTCGAACGCCTCTGGCTTCTCTTCCGGCATGATCTGTCCGAGTTCGGGGGGCAGCTGCCCAACGCCGACGGGTCGTTCCGGAGGGAGCGGTTGGAGGCTGCCTTTTCCGGGGGCCTCGACTGGGCGCCGTATCTCTTCAGCCTGGGCGACGAGCGTCCCGTCGGGTTCGCCTTCGTGCGGGGGCTCAGTGGGCCCACTCGCGTGCTCAACAGCTTCTTCGTCGTGCGCGGGGTGCGGAGGAGCGGGGTGGGGATGCGGGCCGTGCGGGAAGTCGTCGGGCGGCATCCGGGGGAGTGGGAGGTGGCGTTTCAGGACGCCAATGCCGGTGCCGTGCGGTTCTGGCGGCGGGTGGCCGAGGGGCTTGCTCCGGGGGAGTGGAGTGAGGAGCGCAGGCCGGTGCCCGAGCGGCCCGACCTGGCTCCTGACGTCTG
This sequence comes from Streptomyces sp. NPDC058678, assembly GCF_042714835.1. NCBI lineage: Bacteria > Bacillati > Actinomycetota > Actinomycetes > Kitasatosporales > Streptomycetaceae > Streptomyces > Streptomyces sp. NPDC058678. Next base: position 93,225 of record NZ_JBHXSG010000043.1, on the reverse strand, counting down.
GGTTTCGTTCAGATACCCAAGTCCTTGATGATCTTCGCCACGTGGCCGGTCGCCCGGACGTTGTACAGGGCGTGTTCGACCTTGCCCTCCTCGTCCACGATGATCGTGGAGCGGATGACGCCCATGTAGGTCTTGCCGTAGTTCTTCTTCTCGCCGTAGGCGGCGTAGGCCTCGGTGACGGTCTTTTCGGGGTCGGCGAGGAGGGTGATCTTCAGGGATTCCTTCTCGCGGAACTTCGCCAGCTTCTCCGGCTTGTCGGGGGAGATGCCGATGACGTCGTAGCCCGCGCCGGCCAGCAGCTCGAGGTTGTCCGTGAAGTCGCACGCCTGCTTGGTGCAGCCGGGGGTCAGGGCCGCCGGGTAGAAGTAGACGATGACCTTGCGGCCCTTGTGGTCGGACAGGGACACCTCGGTGCCGTCGGCGTCGGGGAGGGTGAAGGCGGGGGCCACGTCGCCGGGCTGGAGTCGCTCGCTCATCGGTCTAGCGTAACGGGGGGTCCTGACAGTGCGTTCCGGCCGAGAGCTGACAGACTGTCCGGAACAAGCATCAGCTGACTTCGGAGGCCGTACGGTGGCGGACACGTCGGACACGAGAACCCCGGCGCAGATCGAGGCGGACATCAAGCGCCGCCGCGAATTGCTGGCTGACACGCTCGACGAGATCGGGGTGCGGGTGCACCCGAAGACGATCGTGGGCGATGCCAAGGCCAAGGTCGTCTCCAATATCGATCACACGCTCGGGCGGGCCTATGTCGGGGTCAATCGGGCCGTGAGTGATGTGAAGGCGCAGTTCGTCGACGAGGAAGGCGCGCCTCGGCTGGAGCGGGTCGTGCCGGTCGCGCTCGTCGTCGTCGGGGTGGTGGGGCTGCTCGCCCTGGGGACCCGGCGGCGTAAGGGCTGAGTGAGGGCCGACCCGGCGGCTTCCGGGGCCGGCGAAGGCAGGTAGGTTCAAAGGCGTGAGTGCCAAGAGAAACCAGCACAGCGATCAGCACGACAAGCTGCCCATCCGGATGCTGCACGACCGTGTGCTCGTGCGGCAGGACGCCAGTGAGGGCGAGCGGCGTTCCGGTGGCGGGATCCTGATTCCGGCCACCGCGGCCGTCGGTCGTCGGCTGGCGTGGGCGGACGTCGTCGCGGTGGGGCAGAACGTGCGGGCCGTGGAGCCGGGTGACCGGGTGCTGTTCGATCCGGAGGACCGGGCCGAGGTGGAGGTGCGGGGCATCGCCTACGTGCTCATGCGTGAGCGTGATCTGCACGCGGTGGCCGCGGACCGGTTCGAGGGGTCCGAGGACTCGACCGGCCTGTATCTGTAGAAGGCAGCGAGGAAGAGGGGCTGGTGACCGTGGTCATCAGCCCCTCTTCTGTTCTGTGCGTGGTCACTGTCTCCTGGTGGTGAGCTGTGGGCCCACCCCGGTCGTCGTGCCGCCGCCCGTCGTGCCTCCGGTGTCGCCGCCGGTGGTGTCTCCCGTGGTGCCGCCGGTGGCGGTGTCGCCGCCTGTGGTGTCTCCGGTGGTGCCGTCGGTGGTGCCGCCGTCGGTGGTCGGGTCGCCGCCGGTTGTCGTGTCTCCGGTCGTGCCGCCCGTCGTCGTGTCTCCGGTGGTGCCGTCGGTGGTGCCGCCGTCGGTGGCGGGGTCGCCGGTCTGGCCCTCGGTCTGGCCCTGCGTGTCCTGGCCGCCGGTGGTGTCTCCGGTGGTGCCGCCGGTGTTCTCGTCGCCCGTGGCGGGGTCGGACGGGACGTCGGTGACGGGGGGCTGGACGACGTCGGCGCCCGGTTGGAGTTCGAGGTCGAAGTCGGTGACCGGTTCGCCCTTGAGGGCGGCCTTGGTGAACTGTGCCCAGATCTCGGTGGGCGCCCCGCCGCCGTTGATCCGCTCCAGGCCCATCGCGCCGTACAGCGACTTGTGCGCGGCGGTCACCGGGTCCTGGCCCATGACGGAGACGACGGTGGCGAGCTCGGGGGTGTAGCCGGCGAACCAGGCGGCGGTGTCCTCCTCGGCGGTGCCGGTCTTGCCCGCGGCGGGGCGGCCTGCGGCCTGGGCGGCGGTGGCGGTGCCGCCCTCGACGACGCTCTGCAGGACGGAGGTGGTGGTGTCGGCGGCTTCGCGGCTGACGGCCTGGCTGGTCTTCTTCTGGGGCAGCTCGATGGGGTTCGTGCCGTCCTTGGTGATCTTGTCGATCATGGTGTACGTGCCGTGCTTGCCGTGGTTGGCGAGGGTGGCGTAGGCCTCGGCCATGTCGAGGACGCTGGCGGTGGACGGGCCGAGCGCGATGGAGGGAGACGCGGTCAGGTCGGGGGTGTTGGCGGGGAGGCCGAGGTCGATGGCGGTCTGCTTGACCTTGTCGGAGCCGACGTCGACGGCCATCTGTGCGTACACCGAGTTGACGGACTTGTCGGTGGCCTCGCGGACGGTGATGTTGCCGTACGAGCCCTGGTCCTCGTTCTCGGGGGCGTAGGTGCCGCCGTCCCAGCCCACGATGGGCCGCTTGTTGGTGCCGTCGTAGATGGTGTTGGGGGTGATCGTGCGGCCGTCCTGCGTCAGGGAGCCGTTCTGGACGGCGGAGGTGAACACGAACGGCTTGAAGGTGGAGCCGACCTGGAAGTCGCCGCGGGTGGCGTTGTTCGTGTACTGCTTCACGTAGTCGATGCCGCCGTACATGGCGACGACCTTGCCGGTCTTGGGGTCGACGGCGGCGCCGCCCGCGCGGACGTAGGTGTCGACCTTGCGGTTCTTCTTGTCGAGCTTGTCCATCAGCTGGTCGTTGACCGCGTCGACGAAGGCGTCCTGCTTGCTCTTCTGCAGGGTGGTGGTGATGCGGTAGCCGCCGACGGCGAGCTGGTCCTTGTCGAGGATCTTGTTCTCGGTGAGGTAGTCCTTGATCGCGTCGACGATGTAGCCGCGCTGCCCTGACATGCCGGTGGAGACGGTGGCTTCCTTCGGCATCGGGAACTTCATGGCGGCGCGGTCGGAGGCGCTGAGCCAGCCCTTGGTGACCATGCCGTCGAGGACGTAGTTCCAGCGGGCCTCGGCGGCGGCCTTGTTCTCGGGGTGGGCGACGACGTCGTACTCGCTGGGCGCGTTGAGCAGGGCGGCGAGGTAGGCGCCCTTGGCCGCGTCCAGGTCGGTGGCGTCGATGCCGTAGTAGGCCTGGGCGGCGGCCTGGATGCCGTAGGCGTTGCGGCCGAAGTAGCTGGTGTTGAGGTAGCCCTCGAGGATCTGGCTCTTGCTCTCGGTGCGGTCCAGCTTGATCGAGATGAAGAACTCCTTCACCTTGCGCGTCACGGTCTGTTCCTGCGCGAGGTAGTAGTTCTTGACGTACTGCTGGGTGATCGTGGAGCCGGACTGCTTGCCCTTGCCGGTGGCGGTGTTCCATCCGGCGCGGAGCATCGCCTTGGGGTCGATGGCGGACTCGCTGTAGAAGTCGCGGTCCTCGGCGGCCAGGACGGAGTGCTGGGCGTCCTTGGAGATCTGCGCGAGGCTGACGTTCTCGCGGTTGACCTCGCCGTCGCGGGCGAGCTGGCTGCCGTCGGCGTAGAGGTAGACGTTGCTCTGCTTGGTGGCGAAGGCGTTGGCGGCCGGGATCTTGACCATGGAGTAGCCGAGGAAGAACAGGCCGGCCAGGAGCAGCACGCCGATGACGAAGGTGCCGAGCACCATGCGCCAGGTGGGGATGATCCGCCGCCAGCCGGTGCGCTTGGGCCGCTTGGGATTGGCCCCTGTCTCGGCGGCCGCTTCGGGCTCTCTGGGTGCCCAGCCCTGGGTCGGCTGCTGCGGCTGCGGCTCGTCGCTCATGTCGTGCACGGACTCCTGTTTCGCGTCTTACTTCCCGTACGCCTCGTACGCCTTCTGCGCCCTCAGATGAAGACTCTCGCACCGCGCGTTCCGTTCCCGACAATCGGCACGCGCTTGCCCGGAAAATGCGTGGCGTGGGCCACAGCCTGCGGACTAGGCTCCTGCGCTTCGGTGTCGGTGCGGGCTGGGCGGGCGAGGAGGGCGGTTTGCCGTGGATACGGCGCGGTTGTACCTGGCCGTCGCGGCGGGGGGTTTTCGACGGTACGCGACGTATCGGGTGGCGACCGCCGCGGGGGTGTTCACCAACACCGTCTTCGGTCTGATCCTGGTCTACACGTATCTGGCGCTGTGGGAGGAGCGGCCGCATCTGGGCGGGTACGACCAGGCGCAGGCCGTCACCTATGTGTGGGTGGGGCAGGCGTTGCTGTCGACGCTGGCGATCGGGGGCGGTGGGGTCGAGGACGAGCTGATGGAGCGCATCCGGACGGGCGACATCGCGATCGACCTCTACCGGCCGGCGGATCTGCAGCTGTGGTGGCTGGCCGCGGATCTGGGTCGGGCGCTGTTCCAGCTGGTGGGCCGGGGTGTGGTGCCGTTCGTGTTCGGGGTGCTGGTGTTCCCGGCCGCGGTGCCCGGTGACGTGACGACCTGGTGTGCCTTCCTGTTCGCGGTGCTGCTGGCGATGGTGGTGGGGTACGGCATCCGGTTCCTGGTGGCGCTGAGCGCGTTCTGGCTGCTGGACGGGACGGGTGTGGTGCAGATGGCGTGGCTCGTGGGGTTCTTCTGCTCGGGGATGATCTTTCCGCTGAACGTCTTCCCGGGGGCGCTCGGCGAGGTGGTGCGGGCCCTGCCCTGGTCGTCGTTGTTGCAGGCACCCGCGGACGTGCTGCTGGGGGAGGCGGACCCGTGGGGGACGTACCTCTTCCAGGCCGGGTGGGCGGTGGCGTTGCTGGCTCTGGGGCGGCTGGTACAGGTCATGGCGACGCGGCGGGTGGTGGTTCAGGGTGGCTGAGGACGGGTGGCGGGCCGGAGTGGCCCCGACCGGCCGGCTCGCGGAGGGGGCGCGGACGTACCGCCTGATCGCGGCGATGTGGATCCGCTCCACGATGGCCTACCGGGCTTCCTTCGTCATGACGACGGTCGGCAACTTCGCGGCGACCGCGCTCGACTTCGTCGCGATCCTGCTGATGTTCTCGCAGGTGGACGCCCTGGGCGGCTATCCGCTGCCGGAGGTGGCCTTTCTGTACGGCCTGTCCTCGGTTTCCTTCGGGCTGGCCGATCTGGCGATCGGCTCGATGGACCGGCTGGGCCGTCGGGTGCGTGACGGCACGCTCGACACCCTGCTCGTGCGGCCGGCGCCGGTGCTGGCGCAGGTGGCCGCCGACCGGTTCGGGCTGCGGCGGCTCGGGCGGGTCACCCAGGGCGCGCTGGTGCTGGGCTACGCGCTGATCGAGCTCGACCTGCAGTGGACGCCGCTCAAGCTGGTGTTGATGCCGTTGATGGTGCTGGGCGGCGCCGGGATCTTCTGCGCGGTGTTCGTCGGGGGCGCGGCCTTCCAGTTCGTTGCGCAGGACGCCTCCGAGGTGCAGAACGCGTTCACGTACGGCGGCACCACGCTGTTGCAGTATCCGCCGACCATCTTCGCGCAGGACCTGGTGCGGGGGGTGACGTTCGTGCTGCCGCTGGCCTTCGTCAACTGGGTGCCCGCCGCCTATGTGTTGGGGCGGCCGCTGCCGCTCGGGCTGCCCGCGTGGACGGCCTTCGTCTCGCCGCTGGTGGCGGCCGTGTGCTGTGCGCTGGCCGGGGTGGCGTGGCGGACCGGGCTTCGGTCGTATCGGAGTACAGGGAGCTAGAAGTGGACCGTGCGTTCATCGAGCTGGATCGCGTCGAGAAGGTCTTCGACGTGCGCAAGAAGACCGGTTTCATGAAGCGGGAGCGGCGTCAGGTGCGGGCGGTCGACTCGATCTCCTTCACCGTGCCGCGCGGTGAGATGGTCGGTTACATCGGTCCGAACGGTGCCGGGAAGTCGACGACGATCAAGATGCTCACCGGCATCCTGACGCCGAGTGGTGGCCGGCTGCGGGTGGCGGGGATCGATCCGTCCCGGGAGCGGGCGCGGCTGGCGCACCGGATCGGGGTGGTGTTCGGGCAGCGTACGACGCTGTGGTGGGACCTGCCGCTGATCGACTCCTACCGGCTGATGCACCGCATGTACCGCATCCCGGACGGGCGTTACCGGGAGAACCTCGACCGGCTCGTCGAACTCCTCGAACTGGCCGAGCTGTTGGACGTGCCGGTACGGCAGCTCTCGCTGGGTCAGCGGATGCGCGGTGACATCGCGGCGGCGCTGCTGCACGATCCGGAGGTGCTGTACCTCGACGAGCCGACGATCGGTCTGGACGTCGTGTCGAAGGCCAAGGTGCGGGAGTTCCTGCGGGAGTTGAACACCGAGAACGGCACGACGGTGCTGCTGACCACGCACGATCTGCAGGACATCGAGCAGTTGTGTTCGCGGGTGATGGTCATCGACCACGGGCGTCTGATGTACGACGGTCCGCTCACCGGTCTGCACGAGGCGGGGGAGAGCGAGCGGGTCCTGGTGGTCGATCTGGAGCGCGAACTGCCGCCGATCGAGGCGCCGCCGCCCGCGCGGGTGGTGAAGGTGGAGGGGCCCCGGCAGTGGCTGGCGTTCCCGGCGGCGGCGTCGGCGGCGCCGCTGGTGGCGCGGATCGCGGCGGAGTATCCGCTGGTGGACCTGTCCGTGCGGGAGCCGGACATCGAGGCGGTGATCGCGAAGATGTACGCGGAGCGGGCGGCGACCGCGTAGCGGCTGCCGTAGTGGATGCCGTAGTGCCCGTCGCCCGGAACTCGTAGGCTGACGGTATGACCGAGGATGCCCCGGAGCTGCGCGCCTCCGACGCCGATCGTGAACGAGTCGCCGAGGTTTTGCGGGACGCCCTCGCGGAGGGGCGCCTCGACATGGAGGAGTTCGAGGAACGGCTGGACGCGACGTACAAGGCGCGCACGTACGGCGAACTGGCGCCGATCACCCGGGACCTGCCGTCCGGCGCGGGTGTCGTCCAGGCCCCTCGGATCTCGATGACCAAGGAGCCCGCGCAGGGCGGGAGTTGGGCGGGTCGGATCGTCGGCGGCGAGGGGTCGTCGACGTGGGCCGTGGCCGTCATGTCGGGTTTCCAGCGCAGGGGCCGCTGGACGGTGCCGAGGCGGTTCAACTGCTTCGCCTTCTGGGGCGGCGGCGAGATCGATCTGCGTGAGGCGAACTTCGCGGACCGCGAGGTCGAGATCAACTGCGTCGCGATCATGGGCGGGATGCAGGTGATCGTGCCGCCGGGCGTCGAGGTCGTCGTGCGGGGCATCGGCATCATGGGCGGTTTCGACCAGCGCGAGGAGGGCGTGCCGGGTGATCCGGGCGCCCCGCGCGTGATCGTGACGGGCTTCGCCTTCTGGGGCGGCGTCGGTGTGGAGCGCAAGCTCACGCGTGCCGAGCGGCAGCGCCTGAAGGAGGAGCGCCGCCAGGAGAAGCTGGACCGCAAGGCGTCCCCGCGGGAGCTGGGCCAGTCCGTCCGGGACGACGCCCGCGACGCCCACCGCAGGATGCTCGAAGGCCACCACGACCTGCTGCGGGACCGCAGCCGTGAGCGCCGCGAGGAGCGTCGGGAAGAGCGCCGGGAGGAGCGGGACCGGCGGCGGCGCCGCGAGTACTGATCCATCCTGGATGAGTGGGTGCCCCTCAGGGGCGCGGGGAACTGCGCGACCAGCCCCCACTCACCCGCACCCGGCACACCGCCCAAACCGGCCCCCCCGGGCCACGGCCCCTGGCCTCCGGCCCACGGACCCCGGACCCGGGCCCCCGCCCACGGCCCCCGGCCCCCGGCCCACGGCCCCCGGCCCACGAACCCCGGCCCCCGGCCCACGGCCCCCGGCCCACGGCCCCCGGCCCACGAACCCCGGCCCCGGATCCCAGGCCCCGGCTCCCGGCCCCAGGGCTCCGCGTCACAGCTTCGCCGGTGCCGTCCCCTTCAGGTCGTCCAGGTCGAAGGCCGCGGCCATGCGCTCGTACCCCTTGTCGCTGGGGTGGAGGTGGTCGCCCGAGTCGTAGTCGGAGCGGAACCTGCGCGGGTTGTAGGGGTCGCGGACCGCCTTGTCGAAGTCGACGACGGCGTCGTAGACCCTGCCCGCGCGGATCTCGGCGTTGATCTGCTGCCGTACGGACTCGCGGGCGTCGGTGTAGCCGCGGTGGCCGCCGAAGGGCATCAGGGTGGCGCCGATGACCTTGATGCCGCGGGCGTGGGCCTGGCGGACCGCTGAACGCAGGCCCTCGAGGATCGCGTCGGGGTCGGCCAGTCGGGGGTTGCGCAGGATGTCGTTGATGCCGAGGTCGATGACGGCCACCTTGACGTTCGGGCGGCCGAGGACGTCCCGGGCGAAGCGGTCCACGCCGGCCTGGTTCTCGGCGGGGCGGCCGAGGCCGTCGGCGAGGATCTGGTTTCCGCCGATTCCCTGGTTGACGACGCTGTAGCGGGGCACGTCCCGGCCCGCCTCGATCGCGGCGCGCAGCCGCTGGGACAGGAGGTCGGTCCAGCGGTGGTTGGCGTTCGCGGTGGAGCCGACACCGTCGGTGAGCGAGTCGCCGAAGGCGACGACGGTGCCTTCGGCCTCGTCGCTGAGCACGTCCAGCGCGGTCAGGTAGCGCCAGTACTCGGTCTGCTCCGTGTACGCGGTCGCCGTCGGGTCCTCGGTGCGGTCGCCGTCGGCGGCGTACGAGGTCTGGCGGGCCCGCGGGTGGTAGGTGACCGGGCCGGACGGGGTGGGGGAGTAGGTGGTGACCAGGACGTCGACGCCCGCCGGGACGCTCAGGGCGACGGCGTCGCTGAGCACCTGCTGTCCGGCCGGGACGACGACGACGGTGTTGCCGCCGAACGTCAGGCGCCGCATGGTCTGGGCGTCCGCCTCGGCGGTGCCGGTGCCGGCCGCGAGGGCGACCGAGGCGTGCGTGATGGTCAGCGGCGACTGGCCGTAGAGATTGGACAGCGTGATGCGGGCACTCGTACCACCGACGCTCGCGTGGACGACGTTGCGTACCGAGCGGCCCGCCAGGCCGTCGGTCTCGGTGCCGGGCTCGCCGCCGACCGGGGAGGCGGACCAGGAGCCGACCCAGACGCCGGTGGAGACCGGGGCGGCGGAGTTGTGGGGGGCGGGCCCGCCGGCCAGCGTGGTGCGTTCGTTCGTACCGTCGTCGGTCGCGACTCCGACGTAGATGGCGGCGGACAGGGCCACGATCACGGAGAGGATCGCGGCGAGCAGGGCGTAACCATGACGCCGGGTCATGCTGTGTTGTTCTCCTCGGGCGATGGGAGCCCGAGGCTCCGATCTGATGAGCCCATGATGAGCCATGGGCCGGGGAAAACTGACAGGACCCCGCCGTGTTCCCCCGACCGGACAGACGCCGGGAACTCTTGTTCCGTTCCAGGAGTCGGTCAGGAAGGGACAATGTGTGAGGGATCACCGAACGGGTGGAGCGGATGGAACGTACGGAAACGGGATCAATCGGTGCCGAAGGGCAGCATGCCCGCCCCGGAGGCTTCACGAACCGCGCCATGAACACGTTCAGCGAGGCCGACGAGGAGAAGCAGCGCGGCGTCCGCCGGATGAAGCTCACCGCCACCGGCATGCTGCTGTTCGTGGCGCTCGTCTACGTCCTCACCAAGTGGGCCTCCCACCAGGGCGCCGGCGCCTGGGCGGGCTATGTCGCCGCGGCCGCCGAGGCCGGCATGGTCGGTGCGATGGCCGACTGGTTCGCGGTCACCGCCCTCTTCCGGCACCCGCTGGGCCTGCCGATCCCGCACACCGCGATCATCCCCACCAAGAAGGACCAGTTGGGGGTGTCGCTGGGCGAGTTCGTCGGGGAGAACTTCCTCTCCGAGGACGTCGTACGACAGCGGCTGCGGGCCGTCGGCATAGGCAGTCGGCTCGGCACCTGGCTCGCGGACCCCGAGCACGCCGACCGGGTGACGGCCGAGCTGTCGGCCGCGCTCCGGGGCGCCTTGACCGTGCTGCGCGACTCGGACGTCCAGGCGGTGGTCGGCGAGGCGATCACGAGAAGGGCCGACGCGCAGGAGATCGCGCCCGGCATAGGCAAGATGCTGGAGAAGGTCGTCGCGGACGGCGGCCACCGTCGTGCCGTCGACCTGATCGTGGTCCGCGCGCACGACTGGCTGGAGCTGCACAGCGACTCCGTGATGGACGCCGTACAGGGCGGGGCGCCCGGCTGGACCCCGAGGTTCGTCGACAAGAGGGTCGGCGAACGCGTCTACAAGGAACTGCTGCGCTTCTGCGTGGAGATGCGGGACATGCCCTCCCACCCGGCCCGCGGCGCCCTCGACCGTTTCCTCACCGACTTCGCCTCCGACCTCCAGTCCGACACCGACACACGCACGCGTGTCGAGCGGCTCAAGGGCGAAGTGCTGGGCCGCGGCGAGGTCCAGGACCTGATCGACTCCGCCTGGTCCGCCGTACGCTCCATGATCGTCTCGGCGGCCGAGGACGAGCGCAGCGAGCTGCGGCTGCGGGTGCGCGCCTCCCTGCTGTCCCTGGGCGCCCGGATGGCCGTCGACCCGAAGGTTCAGGCCAAGGTCGACGGCTGGCTGGAGGGCGCGGCGGTCTATGTCGTGACCACCTACCGCAAGGAGATCACCTCCCTGATCACCGACACCGTGGCGGGCTGGGACGCCGAGCACACGACGAAGAAGATCGAGGCGAACATCGGCCGTGACCTCCAGTTCATCCGGATCAACGGCACGGTGGTCGGTTCGCTGGTGGGCTTGTTGATCTACACGGTGTCGCGGGCGCTGGGGGCGTAACCCCACTGGTCGAGGGCACCCGATCCGGGTTCTCGCTCAGATGAGGAGGGGGCCCATGACCACCGCGCAGGCCGAGACAGGCCGAACCGTGACGACCGACATCCCCGCCCGCCTCGACCGCCTCCCGTGGTCGCGCTGGCACTGGACGATCGTCATCGGTCTCGGCACCGTGTGGATCCTCGACGGCCTAGAAGTCACCGTCGTCGGCAACATCGCGGGCCGCCTCTCCGAACCCGGCAGCGGACTGCCGATCAGCTCCGGCCAGGTCACCGGCATCGCCGCCGCGCTCTACGTGGCCGGCGCCTGCCTCGGCGCCCTGTTCTGGGGCCGTCTGACCGACATCTGGGGGCGTAAAAAGCTCTTCATGATCACCCTGGCGGTGTATCTGGCGGCGACCGCCCTGACCGCCATCGCCTTCGACACCTGGTGGTTCTTCGCCTTCCGCTTCCTGACCGGCTTCGGCATCGGCGGCGAGTACGCGGCCATCAACTCCGCGATCGACGAACTCATCCCCAAGGAGTACCGCGGCCGCGTCGACCTGATGATCAACGGCAGCTTCTGGCTGGGCGCGGTCGGCGGCTCGCTGCTGTCGATCGTCGCGCTGGACACCGACATCTTCCCGGCGAACGTCGGCTGGCGGCTGACCTTCGCCCTGGGCGCGGTCCTCGCCCTGGTGATCCTCCTCGTACGCCGTCACGTCCCGGAGAGCCCGCGCTGGCTGCTGATCCACGGCAGGGACGAGGAGGCGGAACGGATCGTCTCCTCCATCGAACAGCGGGTCGAGGCCGAGCGAGACGAACCGCTGCCGCGGGCCGAGGGCGAACTCACCATCCACCAGCGCCGCAGCGTGACCTTCCTGGAGATCGGCCGCACGGTCTTCTCCGACTACCGCAGGCGGGCGGTCCTCGGCTTCTCCCTCTTCATCGGCCAGGCCTTCCTCTACAACGCAATCACCTTCGGCTTCGGCGCGATCCTCACGACCTTCTACGACGTCCCGACCGGCGACACCGGCTACTACTTCGCCGTCATCGCCGTCGGCAACTTCTGCGGCCCGCTGCTGCTGGGCAAGCTGTTCGACACGGTCGGCCGCAAGGTGATGATCTCGTCGACGTACCTGCTCTCGGGCCTGCTGCTCTTCGGCACGGCCTGGCTCTTCGACCGCGGCTCCCTGAGCGCGGGCACGCTGACCGCCTGCTGGTGCGCGGTGCTGTTCTTCGCCTCCGCGGGCGCGTCGAGCGCCTACCTGACGGTCTCCGAGGTCTTCCCGATGGAAACCCGGGCCATGTCCATCGCCTTCTTCTACGCCATCGGCACCGCAGCCGGCGGCATCAGCGGCCCCATCCTCTTCGCCGACCTCACCGGCACGGGCAAGGTCGGCGACACGGTCCTCGCCTTCCAGATCGGCGCGGCCCTGATGTGCGCGGCCGGCCTGGTCGCGGCATTCCTCGCCGTACGCGCGGAACGCCGCTCCCTGGAGGACATCGCCAAGCCACTGACGGCGGCGACGGAGAAGGAGCCGCGGAGGGCTACGGCGTAGGGGGAAGGGGCGGCGGGGGCGGAATGCCGCTCGGGCGGCACGGGTGGACGCTACTGAGCGCCGTCGCGCCGACCCCGGTCCCGCCGCCGCAGGAAGAGCAGCCCGCCGGCAACCGCGGTGACGCCCGCGGCGGCGGCCCATCCGACGACGTCGTCGGAACCGGTGGCGGCGAGGCCACCCTGGGCCCTGGCGGACGCGGAGGGCGACGCGGTGCCCTCCGCACCGCTCTGCGGCCGCGCGCCCGATCCGCCACCCGCGCCCGGCGAGGGCGACCCACCGGCCGCAGGGCTCGGGCTCGGGGAAGCCGCCGTGTCCGCCGCCCTGTCCCGCGTGAACGCCAGCGTGCCGAAGCCGAGTTGGTCGTAGCCGCCACTGTTGGGGCCGTAGTCCCCGCCACCGCCCTCGGGCGCGGCCTGGGCGGCGATCCGGGTGAGGTACGTGGCGGACAGGCCGCGCCGCTTGGTGTAGTGGTTGGCGATCATCGCCCAGATCGGGCGCTGCATGGCCGGGTCCACGGCGGCGGCGTCGGCGGCGGTCTCCTGGCCGGACCAGCCGTCGATGGCACCCTTCGCACGGGTGTTGGCGGTGTACGGCACGGCGCCGCCCATGCTCCACTTGGCCACGTACTGGGCGCCCTTGAGGAACCTGCTGTCGTCGTAGCCGTACAGGTCGATGCCCTGGTTCCAGGCCATCTCGCAGACGGTGCCCATCAGCCCGACGCCGAGCAGCGCGTGCCCCTGGTCGCGGCCGGCCTCGACCCACTCGGCGAGTCCGTCGTCGTGCACGACGGGGATGGCGTGCTTGACGGCGCCCAGGCCCTCGCCGTTCTTGAAGTAGTCGACCGCGCGGGCGACTTGGGCCTTGTCGTCGCAGAAGATGCCGGTGGCCAGGACGCAGGCCATGGCGGCCAGGTCCCAGTTGGTCCAGTAGTTGGTGACGACGGCGCCGTTGTGATCGGCCAGGAAGCTGTCGCTCAGCGGCGCGAAGACCTTGCTGAGCATCTCCTGGAACCGGCCGAGCTCGAAGTCGCCGTGGTCACGGACGAGTTCGGCGGCGTTCGCGAACTGGTAGCCGTAGAGCCCGGCGGCGAGGAACCGGTCGGCGCTGCCTTCGAGACTGGTCAGCTCGGCCGACCAGGCGTTGAGGATCGCCACGGCGGTGTCGAGGTACGCGCTGTCACCGCTGACGTGTCCGCGCAGGGCGTTCTGGTAGGCGGCATGCACGTCGTTGTAGAGGATCGCGTAGTTCTGCGGGGAGCCCGCCCCCCGGTACACGGTGGCCTGCGGGTTGGCCGTCCAGCCGCTCGCCGCATGGCGGTTGACGGCCAGCTTGGCGAAACCGGCGGTGTAGGGGGCGGCGCCCGCCTTCACCTTGGCGGCCATGCGGTCCAGGTCGGCCCGGGTGTGCAGGAGGCCGGGATGCGCGTGGGCGGCGGCACCTGCCGCGGCGGCCGGTGTGCCGGTGCCGAGGGCGGTACCGACACCGACGGCTCCGGCGGTGACGCCCGCGGCCTTGAGCATGCTCCGGCGGCTGATCTCTCGTGTCACGTGTTTCGTTCCTCGGGGTCGAATCGCGTGCCTGTGGGGGACGGTGAGGAGACGAGAGGGAAGGGCAGCCGATAACAAAAACCGCACGAGCGCGAGGAGAGACGCCGATGACAGTCCGCAGGGTCGTCCCCGACATCCACGTCCGGTCCGAGGAAGCGATGCGGACAAGCCGGGACTTCTACGGCCTGCTCGGCCTGGAGGAGGTCATGAACCTGGGCTGGGCGACCACCCTCGCCTCCCCGTCCAACCCCACCGCCCAAATCATCTTCCTCACCGAGGAACGCACCGCGCCCGTCGTCCCCGACATGAGCGTGGAGGTCGAGGACGTCGACGCGGTGTACGCGCAGGTGGCGGCGTCGGGCGCGGAGATCGTACGGGAGCTGCGGGACGAGGAGTGGGGCGTACGCCGGTTCTTCGTACGGGATCCGAACGGGCGGGTGGTGAACGTGCTGGGGCACCGGGCGTAGCGGCCCGACCGGGCGCGGAGGACCGACCGCATGTAGCGGAGCGACCGGGTGTAGCGGGCCGCCGGGCGCGGAGGACCGACCGGGTGTGGCGGGCCGACCGCGCGGGCTGACGAACTAGCCGGCGTTCCGGTCCGCCACCGCCCACGAAGCCAGGGCCACCGCTCCGGCCACGCCGAAGACGGCCGGCCAGGCGCCCACCTTCTTGGCCAGCGGGTGCGACCCGGCGAAGGCGGCGACGTACGCGGCGGTCAGGGCCCCCGCGGCCTTGCCGCCCGCCTGCCGGCGCCACTGCTGCGCGGCCGCGGCCCCGGCGGCGGCCAGCACGACGCCGCCCAGCTGCCGCTTCCTGGTCCAGCGGGCCACGCCGTACCCGCCGACGAGACCGCTCGCCGCGACGACTGCGCTGGGAACCTTCGCCATGTCTGCCTCCTGTGCTGTCCCGTGCGGTGCGATGCGCCCCCGAGGCTAACGCTCACCTCGGACGACGCCGCCTACCTGAGTCGGGGCTTGTCAAGTTTCCTCCTCCGAGCTATATAAGAAGCCGTAGGGCATCGCACAGCGAACCTGAGGAAAGGAGTGAACTGTGATGCTCATGCGTACGGACCCCTTCCGCGAACTCGACCGCCTCGCACAGCAGGTCCTCGGCTCCACCGCCCGCCCCACCGCGATGACGATGGACGCCTACCGGTCCGGGGACGAGTTCGTCGTCCACTTCGACCTCCCCGGCATCGACCCCGAGACGATCGAGATCGACGTCGAACGCAACGTCCTGAACGTCCGCGCCGAACGCCGTTCCCCCGCCCCCGAGGACGCGGAGCTGATCGTCGCCGAGCGCCCCACGGGCAGCTTCACCCGCCAGCTCTTCCTGGGCGACACGCTCGACACGGAACGCGTCGACGCCTCGTACGAGGCCGGTGTCCTGACCCTGCGCATCCCGGTGGCGGAGCAGGCGAAGCCGCGCCGGATCCAGATCACGGGCGGCGACAGCGGCCGTAAGCAGCTGAGCGGCTGAGCGGCTGACCGGCTGACCCAAGGACGACCCGGCGGACGACCCCGGAGGACCGAAGAAGGGAGCCCATATGACAGTACTGAGCACGACCAGATGGACCGAACTGATCGACGCCGTACGGGAGTCCGGCCAGTACCCGACCACGGCGGAGGCCGAACGCGTCACCCGCGTCGTCCTCTCCGCCCTCGGCGGTCACGTCACCGGCGACGAACGCGTCGACCTGGCCCGCGCCCTCCCCGAGGAAGCGGCCCGCGTGGTCGCCTCCCAGATCCCGGCGCCCCGTCCGCTGACGGCGGCGGAGTTCGTGGACGCGATCGCCGCCCGTATCCAGGGGGCCACCCCGGCCACGGCCCGCTGGGACGTCAGCTCGGTCCTGAGCGTCCTGCCGGGTCTGGTCGGCGACGACCTGGTGGACCGCGTGCTGGCCCAACTACCGCCCGGATACGCCCTGTTGTTCGGCCGAGCGGAGCTGACACCCGCGGCCTGAACGAGGGCCTGACCGAGTCGGCGGCCGTCAACGTCCCTGCTGGGCTTCGGCAAGGCCGAAGCCCAGCACGGCGGGACGGACGCCACGACCCGGAGTCCCTCCGGCACTTCCGACACTTCCGACACTCCGAGCGCGCCTGGCCGGACGCGATCGAGGGCTCCGACTACCGTGAGGTCGAGTACGAAATCACCTGGTCCGACCATGTTCGGGGTAATAGATGCTCAAAGTCAGCATTGTGGTGCCGGTCTACAACGCGGGCGAGTACATCGACCGCTGCGCCCCCTCGCTCCTCCACCAGAGCATCGGCCGGGACGCGTACGAGATCGTCTACGTCAACGACGGCTCGACCGACGACTCCGCGCACCGCCTCGCCCAGCTGGCCGCCCGGCATCCGCACGTACGCGTGATCCACCAGGAGAACTCCGGCTGGCCCGGCAAACCCCGCAACGTGGGCGTCCGATCGGCTCGCGGCGAGTACGTCCAGTTCGTCGACCAGGACGACGAACTGACCCCGGAGGCCCTCGAGCGCCTGTACGACCTCGCCGCGCGCAACGCCTCGGACATCGTCCTGGGCAAGGTCGTGGGCACCATGCAGGGCCCCAGCAGCCTCTTCAAGCGGACCGTCGAACACTGCACGGCCGAGGACGCGCCCCTCATGGACAGCCTGACGCCCCACAAGATGTTCCGCCGGGCCTTCCTCCTCGACGAGGAGATCACCTTCCCCGAGGGACCCGTACGCCTGGAGGACCAGCTCTTCATGGCCCGCGCGTACGTGCGCGCGAAGAGGGTCTCCATCCTCGGCGACCACCCCTGCTACGTATGGAACCGCCGCGAGGACGGAGGCAACACCAGCGGACGCGCCACCACGCCCGAGACCTACTACGGCCACCTGCGCACGGTCGTGGAGGCCATCAAGGAGGGCACCGAACCGGGCCCCCTGCAGAACCACCTGCTGCGCCGTTCCTACCGCGTCGAACTCCTGCGCCCGGTCGTCGAACCCCGCGTCCTCCAGCGCACGGGCAGCAACCTCGAACGGTACTTCGACGTCGTACGCCGCATGGCCCTCGACTGCTACCCGCCGGGCGTACGCGACGGACTCCCCGCGATCACCAGGCTCAGAGCCCGTCTCCTGGAGGACGGCAACCTGGACTCCCTGGTCGAACTCGCGCGCCGCGTCCAGAAGATCAAGCCCCAGGTCACGGTCGACGCCATCCGCAGGCGGAACGGCAGACTCGTCGTCACGACGACGATCGGCATGCTCCGCCCCGACGGCGAACCCCTCACCCTCGTCGAGCGCTACGGCCGTCTCCTCCTGGACCCCGATCTGCTGGCGGACATCAAGGGCGCCGAGGACTGGGAGGTCCCGCACCCCCTCGGCGACGCCCGCGGCGAGTTCCTCGTCCACGACGCCGCCCGGAACCTCTGGTGGTTCCCGAAGACCGACCTCGCCCCGCGCACCGAGCCGCTCGGCAACGGCCGCCACCGCGTGATCATCACCGGCGAGACCACCATCGACCCCCTGACCCTGGCCGGCGGCACCGAGATGCCTGCCGGCACGCACCTGGTGTGGGCGTACGCCCAACTCCTCGGCGTCGGCCGCCGGTTCCGCCTCACCGGCGCCCCCTTCTGCCCCGCCGCGTTCACGGCCGGCACCCCGCCCCGCCTGGTCCACCCCGCCTGGGGCGGCCCCGGCGGCCAGCTCCGCCTCTCCGTGGGCCACCCGGGCCACCTCTCCGTCCCCCACCGCGTACTCCTGCACGCCACGGCGACCCCCACCGTCCGCCGCGCCGCCCGCACCTTCCTGCGGCGCCTCCCGAAGGACGTCCGCGGGCAGGTTCGTACGCTCGCGCGCCGTGCGGATCCCTGGACGGCGGGGCGGAGGGACTGAGCAGTGGGGCCGACAGGCGGCGGGACCGAGCGCCGGGCCTACCGACGCTCAGTCCCGCGGTCAGCCCGGCGGTCGGCGACTACCGGTTAGCACTCGACGCAGGGGTCCGTCCCCCAGCCCAGGCCGCTGATCCTGTCGTCCTTCAGCGCGCCGGCGTACGCCTGCACCTCGTCCACGTCACCGTGCAGGTACTCGCCCCAGCCGTCGCCGACCTGCGCCCGCCCGATCTGCAGCGCCCCGGAGCTGCGCCAGCCGTTCGGGAGGGTTCCGGTCGCCTGGGCGTTGGTCCAGCCGTCCAGGAAGAGCTTGACCGTGTCGGTGGCGTCGTCATAGACCACGGCAAGGCGGTGGCCCTGACCCTCGCCGCCGTCCGCCGCCTCGATCTGGGACACCACCGTCTCGGCGGCGCCGACCTCGTCCTTCTCCGGCATGATCAGCTGCCAGGCGTGCTCGGACGGTTCGTAGCGCACCTTGAAGGCGTCGGTGTGCTTGCCCGCCTGGGACAGCACGGTCATCGGGTGGGCCGGCTCGGAGTCCGCCAGCCGGACCACCACGCCGAGGGTGAAGCTGTCCCCGGTGTCCACCACCGGGCCCTCGGCGACGGCGTGCCCGGTCTCGCCGTCCAGCCGCAGGTGTCCGTCGCCGACCAGGGCGGGCGGCACGTAGGTGCAGTCGGGGTCCAGATCCGGGATGCAGGAGTTGTCGGAGCCCCGGTAGATCGTCGCGCCCGTGCCGAGCGTGAGGGGCGCTCCGCCCTTCTGCTCCGGGCTGGCGCCGTCCGTCGCGGTCTCCAGCGACCAGTGGCCGAGCAGCTTCGGTGTGCGGCGGCTCAGTTCGGCCACCTCGACCGGCACCACGACCCGGTCGTGCACCCGTACCTCACCGATGTCGCCGTGCCACCGAGCGTGGTAACCGGAACCGCTGCGGGCCCGGCCGATCTGGAACGCGTCGTTCGCCCCGGCGGGCGCGGCCTCGACGGCGGTGCCGACCGGATGGCCGTTGACGTACAGCTGCGCCTTCCCGGTCTCCTTGTCGTAGAGCCCCAGCAGGTGGGCCCACTCACCGGTCTCCGGAGCACCGCCCGACACCCGTGCGCCACCGATGCCGAACGACCAGGTGGGTCCGGAGTCCGGGCTGCTCAGCCCGAGACGGAAGCCGGCCGTGTTGCCGGCGTCCTGGCTGGCGACGGTCATCGTCCGGTCGGTCTGCGCGGGCCGCACCCAGGCGCTGACCGCGAAGGTCTTGCCGGTGTCGACGGCCGGGGCGTCCGGAGTGAGGAAGCCGTGGCGGCTGCCGTCGAGGGCGACCGTGGCGGTGGCGCCGGTGCCCCGGGGGGCCGGACCGCCGAAGGTCACGCCCCTACCGGCGCGGGCGGCGGTGCCGGTCTCGGCGACGGCGCTGGTGGCGCCCGCCGCGTCGTCGAGCTTCCAGTGGGCGACGGGTGCGCGCCCGCTCGGGACCCGGAAGTAGTACGTGGTGGTTCCGCTGCTGCGCCCCGAGCGGTCGATCGCGCGCACGCTCAGGTAGTCCGGGCGGGCCTGGAGCGGCAGGAACCGGATGGTGGCGGGCCCGCCCATCTCGTCCGGCCGGGCGGTCCCGTACGGGCCGCCGATGAAGTTGTAGCGGTACTCGACGACGTCCGATGACGGGGAGTCCATGGTGAAGCTGCCGTAGACGCCGACGCCGCCCCCGATCTGTTCCTCCGGGAAGTCGGGCGAGGTGACGACGGCCTTCTCCGGGCTGGCGTCGTCGTACACGAACTCGCAGACGGACCCGTCGCCCTCCGAACTCCAGGCGGAGGTGGCCTTGCCGTCGTCGGCGCGGACGTGCCAGGAGATCACCGTGTCCGCCGGGATGTCCTGCGGCATCCGCCACGGCAGCCGCGACCCCGACAACGTCTCGTAGGACGTGTACGTACGGCGCTGCTCGACCCCGGCCGCGTCGGTCCACCACGCCTCGAACTCGGCCCTGACCATGTTGGCCTCGGCGGGCTGGTTGTCCTCCTCCGGGTCGTACAGGACGGCGCCGAGCGTCGGCGGCGCCCCGACGTACGCCCGGTTGTCACCGGTCGCGCACGCCTTGGTCTCCGTCTGCAGGTCCTGCACGAGCGGCTGCTTCGGCGGCAGGTTCTCCGCCGCGTACGCCGTGCCGGACATGCCGGTCCCCGACACCACGACCGCCGCCGCACAGCACATCGCCGCCAGCTGCGCGGACGCGGTTCTTCGTCTGCCGGCCAGTCGTATTCCAGCCATGTGTCTTCCGGTCAACTGTCCCACCCCTGTTCGCTGTTGCGGCTCGTGGACCACACGAGCCGCATGAAGCTAACAGAGACCACTGACACAGCTGAAGCGGTTTCTACCGCGGTGCCGACGCCGCAGGGAGACGTGAAAGCCGGCCGGCTCGACGTCGACCGGCTCGACGTCGACCGGCTCGACGTCGACCGGACCGGGTACCGGTCGCCATGCAGACGCCGTCTAGGGTGCGGAGATGACGACCTCGCAGACCTACCTCTCCGAACTGTTCTCGCTGGACGGCCGGGTCGCCGTGGTGACCGGCGGCAGCTCCGGAATCGGCCGGGCCATCACCGAGGCCCTCGCACGGGCCGGGGCGAGCGTGGTGATCGTGGCGCGCAGGGAACCGGAACTGGCCGCCACGGTCGACGAGCTGACCGCGGCCGGCTGCCGGGCGGCCTGGGTGAGCGCCGACCTGAGCACCCGCGACGGGGTGCGGGCGGCGGCGGACCAGGCAGCCGAGGCGTTCGGCGAGCCCGACATCCTCGTCAACAGCGCCGGGATCAACCTGCGGCCGCCGATGGACGAGCTGAGCGACGAGGTCTGGGACACCACGATGGCGGTGAACCTGGAGGCGCCCTACCTGCTGGGCCGGCGCTTCGGACCCGGCATGGCCGAGCGAGGCTTCGGACGGATCATCCACATCACCTCCCAACAGGCCCACCGCGCCTTCGTCCACAGCGGCGCCTACGGCGTCTCCAAGGGAGCACTGGAGTCCCTGGCGCGCTCCCAGGCCGAGGCCTGGTCCCCCCACGGCGTCACCGCCAACACACTGGTCCCGGGCTTCGTCATGACCCCGCTCAACACCCGCCTGTCGTCCGACCCGGAGAAGGTGGCAGCGCTGGCCGCCCGCACGATGGTCGGCCGCAACGGGCTGGCGGAGGATTTCGCGGGGGCGGCGGTGTTTTTGGCGGGGCGGGGGTCGGGGTATGTCACTGGGCAGTCGATCTTTGTGGATGGGGGGTTTTCGGTTCACTAGGACTCTCATAGATCGGCATCAAGGCCGCTTGCTCAGAAACTCGGCAGCGCGATCCGCCCGGTCATCAGGATGTCGTGGTTCGCGAAGAGCGAGTCGAGTTCGAAGCGACGGCGGATATACGACGTCCAAGTCGCGTCCGACAGATCGGTGTAGGCGTTGACAGTCCGGGCGCGGCTTGCCTGGGTGAGGATCCATCGGGCCTGGGGTGACGCCCGGTACGCACCCCGGCGTGCGTGGCGGGCCGGATCGTCCATGGTGCTTGGTGCTTCCCCTCACGTCCGATGAGGGAATCGCGGGGGATCTAGGAGCCGGGTGTCGCCCGCGCTGACCGATGCGAGTCCTGCCCCACGGAGAAGAGCACCCGCAGATCACTGCATCGAGGTGCCCACGAACCTGCACCATGCCTCGGCCGACACTGCGACATGAGCGCCGTCCGGAACCTTGGAATCCCGCACCCACACCCCTGCGGGTACGAAGGCGGCCTCCACGCACTCGGTCGCGTTGCCACCGCTGTACGACGACTTGAACCAAGTGGGCTCGGGGACAGGCTGAGGGCCGACAGACATTCACAGCTCCTTGCGCGCGCGATGGATCATGGCGGAGGAAGCCTCCATGTCCAACGCTTGTGCTTGGAGGTACTCGAACGCAAGTCTGTATCGCTCCAGTTCCTCATCCTTCTCCAGGAAGAGGGAGCCGGTGTGGAAGTCGACGTACACCACGTCAAGGGTCGGCTCAGAACCGCCGATGACGACGAAACTTCCCAGGGCCGCGGCGTGGGCTCCCTTGGCGAAGGGCAGCACCTGAAGCGTGATGTGCGGAGACTCGTTCGCTTCGAGCAGCCGGTCGAGTTGCTCCCGCATGATCTGAGGTGACCCGACCACGCGCCGGATCACGGACTCGTCGAGGATCGCCCAGAGGCGGAGCGGCTTGGGGCGGGCAAGAATCACTTGCCGCTTCATGCGGATGTCGACCAGGCGCTCAATCTCCCTGGGGTCCAGAGGTACTTCATTGGCCCTCTGCAGTGCTGTGCTGTAGGCACGCGTCTGCAGAAGGCCAGGGACATAGACACACGCGAAGTGACTTTCGCGTACGGCTTCGTCCTCAAGCGTGAGCAGTAGGTTCATGCTCTCGGGGATGGAGTCGGCGAAGGAGCTCCACCAGCCCTGCTGCTTGGCGTTCTTAGCGATGACGACAACGGCCTGGCGTTCCGCGTCAGTCGCACCGTACTCACGGCACAACGCGTCGATGACGAGCCACTTGACCGGACCGGCTTGGGTCTCATACCGGCTGATCGTCGCCTTGGACACGCCGACGAGCCGACCGGCCTCCTCAAGCGTCAGCCCCTTTCGCGCGCGCAACTTGCGCATCATCGCGCCCAGTTGGCGGCGGCGAGTTGTGGTCCGTTCGGACATGCGGCTCCTTCGCCATGAGCCGGGCGGCAGGCCCGGAGATCCCCATCAGGCTAGGCAGCCAGGAAGTGGCTCACCATCAGATTCACTCGATGGATTCCCATGAGAAGTTACACAGAGAGACTTCTCCATGCCATGCTCCTCCTCAGATCGCTACGCAGTGCAGCCGTACGGATACGGCAGGTGCAGCATGTGCGTGGCCTGGGACGGAGGAGTGGCCATGCCTGGCTACGAAGTCACCGAACCCCGACTCCGCTGTGTCCTGCCTTTTGAGGCGGCGTCGGCAGAAGTGCGCCTGCTTCGGAGAGCGCGGTAACGCAGCTGAGTCGGTGGGGCATGCCCGCGGCTGCTGACGAAGCAGAACTGCTCGTTACCGAGCTGGCAACGAACGTCGTCAAGCACGTCGGTGAAGGCGCATCAGCGACTCTGATCCTGGAGTGGCGCGGGGAGCGGCTGCGCCTCGAAGTGCACGACGAGAGCCGGGTGATGCCGTCACCGGGTACGGCGGCCTGTGACGCGGAGTGTGGTCGTGGCTTGCACCTGCTCGCTGCGCTGGCAGTGGACTGGGGGACGGTGCTGACTGCGGTGGGCAAGGCGGTCTGGTGCGAGATCTCGATCGGTCCAGGTCAGGCGTGCCGACGTATCGAGCGTGCAGTCGGGGTGCTTGAGGGTTATCAGGGGCCCAGCCGTGGTGCTCTGCTTCGGGGAAGCGGACAATCCATTGGTCTTGAGGAGTCAGCGGTCGAGCTGATCGCGGATCTGCTCCACTGGACTGCCGCTCGAGGACTCGACCCGGACGACATCCTCGACCGTGCTCAGATGCATTACGAAGCTGAAGCGGACGCGGCGTAGTGGGGCAGTGCTTAAGCGGACTTCCGTATCTGCTCCCGGAGGGCGCCGGGGGTGCGCCAGGATTCTCCGCGGAAACTCCTGTGGCACATGCGGTGGCAGTTCGCGCACAGGAGGGCGAGATCCGCGATCCGGGTCTCCGTCACACCCGATATGTGGAGCGGCAGCCTGTGGTGGACCTCGATGTAGCCGTCTCCCAGTTCGCCGTAGGCAGCGGTGAAGTCGAACGAGCACACCTCGCACCGCAGAGGGATGCCCTCGTCCAGAACCGCCTGGATCTTCCGGTCGCGCAGGGGCTTGTTCCGTTCACGGTAGAGGGCCCAGCGTCTGAGGAGCTGCCCCTCGCGTGCCCAGGTTGTCTCGCCTTCCTGGGCAGGTATGCGGACGATCTCGGCGGATGTCACGCCCGCGTACAGAGCCTGAGCGGCGGAGAGCATTTCGTCGGTGCGCTCTGTGAAGTCGGCCACCACCTCGCGGGTCAGCTGGCCGCCCTTCGTGGTGACCCCGTGATACCCGGCACGGACTGTGACGATGTCACCCGTCTTGCGGCTGACGCTGCCGGGAGAGCGGAACTTCGGATCTGCCGCCGCGCCATCGTGCAAGGGAAGCTGCCGGAGGATCTTGGACAGGTTCTGCACCCGCTCGTCGGCTGGCCGCAGCTCGTGCCAGCCGTTCTCGGCAACGAGCGCGCAGGCCAGCAACAGCTCGTCACGCGTCCAGTTGATTTTCACCACGGCGGTATCGTACGAGCATTCGAAATCGTAGTGCTGTTGGTGACCAGGGTGGGGCAGGGGATGCCGCACACTGGTGTGTGCCGCCGTGTCGAGTCGCAATGTCAGTGGGTCGTGTCACCCTCTGTGATGACTGCCGTATGAGGCGTCACTGGAATTCGTGTAAGAGGAGGGGCCATGACGGGGACTGACCGGGGCTACACGTCCATCGAGATCTGTGCCGGCGCTGGCGGACAGGCGATCGGACTGCACTTGGCCGGTTTCAGACACCTTGCCCTCGTCGAGATCGACAAGTATGCGGCGGCGACGCTGCGTGAAAACATCGAGGTGCACCCGAAGTGGGCCTGGGAGCGCGACAACTGCGATGTTCTCTGCAAAGACGTGCTTGAGTTCGATCCCGAACGTGACCTGGAGAAGAGCGCTGGTCTGTATCGGCGGGGTGAGGTAGACCTGCTCGCCGGCGGGGTCCCGTGCCCGCCCTTCTCCCACGCTGGCAAGCAGCTCGGTGAGGACGATGAGCGTGATCTCTTCCCGCGCATCCTGAAGCTGGCCGAGCTCATCCGCCCCCGGGCCGTGATGATCGAGAACGTCCGTGGCCTCATGGACGCCAAGTTCGACGGCTACAGGTCACGAATCCAGGCCAGCCTTGAGGAGATGGAGCCTGGCGACGACGGACTGCCCGGCTATGAGGTTGTGGGGTGGAAGGTTTACGAGGCGGAGAAGTTCGGCGTCCCGCAGCTCCGGCCCCGCTCGATCCTCGTCGCCTTTCGGAGGGATGTCCTCAAGGATCTGAAGTATGAAGCTCCGGCGCCCAGTGCCGAGAGAGTCACGGTCTACAAGGCGCTTGAGGCTTCGATGCGTGAGCGCATCGCACCGTTTGAGAAGGGGGCTAGGGCTGCCCAGGCACAGCAGGTGTTCAACGACTGGAAGAAAGACGCTGACAAAGACGTGGCTCCCACGCTTGTCGGCGGCTCTAAGAAACACGGAGGCGCCGACCTCGGTCCTAGCCGGGCTAAGAAGGCATGGCGAGCGCTTGGGGTCTCGGGCATGGGCGTGGCCAACGCCCCCGTGAACGGTGAGCCGACCGGCACTGAAGAACGTGATCTGTTCGGTGCCGAAGGCCCGATGCTCACGGTTCGACAGGCCGCGATCATTCAGGGCTTCCCGACGGAGTGGGACTTCACGGGAGGCAAGACGGCCCAGTACCGGCAGGTCGGGAACGCGTTTCCGCCGCCCGTCGCGCAGGCCATCGGCGAATCGATCATCGAAGTGCTCAAGGCCGACCGCAACCGTGGTGCCAGTCGGTGACTGAGGGCGGCTGAGGAGCGAGAGCGCGCTGGGGCGGTCCCGCATGCCAGCCGCCCGTCACGGGAGTCGGCTGTCCAAGTGGGCGAGGAGGGCATGGATGTCATCGGCGTCCATGCCCAGACCCGTGGTTTCCTCCTCTTGGAGATCGCCGAGTTGGCGAACCGCAGGATCGTCGAGCACGCTGCCCAGGAAGTGCAGCTTCTTTTCGAGACGCATGGCGACGACTTCGTCGATCGTTCCCCGGGCAGCTAGGACGGTCACACGTGTCTCGGTGCCTGGAGGCAGTCCGAGCCGATGAATGCGGTCAAGGCTCTGGAGGAAGCGGCCAGCCATGAAGTCACGATCCACGTACACGGCGTCATGGCAAACCTGGTGAAGGCTGATGCCTTCACCCAGGGTCGCGGGATTGGAGATGAGGACCATGCATGACGGGTCCTCACGGAAGCGGCTGAGCTCAGCTTCCCGCCCCTGGGTCGAGGTGGCGCCGTAAACGGAAGCCGGGGCATGTGGTGCTAGTAGCTCCTCTAGGGTTTTCTGGCTTCGGATGAATCCAGTCCAGACCAGTGTCTTACGGCCAGCCCGCGCGTTCCTTGCGACGATCCGAACGGTTTCCGCGTATTTGGGCGAGAGTTCATGCTGAGGAAGCCGTTGGAGCAGCGTATGCAACGAGTCGCCGTCGGAGACGTCGAGCGCTGGCAACTGAAAGGCGAGCGGGTCGTAGGGACGGTCGCCCGGGGCCAGCAGAGCCGGGCTGATCGCAGCCATCAGCACGCGCATCGCTGCCTTGCCGAGAGAGGCCAGGTCTCCCCGGCGAGTGGACGGATCCCCCTTGAGCGCGTTGTACAACTCACGGTGCAGTGGGGGAAGTTCGACGTAGCGGACTAGGGGTTCAAATGGAGGAAGACCCAGTTCCTTCTTCGTTGTCCGAGTGAACAGCGGACGTAGAGCCTGGCTTGCGTAAGCGAGATCGCCGCCGCTGACAGCTTCGAGGACAAGCTGCTTGCCGCGTCCTGGCCAAACGAAAGAGAGCAGGCTTTCCAGATCCCGGGCGCCATTGGGGGCCGGCGTCCCAGTGAGAATGAGGCGCCGTCGGGCCAGCGGCCCAAGCGATAGGCAGGCAGAGCCGTAGGCACCGCGGGCTCCGAGCTTCATACGGTGCGCTTCGTCGAGCACAAGCATCGCCGGTGCCATGCGCAGCCACTCCGCAAGACGGCTGACAGCCCCGGACAACCGCTCGTAGTTGACCAAGACGACATCAGCCTCGGGGTCGAGGGATCCGTTTTCCATTACGGAAGTCAGCAAGGGTTCCTTGAGGCAGGTGTCCCCCTCGAATTGCCATGATTCGTACGCTGATTTGGGGCAGACGACGAGAAGACGCCGGACTTCACCTCGCTCACGCAGGGCGCTGAAAACTGCCAGTGCCGTGCGGGTCTTTCCGGCTCCTGGGACGCTGAAATTCGCGCCGTGGCCCAGGGACAACAGCTCCCCGATATCCCGCAGCTGGAATGAAGTGAGGTCGGCCTGCCACGCTGTGCCTAGCAGGGCATGGACGT
Organism: Streptomyces sp. NPDC058678; assembly: GCF_042714835.1. Taxonomy (NCBI): domain Bacteria; kingdom Bacillati; phylum Actinomycetota; class Actinomycetes; order Kitasatosporales; family Streptomycetaceae; genus Streptomyces; species Streptomyces sp. NPDC058678. Next base: position 66,499 of record NZ_JBHXSG010000043.1, on the reverse strand, counting down.
TCTCTGGCACGAGCGGGTCTTGCCGGGCGTCGGCAGGCGGTGAGCTGAGCCGGGCTTGGACGGTCTCGGAGTCGTCGAGAACACCGCTGACCAGGCTGGCCAGCTCAGGCTCCCACTCGACATCCGCGTGCGACCAGTCCGCAAGCTCACCAATGGAGGACAGGAAACTGTCCAGATCGGCATCCGACGTCAGCGGACCCCGCTGGCCACCTGGAGTCACCCGCGTGGCCAGCATTCCAAACTCTCCTTCCAAGCCTGGCCGGGCACGGAGCACCGCACGTGTCCTCGTGACGTCGAAGGTGATGCGGAGAGAGGGAAGGCCAGAGTGGGTCATCGCTGGCTTCCCACGGCTTCACGCAGCCACGACAGGCCCTCGCCCGGGAGCTGGATACTCTTTGAGGCCTCGGCCGACACCTTGGTCAGTGCCTGCCTGAGCGCGACGAGGGTGTCATCGAATGCGCCCTCGTCCAGGCTGTTGTTGCCCCGCGCTAGCACCAGGTCTGTGGCGCACTGCTGAAGTTCCTCAATTGCTGCGTTGACACGGTCGGGGGCCGCAAGCCGCTTCTTCCGGTCACGCATCGCCTTGTAAGCGGCGTGGATCGACTCCTCGAAGGCTTCTCTCAGCACAGACACGGAGCTGTTGGCTTCAGTGAGCTCTTCAACGGTCGCTGAGGTCGCGGACTTCTGTGTGGCCTTTGCCCTGAGGAGCCTGTCAGTCAGGGCCCGGGCTACTGCTGTTTCGGAACTCGGTGCCGGCACGGAGCGATTAAGACCAGGGATGGAGACGGCCTTCGGAGGCTCCGGGGCCGCAGTGTGGGGCCCTTCAGGCAGGCGACGTTCCAGGTGTTCCTCCCGGAAGTCAGTGCGGATGTTGCGAATGTCGGTTTTGGCGAAATCGAGGACAATGGCCGCCAGCCGGTATTCAAGAAGTGTGTCGGCCTTCTCCTTATTCTTGGCCTTTTCCTTGATATAGGTCCGGTACAGCTCGGCGAAGCTTTCCTTAGCGTCCTCGAAGTCCATGAGGCGCAGTTTGATCCGGCCGTGCTCGCTCCGCTTCACGAGGTCGCGCAACTGCCCAAGAACCCATGTGTCCCGGTCCAGTGCCGGCGTTGTAGTGTGAAACAGCTTGGCGATGGCGGCGAGGGGGAGTCCGAGGTGGATCTGCTCCTCGATGGCCATCAGTTGGTTGATATAGGAGTATTCGCGTCGTCGGTCCGGCCTGAGCTGCAACGACAGTTCGACTGAGCGGATATCGTCCCAGGTGCAGCTGGCCGGCAGTACACCCACGCGGATGGACTGGACACCCAGTTCCTTGAGAGCGGCCCGGCGGGTGTTGCCGTTGACGAGAACACCCTCACGTGAGATGAGTCCCGGCTCGTTCTGACGGTGTTCGCGAAGGCTCTCCTTCAGCTTGTCGAAATCCGGGTCGCGCTGGTGCGGGTCGGACGGCGTTGCTGTCAGCAGGTGATGCAGGTAGCTCTGGCCGGCGTCTGACCAGTGATCTTTCGTCAGTTCCTCTTCCTGCACCGGGTCGTGGGCGCGTTGCGCACTGACCCTGTGCGTTGCGGGGTTGTAGTAGAGCCGGTCTACCGGCATGTCGATGACCTCGACGTGGATAGGGCGGCCCCGGAACTCCACGCGGAGTGTTTCGGGCACCGCGTCACCGGCACGCGCATCCTGGAGCCGCTGTTCGACCAGGGTGCGGTTCTCGTCCGCGATCGGGGGGACGCCGAAGTCCGTCGGCATTGGTACCTCTCGTAGCTGGAGTGTCCTGCGGGGACTGATGGTGGCGAACGTCGGTAAGCGGCCCGCTGGCGCCTAGTTCAGGCCGTCACGAAAGGCGTCGCGTGCCTCAGTCGGCAGTGCTCGGTACTTCGCCCAGACGTCTTCGACGGAGCTGAACGTCCGGGCGTCCTGCTTGATCCAGGTCTTCAGGATGTCGAGTTCGAATGAAGGCAGCGACACAGCCTCGGAGAGCAATGCCGGCACGTCGTATGTGGAACCGATGCCGCCGACGCGGCAACGATTGCACTCGACGACGTACTGGAGTGCCTTCGTGCCGTCCGGCAGTAGGACTTCACGCTTGGCCACATCGAGCTGAGCTGTGACCTCTGAGTCGGCGTACGCGTCCCCCGGGGTGGCACCGCACGAACTGCACTTGTGGTTGTAGGCGGCCAGCAGCTCCCGCCGCTGGTTCACCGTGATCGCGCTCCTGGGCCTTGTGCCGCGGCCCGGCTCCCAGACGGGCTCGCCGCGCTGTACATAGCGCTGTTCGTTGGCGTCGAGGTCGATGTCCTCGCGCTTGGTGTCGATCTTCCACCCGAAATCGCGGAGATCCCGCATGCGGCGGTCGATCTGTGACACCTCCGGGAAGGCTTCGCGCAGCTCCGTCTTGGTGAAGATTTCTCCTTCACCGACCACCTGGACGAGCCACAGCGCGGCGCGCTTCATCGTGCCTAGTTTGCTGTCCTGCCATGAAGGCAAGGCCGTGCTCATCTGCCACCTCGCAAAGCCTGAGTGGGCCAGCCCGACTGCATGTCAGGACGGTTGATGCCTGACGGTGGCCCGCTAGACACAACGGAACGCCAAGCCTGTCTGAAACGGAAGTGATGGAGTGTCCAGATGAGTATCCGGACATAGCTGAGGCGCCCGTTGGGGATGGGCGGCGGCACACTGTTGTTTTTCCGTGTGGTGAGGACAGAAGGAGCTGGCGTGCCGCGACCGGGTCACTTCAAGGAACTGGATGCCGAAATTCCGGATGAGAGAAAGGCCCTCGCTAGAGCGTTACGTGACCTGATGGCGGTGGTCGGACTGTCGCTGAGGCAGACGCATGAGGCGCTGGAGGGGCGCAAACGCGGATGCGACGCTTCAGCGAGCGCACTCTCCGATCTGCTCAACGCACGCATAAGTAAGCCCAAACGAAAGGTGATCCGCGCGCTCTACGACCTGGCGGAGGTCGCCGCGCGGACGAAGGACGTCTCCATGCCGGTCACGTGGGAGGAACTTGAAAACCTCCGGCTGAAGGCAGGTGAGCCGCCGGCGCTTCTGTGTGCGAGTTGCCAGGCGTCCGTGTTGCCGGTCCCCTCAGCGCAGGGGGACCGGCAACACGGGCAAGGACAATGGCCCACGGCGGTGGCCCTGTTGGACATGAGGCTGACCAGAAAGGCTGAGGATGTTGCCGGCATTCTGCGGCACGTTGGCATGGCGGCTGACCCGTCAGAGGTGGCTCACGCCGTGGCTGCGTGCAGGGCGCGCGGGCTGCGTGCCGAGGCGGACGTGATACTCCGGTACGCGCAGACCGGGCGCGACGGGCGGCAACTGGCTCAGATCGCCTATGAGTTTATGAGGATCGAGGACAACAGCATGGCCCGGCGAGTACTCAAGATGTCTCTTGCTCGGTAGGGGCGTCCAACGTGCTGCCGGGCGAGGCCTGGCGTCTGGATATCACCGCCTGACAGATCGCCTCGCTGCATTCTTCCGCTGCCTCGTGCTCCCAGAAGCGCAAGACTAGCCAGCCAGCTGCCCGTAGGCGCTCATCCGTATCGCGGTCGCGGGCCATGTTCCGGGCCACTTTGCCGGACCAGTAGCCGGGGTTGGTCTTCGGCGGAACGTAATGCTCGGGGCAGCCGTGCCAGTAGCAGCCATCGATGAAGACGGCTACCTTCGCCGGCCGGAAGACCATGTCGGCGGTGCGGCGAAGGTCTGAGAGTGGGCGAGTTGCCACTCGATACCGCAGTCCTTGGGCGTGAACCAGCCTGCGGACAAGGCGCTCCGGAGTGGTGTCCCGGCTTCGGATCGCCTGCATATTGCGACGGCGCGCGGCGGACGACGCCCACGAGCCCTCCGGCGGCACCCAGGCGGCCTGTGACGGATCTGGTTCTGGGGTGGGAGTAGTCATATGTGGTGAGTTACCAGCCGGACAGTGTTGGCAGCAGGGTTCCATAAGGGAGGAGACGACCCTGTTCGATGATCTCGCTGAGATCGTCCTTTTGCTGGCGGCTGCCAACGGCGGATACCGCAGCCTTCAGGGCATCGAAGGCGATGTGGTAGATGGCATCGGCTTCTCCCGTTCCTCGCGCGATTGAGGCGATCCGGCTTGGCATGGGCTCCGCGGTCACCACTACCAGATGGGGGAGCCGACCGCGCCGGTGCCTGATCATTTGAAGAAACTCGTGGCGCACATTTTGTACGCGATCTGACCTTATTGTCCACTTGCAGGATACCGCGGCATGCAGAAGCGGTCGGGGCGCGGCCTCTGCTGCGGGACGGGTGACACCCACAGTGACATCGGGCTTGATTAGGTAATCGCGACCCAGATCAACACGGAGAGTGGCGTTCTTGCGTACCGCTTCGGCAACCCTGTCCAAGTGCTCGTACTGTGCGAAGTCGGCCACGGTCTTCTTATGGTCAACGTGCCAAGCGCGTTCTGGGGACAAATGGGGTAGCGCGGTTCTCAGGTGATCACAGACTGCGTGTTCCAGCGCAGGGCCAAGGCTGTCGGGGGTGTCAGGAAGTACGACATCGGATTCCACCCCCAGCGTCTCAAGAACATGCCTCGCGAGCAGCTTTGACGCATTACTGTCGGAGTCCGCGTTGTTGGGGACGAGATGCCCGGTCTTCTCCAGCCTTTTCCACCCGAGGAGGCTAGTGGCGAACGGTGCGTTCATCATCAGTCCCCTCTGGTGTGTGAAGGCAGGGCCGGGGCGGGCACAACGGGGTCATCTGGCTGCGCGAGGACCCATTGGTTCCCGTCTAGGGAGACTAGTAGGGCATCCCCGTGACGAGGTCTTGCGGGGACCACCCGGGCGCTGACGAATTCGCCTTCGTCTGGGAGGGGGAGACCGAGCCGGCCGGCGATCTCGCGATGGCTGGCGTAGTCCCCCATGATGAGGATGCCCTCCGCCCTCAGTGCCGATCGGCTGCCGCCGTTGCCGCGGACGCGCTTCATGTAGTCCTTCTGCTGGGCAACCGTGCGCACTACGTTGCGGCCGATGCGTCGTTTCTGGGCGCGCCGGAAGAGCTCGTTCAGGCGGCGCTGCCCCGAGCCCGCTGTGAACACGGCGTCACGGTCCGCAGGATCCATATGGAGGAGCACGTTTTCTGGGAGTTTTTCGTCGCGCCACAGCCACGAGATCTTGTCCCGGTGGTCCGCTTTGATCGTGAGCTTGAGATCACGGTTGTTCCCGGTGTTCAGCCACTCATTGCGTATCCGGACGAGGCCGACACTCCAGAGGGACTTGTAGTCGTCCGCCCAAGCCAGCAGGCAGAGGTGGCCCACCGCCTCCGGTGGAATCATCCAGCCGCCGAACTGCTGGGAGTACTTGCAGTCCACGTCGACGCCGGCGATCTGGTAGTCCATAGCGTCGCCGTCCGTGAACCTGAACTCACGCTGCAAATTGATCTCTACCAGCGTTCCCGCGTGAGTCTTCTCGGTCTTGAAGAGCGTTTTCCAGTCGTAGCGTCCGGTTGCCTCTCCGTTCAGTAGCTGGTCGATGGTGTCACGAAGCACCCTGGCGAACCGTCGGCCCGCAGGGTCGAGCGCCTTGATGTGCTCGCAGACCTTGTCGAGTTCAGGGTCCATCCCGACCGCGGCATGCCGTAGCGCGACCGAAGTAGCGGCCTTGATGTCGGCCTCTTCGAAGGGAAGCATGCTCTCCTCGTCAGTCAGTCAGTCGTTACGTGCAGAGCCAAAGCGCCTCAGAACGCGTTGACGATAGCCGCATCTGGACGAGAGGAGTCCCTAGTCCGGAAGCGCACGAGCTGCTGTTTCGTGTCGATGGCCGCCTTCGGCGGAATCACGGTGAACGCCATGATGACCCGGTCGGTTGCCGCAGTACCCGTCGCGGCAACTGCCTTCACCTCATCGTCCTGGGCGGCTTCCACGACGGGATACAGGAGGACTACGCCTCGAGTTGCTCCGAGCACGGGGGAGCTGCCGACAGCGGAGGCTGAGTCTGGCTGGTTGATCAACTGCTGCGCGTACAAACGATGCTCCAGGCCCGAAATACGGCCGAAGGACAGCTTTCCGGACTGTCGGCTTCGGCGGAACAGGGAGAAGGGGCCCAGGCCCAGCACCGCGGCTTCGATCCGGTTGCGCTGTGTGCGCTGCGGAGCGATGACAAGCCAGTCGTCGACCTTGGCCAGGCGTCCGTCGAGCTGGGACAGGTACGTCAGGTGCGGGGCGAGCACGTTGCCGTCCTCCCACTCCAGCGAGCTGAGGATGGAAAGGAGCTGGGCGTGCGAGATGACCGTGGTAGCCGCCTGGAAGCTACGAGACAGAGGCGAAGTGGCATCCGGCTGCAGCAGGCATGTTGCTGGGGTGCCGCTGACTGCCGCGAGTACGGATTTCCAGCGCTCGGTGTTCCGCGCCGTCATCTGGGCGTCCTGCGGGTACGCCGCCGGTTCGATCGGCGTGCCGGGCGACCGCACCTCCACCAGTTCCGCATTGAACATCTTGTTCCTGGCCGACGGCTTCACCCACGGCAGATGCTGGGCCACCAGTGGCGGGATCTGGGCGGGAGTGACCTGCGGCCGGCCGTCCACCAAGGGGGCGTAGCGAGCCAGTTCGGCGCGGAAGAGTTCCTCGTCGCGGCAGATCGCCTCGAAAGCCTCGTACAGGTCGACCGTCTTGGCGTTGCGGCCCCGGCCCAGTGACTCCTCGCGGCCGATGTACAGCCGTACCAGGTCCCGGTATCCAGGCCGGAAGCCAAACCAGCGGCCCATCTGCATCAGGGTGTCCGCCTGCTGCGTCGTGCGGCGGTAGTACGTGATCGTCAGGCCCTCGACCGTGAAGCCACGGGAAAGCTTGGTGCCGCCGACGAGGATCTTCCAGACGTTCGGGGTGCGGTCGAAGTCGAGGTCGGGCTGGGCGTAGTCGCGCTCGCTCTCGCCATTGATGACCATGACGGGGCTGCCGCCCTGGTTGATGAGGCGACGGGCCTGAGAAACGTACGGTTTGAGGTCCACGTACGTCGCGGGAGTGGGCAGAGAGCCGTCCACGTGTGTGTGGAAGTCCTTGCCGAAGAGGGTCGCCAGACGTGTGTGGCCCTCCGGGCCCGTGTACGCGGCGTTGTCCCACATGGTGTTGATGCGCAGGGCGAGCGCGGCGTGTTCGGCCATGCGGACTGATTCGTGCACGAGCATCGTGTGGTGCCGGAACGGGCCGGAGGGGACGCCGTGCTCCGCGCGGTAGAGCTTCAGAGCGCCCGTGAGCACGAAGGCGTCCAGGGCTTCCTGGAGGCGGTCGCCCGTGGAGTCGTAGATGCCTCGGACATGTGTCTTCTCGGCATCGCCTTCGTCGTCGACATCGTCCAGGTCATGGAAGTCCTGTACTCCCATGTAGTCGGCGGGGCGGGGAAGAGAGATCAGGAAGTCGCGCGGGAAGAGGTCCTCCTCGTCGCCCGGGTCGATGAACACGTTGGCGAAGGGAGTCGCGGTGTAGCCGACGTACTGGGCGCGAGGAAGGAGCTTGAGGAGCTTGCTGATCTGGCCGTTGATCGCGGTGCGGGTGACCTTGCCGTCCTCCCACTTCTTTGGGTCGGTCGTGTTCACCGAGGCCTGGTCGGACTCGTCGTCGATGATCAGGGCCGGTATCTCGCCGAGGATCGGGCCCATCTTCTTGAGGTCGTTGACCAGTGTCTCCAGCACCGACTTGTTCTTCTTCACGACCATGACGCGGGCGCGGGCCGCATGGAGGTTCGCCGGGTCATGCAGGGGGCGGGTGCGGTCCGGCTTCTCGAACTCCAGGGCACTGATACCGCGTTCCAGTGCCATGTAGTCACGGTCGCGAGAGGTGAGGCGCTCGATGTCGAACGCGCCGAGCACGGAGGGGCGGGCTCCGAACGAGACGAACTTCGCCGGCCAGTCCTCGTCGTCCTGATAGTCGATGCCGACCAGGGCGTCCGGGTCGTTCGGGTCTGCGGCGCCCAGGATGTTCTCCTGGCCGATCAGTTCCATGTCGAGGCGGCGCTGGGTCTGGCCGCGCAGCAGATTCAAGGTGCCGCCGAGGACGATCACCAGGCGGTAGCCCGCGTCGATCGCCTTGGCCGTGACACCGGTGAAGTTGGCGGTCTTGCCGGACTGTACGTAGCCGACGACGAGTCCGCGCGCGCCGTATGAGTCGTCACGGGTGGGGTCGGCAAGCCGCTCCACGACCGCATGGGCCGCCTCGTCCAGACCGGAGACCGCCGCGTCGCTCCAGCCCTTGCGGCGCAGCAGACGCTCGTACGACGCCCAGTAAAAGGAGCGGTTCGCCGCCTGCTCCCGGGTATACCAGGGCTGGAACTCGCGGCTGATGGTCACAGGACCTGGTGCCGTGTGGACCGGGACGGCAGCGTCGAACGTTTTGCGCAGGTCCACGCCGAACGCGAGCTTGTCATAGACCTCGGCGCGGCGTACCGGGGTACGCGGCGCGGTGACCGACCACGTGGGGGACTGTTCGAAGTCCCATGCGGTGAGTTTGCGGCGCCAGAGGGCGAGCAGCTCGTCGCCGGGTTCCGCCGCCAGGATGCGGTCGCGGAAGTGGGACATGTCCGTGTCCGCCGGTTCGTCGGCGTCTGCGAGCACGAAGGCGAGCTTGGCGAAGTGCTTCGGGCCGCGTCGGCTCATCGCGTCGAGGACCTCGCCGTGGAGGTCGGTGAGGTGGTCGGGCGCGGGCGTCTTCTCTGCGGTCACGGCGGCTGGGTGGCCTCTCTGGTGTACGGGAAGTTGAGCAGGAGAGGGGTGGACTAACCCTCGTCGCGGGCGAGTTCGGCCCGTACCGCGGCGACTAGCACGCTGTTCCACAAGGCGACCTTGTCGGTCTGGTTGGCCCAGACCCGCTCCTTCTGGAAGATCTCATTGAGCATCAGGTAGAGAAGACTCTTGAGGACCGGGGCGTCGTTGGAGCCGCCGCGCCGACCGCCGTTGAAGGCGTGCCGGTAGTCCTTGTTGAGGATGACCAGGCGCTCTTTGTGGTCGATCGCGAAGAGCCGTTCGGCGGAGTCGATGCCGGGCGGCACATCGAGCTTGGCCCAGGTGAAGGCGATGGGGTCGTCGCCCTCCAGCTGCGGCAGTTCGTCCCGCAGCGTTCGCTTCAGCTTCGGATCGATGCCCTTGCCAGGCGGGATGACCGCCATGCGCTTGACCTCGGTACGCCGCTTGGCGGCTTCGCGGTAGGTCGCCTCGGCCTCGTGGACGTACTCGGCGAAGGTATGGCCGGTCGTTCTGTCGGCCGCCTTCTCAAGCCCTCGGGCGAACGCCGGTGTGACCTGGACGCCGTCCTTTTTGACGGTCAGAGCGAACACGTCGTTGGGCTCGGGCGGCAGGTCCACGGCGATCCGGGCGAGAACGAGGTGGCCCTCCGGGCTGCGCGTGTCGTTCCAGCCACCGGCTTGGACGAGTCGGTCGTTGCGGTAGAGGTAGAAGCCCTGGCGCTCGGCGAGCGGGCCGATGCCCCGGTAGGCGACGAGCGGCGATTTGGGCGGCCAGATGTGCGCGGTGAGCGCGACATCGCCGGCGCCCTCGACGGGGGCGACGTACGTACGGGGAAAGCCGGCGCGGCCCGGAACACGGTAGCCGAAGGGGTCGATGGGCTCCACGCCCCGGTGGTCCAGCTCCTCCCGGGTGTGGACGTCCTCGACGACGATGTCGACGTGGAATCCCTCGCGGGAGAGGAAACGGTGGAGATAGAGGCCGAGGTGAGTCTCGAGCCGTTCGATCGCGTCATTCAGGTATCGGTCGGTCTGCCCGGCCGTGATGGTCTCGAACGCGCGGACCTGGTCCCAGCGCACAATCGTGCCGTGCCAGCCTATGACGCCGTCGTAACGGTCGACCAGGTTCTGGCAGTACGTCGCATCGACGATGTCGCAGGTGAAGTCGGCCTGCGCGCGGGCGGTGAGCCAGCGGCGGCCGGCCGACGCGCTGCGCTTGGTCCTGCTGATCAAAGTGAGCGCGTCTGCGTGCGACAGCGAGGCAGCCTTCAGCCCGGCGCCGAAGTGCCCGAGGGCGCCTGTGGCGTACCCCTCGCGTCCGCCAACAATCATCGCCGTGTCCAGGCCCGCATCGTCCAGGCCGTGGCCGTCGTCGATGACGAGCAAGCCGACGAGGCGGTCTCGGCCTCCACGCTCACCGGTGTCCCGCAGAAAACTCACGACGACGTTGTGGGCTCCTGCGTCGATCGAGTTGTCGATCAGGTCGGCAATGGCAGCCTCGAAACCGTATCCCTGGTGCGCGAGTGATTCGAACGACCTGGCCGCCGGAGGGAGCCGCTTGCTTCCGCTGGTGGGTACGTCGAACTGCCATTCCGAGGACGGCTGGTAGGGCGGCATGCTGGTGTCCCTCGTGGGCCGGGACATGCCCGAGATGCGTGCAGGCATGCCAATTCAGCTGGTCGCATGTGACGTTAGCGCGTGCAAGTTGTGGAGGAACAGTGGGAGCCGAAGGAATGAGGCTTCCATTCTGCAACGCGGTCTAGGGAACGAACCCGACGCTGCCGCCGACGTCAGGCGTTCGGGGCTCCGTGGCATGTCGCATAGGTGCTGCCCGACCCACACCAGCAAACCGCCCCCCGCTGCGGCGGCCAAACCACCGCCCGCCCCCGTGCCGCCAGCGTCGTCGCATACTGCGGCAGCAGTGCCGCGTCCTCCGGGGACGCGCCCTCCGAGGCGGCGAACGCCTCGTAGGACGGGACAGTCCCCGTCACGATCCCGAGGTTCGGAGTCCCCGAAGAGGCCAGCTCGCGCAGGGACGCCTCTATGGTCGCCAGGTGCTCCTCATGGGAGGGGTACTCCAGCGCCAGCGACGGGTACGCCGACACGAGTTCCGTCAGTTCGCCTGCCGGCCAGTGCAGGACCGCTACCGGGAACGGGCGGGACAGGGCCTCGCGGTAGGTGCCGAGTTCTGCTCGCAGCCTTGAGATCTCCGCCGCCAGCTCCGCCGGGTTGTCCGAGCCCAGGGACCAGACGCGCTTGGGGTCGTGGAGTTCGTCCAGGGAGACGGGGGAGGTGTGGAGGGTGTCCGCCAGGACGTCCCAGTCGTCGTGGCCGACGCCCAGCATGCGGCGGACCCGGTGGCGGCCGAACAGGAGGGGATGCGTCGAGTACGGGGGCTGCACGTCCTCCGTGAGGAGCAGCTCTACCGCCTCCGTGAACGTCTCCTGCGCCGCCTCCAGCTCGTCGTGCGCCTCCAGTGCCTCCGCCACGATCACCCACGGGGCCGCCTCGCGCGGGGACGCTGCGCGGACGCCCTCGATGATCGCCCTGGCCTCGGCCTCGTGGCCGTACTCCCAGAGGTTCGAGGCTTTCAGGGCTCGTACGAGAAAGGGGTACTCCAAGCCGTCCGGTGACGACAGCAGACGGTCGTAGAGGGTGCTCGCGGCGGGGCGGTCGCCGGCGAGTTCCAGGTGGGCCGCGGCCTGCAGGAGCAGGGCTTCGGCGTCCTCGGGATACAGGCCGGCGGTCCGCTCCAGGCGTGCCGCTTCGGCGGTGTGGTCGACGTTCTCGGCAGGCGTGTCGGGGCGCATGCATGACACCGTACTGCCGGGCCGTGACAAAGGGAGAGGTATCCCCAGGCCAGCAGGCGGATCAGCGGCTCGTGGATCGGCGGAGTGGGTTCCGGCACGTCCGGCTCGTACCGGCACGTCCCGCTCGTACCGGCTCGTACCGCCTACGTCTCGCACGTTCCCTCCCGAGGCTCCGGGGCTCCGTAGTCCCGGAGCCCCGGAGGTGTGAACGGCCGTTCTAGATCGTCACCCCGTCGATCTGCAGCGTCTGCACCGCCTTCGCCGCGAACGGCACCGCCACCGACTTCCCGCTCAGCCGTGTGTCCGAGTACGCCCTGTACTTGTCGCCGCCCGTCGTGACCGTGTTCCAGCGCGGGACCAGGCCGCCCGAGCCGCCCGTCACCGTGGTGAAGCGGGAGAGGTCGAAGGTGAGGGTCTGGGCGGACGTGGAGGTGTTCACCGCCACGATCACCAGGCGCTTCGCGGCCGCGTCGTAGGCCGCCGCCGCGTAGCCCACACCCGTGTCGATGATCCGCATCCCGGGACGGATGTGGCGGCTGAACTGCGCCATGACGTAGTACTTCGTCTGGACCGTCGTCGGCTGGAGCGTGTTCTGGTCGTACGCGATCATCGCCCAGCCCGCCGTCGGGTCCATCACCTGCCAGTAGACCCACGCCGTCGGGTGCAGCCAACGGAAGTCGAGGCAGAGGTTCGACGCCATGGTGAGGCCCGTGCCGTCGCTGTCGCCCGTCTCCGAGTTCCAGAGCTTCTTGCCGGATGTTGTCACGACGTCCGTGTAGAGGAGATCCCTACGGCCGCCCGAGCCCTGGTAGCCGTGCACGTTGACCTGGCTGACCAGCCCCTTGGTGGTGGAGTTGAAGGCGGCCCAGGTGGAGCGGGCGGTGTCGTAGTTCGTCTCGTCGGACGCGGTGATGCGCAGGCCGGTGAGGCCGCGCTTGTCGAGTTCGCTGCGCATGTAGGGGAGTACCGCGGCCTGGACCGCGGGGTCCATGTGGCAGCCCTCCTGGGTGCCGGTGGCGGTCCACCAGGACGCGGCCGGCTCGTTGAAGGGGTCGACGGTCGCGAAGTTCACGCCCCAGTTCGACTTCGCGCGCAGGGCCACGGCCGCCAGGTGGGAGGCGTGCTGGCGGTAGTTCCAGGTCTGGAGGTTGTTGCCGCCGCCCGTCGCGCCCGACGGGTTGTGGTTGGCGCACATCCACCACATCGGGGAGTTCGCGAAGAGCTCGGACACGGCGCCTCGCTGCGTCGCCTTCACCAGCATCGCCCGCTGGTTCGCGTCCGCCGACCAGTTCCACGCCGAGGACGCCGGGTCCTCGTTGTTCCAGTCCTGCCAGAAGCCCTCGATCTGCTTGAAGGCGGGGATGTTGGGCGACTCCACCATCGTCTCGCCGCCGACGCTGTTCCAGCTGGACGCGCCCAGGTTGTAGCGGGCGATGTTCATGCCGAGGCCGGGGAGCGTCGTCCCGTTGTACGACACCGACTTGGTGGTGAAGAAGGCGTCGGCGAAGTCGTCCCGGGCACCGAACACGTTGGCCCACCAGGCCAGGGAGGTGCCCCAGCCCTCCCACGTGCCGTACGAGGTGCCGGGGTTGACGGCGATGGTGGCGTCCGCGCGTGCGGTACCGGTCGCCAGGGCGCTGCCGAGGAGCGTCCCGCCCGCGGCTGTGAGCAGTGTTCTGCGTCGGATCATGGCTTCTCCGATTCGATCGACGACCGGTCCCTGAACCGGAGTCGTGGCCTGTCCCCGTTCGTGCCACGAGGAAGCATCGGGTGTGGCGTGTGGGGTTGTACAGGGATGTGACAGCCCTTTTCGAAACCTGTAGAGGAAGGCGTGCGAGGTACCGAACACGCGGCTGCGATCAGCGGTCCGGCACCAGTGGCCTGCTGCCGGCGGTCGGCGGCCCGCGATCAGCTCGTCTCCGGGCGGGCCGGACGGGCCACCCCCACGCCGAGCCCGATCAGGTATAACCAAGGGCAGGACAAACTGACGTACACGTACCGGCCGACGCACGAGAGGAGGGCCCGCCCCATGATCCGCAATCTGGCGAATCTGCGTCCCGCCGCCCTCCTGCTGATCCTCTTCCTCGACGTCGTGATGCTCGATGCCGGCAGCCTCTCCGCGACCGTCGCGCTCGCCGCGACCGCCGCGGCCGGTTCCGCGTTCGCCGCCTGCTCGCTCCTCGCCTCCCGCTCCGCGCTCGCCGTGCCGCCCACCCGGGTGCGTACGGCCATCCGCGACCGCGCCCGCCGTACGGCGTTCCTGACGCAACGCGACCCCGACGCGAAGGGGCGCACACGGCCCCGAGCGCCGGGGCGCGCCCTCCTGACGACCGTCGCGTAGGGCATCAGCCGCACCCCCCACACTCCACCGCCGCCCCGCGCGGGTCGTCATGCCGTCGTTCATCACCCGGCACGACGAGACCCTCGGAGGGCTCACCCATGTCCGTTTTCGCCGATCTGGTCCGGCATCTCGCCGACCTGCTCCAGCCGCTGTTCGGCGCGACCGCGGCGGCCGCCGCGATCGTCCTGTTCACCGCGTTCGTACGACTCCTCGTGCATCCCCTGTCCCGGGCCGCCGCGCGGGGACAGAAGGCCCGGGCCGCGCTCCAGCCGAAGGTCGCGGAGCTCAGGAAGAAGCACGGGAAGGACTCCGCGAAGCTCCAGAAGGCCGTGATGGAGCTGCACGCCGAGGAGAAGGTGTCGCCGCTGTCGGGCTGCATGCCGAGCCTGTTCCAGATGCCCGCGTTCTTCCTCCTCTACCACCTGTTCTCCAACACGCGGATCGGCGGACAGGCGAACGGACTCCTCTCGCACCAGCTGTTCGCCGCCCCCCTCGGCGACCGCTGGGCGGACGCGCTCGGCGACGGCGGGGCGTTCGGGGCCGCCGGGCTCGTCTACGTCGGGCTGTTCGTGTTCGTCGCCGTGGTGGCCGTGTTCAACTACCGCCGTACGAAGCGGATGATGGCCGCGAATCCGGCGATTCCGGTGGGAGGCGGCGAGCAGGTGCCCGGGGTGGGTGCGATGACCAAGGTCATGCCGTTCATGTCCTTCTTCACGCTCTTCACCGTGGCGGTGGTGCCGCTGGCCGCCGCGCTGTACGTGGTGACCAGCACGACGTGGAGTGCGGTGGAGCGGGCGGTGCTCTACCGCTGAGCCCGCGCCGAGTCCGCGCCGAGTCCGCGCCGAGTCCTGGGGTTGGAGGCCACCGGTCCAGTCCGTGAACCGGGTATTGCGGACTGGACGCCGACCTTGGACGATCGACCAGTCATCCGATGGCTGCACCCGTCGGTCGACGTGCCCGCGATCGAGGGAGATTGTGACCATGAAGCTGCTGCGAGTCGGTACGGCGGGATCGGAGCGGCCCGCGCTGCTCGACGCCGAGGGAACCCTGCGGGATCTGTCCGGCGTCGTACCGGACATCGACGGACCGCTGCTCGCCGACGACGCCGCGCTCGGCCGGATCCGCGCCGCCGTCGACGCGGGTTCGCTGCCCGCGCTGGACGCCACCGGGCTGCGGGTCGGACCGCCGCTCGCACGGATCGGCAAGATCGTGTGCATCGGGCTGAACTACCACGACCACGCGCGGGAGACGGGGGCCGAGCCGCCCGCCGAGCCCGTGATCTTCTTCAAGGCCGCGGACACGGTGGTCGGGCCGTACGACACGGTTCTGGTCCCTCGCGGGTCGGTGAAGACCGACTGGGAGGTCGAGCTGGCGGTCGTCATCGGGCGTACGGCTCGGTATGCGGAGTCCACGGAGGAGGCGCTCGGGTGTGTCGCCGGGTACGCGGTGGCGCACGACGTGTCCGAGCGGGAGTTCCAGATCGAGCGGGGCGGGACCTGGGACAAGGGGAAGAACTGCGAGACGTTCAACCCCCTGGGGCCGTGGCTGGTGACGGCGGACGAGGTGGCCGATCCGCAGGATCTGTCGCTGAAGCTGTGGGTCAACGGGGAGCTGAAGCAGGACGGCACGACGGCCGAGCAGATCTTCCCCGTCGGGGAAGTGGTGCGGTACGTCAGCCAGTTCATGACCCTGTATCCCGGTGACGTGATCAACACGGGGACGCCGTCGGGGGTTGCGCTCGGTGCGCCCGAGCCGAAGCCGTTCCTTCGGGCCGGTGACGTGGTGGAGCTGGAGATCGCGGGGCTCGGCCGGCAGCGGCAGGAGTTCAAGGACGCCTAGCGCTCCGCGGGGGGAGCCGGGGAACTGCGGGTGCGCTGTCGGCTGCGCGTTGCCGGTGGCTGGTCGCGCAGTTCCCCGCGCCCCTTCAGGCCAGCAGGTCCCCGAGCCGACGCCAAGCTGCCCTCGGCAGAACGTCCCTCGGCTCGCCGTCCACCACCTGCAACGCCACATGGTCCGCGCCCGCTTCGTGGAACGCGTCGATGCGGGCGCGGACCGTCGTCTCGTCGCCCCACGCGAACAGCGCGTCGACCAGACGGTCGCTGCCGCCGTTCGCGAGGTCGTCCTCGGTGAAGCCGTGGCGCAGGAAGTTGTTCGTGTAGTTCGGGAGGGTGAGGTACATGGCGAGAAACTCCCGGGCCAGCGTGCGGGCGCGAGTCGGGTCCGTCTCCAGGACGACCGCCAGTTCGGGGGCCAGGAGCGGGGCCTCGCCGAGGATCTCGCGGGCGTAGGCGGTGTGCTCGGGGGTGACCAGGTACGGGATCGAGCCGGCCGCCCGGTCGCGGGACAGTTCCAGCGTCTTCGGGCCGAGGGCGGCCAGGAGGCGACGGCCCGCCGGTACGGCCGCCTCGTCCAGGGCGTCGACGTAGGCGACCAGGGCCGAGTACGGGCGGCGGTACTGGTCCGTGGCCTTGGCGTGGCTGACGCCGAGGCCCAGGACGAAGCGGCCGGGGTGGGCGGCCTCCAGATCGGCGAAGCTCGCGGCGCTGTCGGCGGCCCCGTGCTCCCAGATGCTCTGGATGCTGGTGCCGACCGTGAGCGTCGAGGTGGCTTCCAGGAGCGGGGCGGCGTTGCGTGCGGAACTGTTGCCGCCCAGCCACACCGCGCCGAACCCGAGCTGCTCCAACTCGGCTGCGGCCTCGGCGAGTTCCCCGCGCCGGTCCGGGTCCTCCGAGCGCAGGCCGACGCTCCAGACGCCGTACCGTCCGATGGATTCCTTCAGCGCGTGGCTCATGGGGTGGCCCCTCCAGTCGGTGCGTGTGTCGTACAGCGATGCCAACCGGAGGGTGCCCCGAGATCTTCCCGCAGTGCCCGGTCGCTGCTCGACCGGCCGGTGTTCGACGGATCACTGCTCCGCCGATCACTGCCGACCGGTCACTGCTCCACCGATCACTGCCGACCGGTCACTGCCGACCGGTCACTGCTCGACCGGTCACTGCTCGACCGGTCAGAGCCCCAGGAACTGCTCCAGCGCCTCCACGACGAACCGGTGGTCCTGCAACTGCGGCAGCCCCGAGACCGTCACCGCGCCGATCACGCCCACGCCCTCCACGGTGATCGGGAAGGAACCGCCGTGGGCCGCGTACTGGTCCGGGTCCAGGCGGGAGGACTCCTCGAACGTCGTGCCCTTGGCGCGGAAGCGGGCGCCCACCAGGTAGGAGGCCGAGCCGTAGCGCTCCACGACCCGGCGCTTGCGGGTGATCCAGGCGTCGTTGTCGGGGGCGGAGCCGGGCAGCGCCGCGTGGAAGAGCTGCTGGCCGGCGCGGTGGATGTCGACGGCGACGGGGGCCTGGCGTTCGCGGGCCAGGTCGACGATGAGGGAGCCCAGCGCCCACGCGTCGTCGTACGTGAACTGGCGGAAGACCAGACGGCGTTCCTGCGCCTCCAACTCCTCCAGGGGCGGGGTGAGCTCCGGGTGGAACTTCGGGGTGATCTCCTGGTTGTGCGACTGGTTGCGCGACTGATTGTGCGACTGGTTCTGCGTCACAGCGACACCGCCACTCCGTCACGGGCCGAACGGCGCGCCGCCTCCAGTACGTCGAGGGCGGCGGCCGCCTCCAGCGCGGTCACCGGGTTGGGACCGCCGTCGGCAAGGGCCCTGGCCACGGCCGCATAGTAGGCCGGGTAGTCGCCGGGAAGGGTCGGTTCGGCGCGGCCGCCGCCGGTCAGCGGGGACTCGCCGGCCCCGACCCGGCCCCACAGCGACTCGGGCTCCGCGCCCCACTCGCCGGTCCCGCCGGGGCGCCCGCCCTCCCGCAGGTCCGCCTCCTGCGGGTCGAGGCCGTACTTCACGTAGCCCGTCTTCGAGCCCAGCACCCGGAAGCGGGGGCCGAGTTGGGCGGTGGTCGCGGAGGCGTACAGGTGGGTGCGGACCCCGCTGCTGTGCGTGAGGGCGATGAACGTGTCGTCGTCCGTCTCCGCGCCCGGCCGGCGGAGGTCCGACTCGGCGTACACGGAGGCGGCGGGGCCGAAGAGGACCAGCGCCTGGTCGACGAGGTGGCTGCCGAGGTCGTAGAGCAGACCTCCGATCTCTGCCGGGTCGCCGGACTCCCGCCAGCCGCCCTTCAGTTGTGGCCGCCAGCGCTCGAAGCGGGACTCGAAGCGGTACACGTCCCCCAGCTCGCCCTCCGCCAGGAGCTTGCGCAGGGTCAGGAAGTCGTTGTCCCAGCGGCGGTTCTGGAAGACGGACAGGAGCAGGCCGCGCTCCTCGGCGAGGGCCGCCAGCTCGCGTGCCTCGGCGGCGGTGCCGGCGACGGGCTTGTCCACGACCACGGGCAGGCCGGCCTTCAGGGCGGCGGTGGCGAGCGGGACGTGCGTCTTGTTCGGGGACGCGATGACGACCAGGTCCAGCTCGGCGGCCCTGTCGAACAGCTCGTCCGGCGTGGCGGCGGGGCGCACGTCCGGGAACTCGGCGCGGGCCTGCTCCTGCCGCTCCGGGTTCGAGGTGACCACGGTGTCCAGGGCGAGGCCCTCGGTCGCGGCGATCAGCGGGGCGTGGAAGACGGAGCCGGCGAGGCCGTAGCCCACGAGGCCCACGCGGAGGGGGGTACCAGCAGTCTTGCGTCCAGTCATGACCTCCACTTTCACAACGCTGTTGCCAAAGTGCAAGCGCCGGGGACAATGGGAGCGTGAACAGGGCGAGGGGCGGCAATGACGCAGGGGTGGGCGGCGGCGCGGCAGGGGTGAACCTGCTCGCCCTGCGCAGCCACAACACCGCGCTGGTGCTCGACCTGCTGCGCACGGCCGGCACGGAGGGCATCAGCCGCCTCGAACTCGCCGAGCGGACGGGCTTGACCCCTCAGGCGGTCAGCAAGATCACGGCCCGGCTGCGGACGGAGGGCCTGGCAGCGGAGGCCGGGCGCCGGGCGTCGACGGGCGGGAAGCCGCGGACGGTACTGCGGCTCGTGCCGGGAGCGGGCCACGCGGTCGGAGCGCACCTGGACCGGGACGAGCTGCGTACGGTCCTGGTCGACCTGGACGGCACCGTGGTGGCCGAACGCCGGGCGCCGCTGGACCTGGGGGCGGGCGCGGATGCCGTGGTGGGGGCGGTGGCGCGGGAGGTCGAGGGGCTGGTGGGGGGCGGTGCCCCTGCTGCCCACCCCCTCGTCGATGTCACCACCCTCCTCGGTGTCGGGGTGGCCCTCCCCGGCCCCCTCGATCACGCCCGGGGCGTGCTGCACCGGGTCACCGGGTTTCCCGGGTGGGACGGCTTTCCACTGCGGGACGCGCTGGTACGGCGGCTCGGGGTGCCGGTCGTCGTCGACAAGGACACCAACGCGGCGGCGCTCGGACTGGCGGTGGCGGGCGAGGGCGGGGCGGGCGGGTCCTTCGCCTATCTCTACCTCGGTACGGGACTCGGCGCCGGGCTGGTGATCGGCGGGGCGGTGCACCGGGGGGCGCGGACCGGGGCGGGGGAGTTCGGACACCAGGTCATCCAGCTGGACGGGCCGCGCTGCGAGTGCGGGAACCGGGGCTGCGTCGAGACCCTGTGCCTGGGCGCGGTGGCTCGGGGCGAGGTCGAGAAGGCGGCGCGGGTACTGGGGGAGGGCGCCGCGAACCTCGTCGGTCTCCTGGACATCGACCTCGTCCTGCTCGGCGGCCGTACGGTCACCGCGGCGCCGGAGGCTTTCCTACGAGGGGTCGCGGCGGTTCTCGACGCGCGCGCGGGGCGTGCTGGTGCGGTACCGGTGCGGGTCGCCTCCGGCGGGGTCGCGGAAGGGGCGGCTCAGTTGCTGCTGGCGCCGTTGTTCGGGCGGGGGGACGGGTGACGCCGGTCCGTGCGTGCGGGTCGGCTGTGGCCGGGCGGGGCGGATCGCGCAGTCCGGCGCCGGCGGGGTGCCGCCCGCGCCCGCCCGTGTCGCCCCGGCGGCACGACTGCCCGCGGTGTGACGGGGTGCCGCGCCCCCCGCCAATCGGGCGGAATCCCGCCCCCTCCGTGCCCCCGTCCGGCATGGCACCCTCGCCGGACCACTCCCACCCGGCATGGTCATGTGTTCATGCGACTGCCCATGCCCGTGCCCGTGTCCCTCTGCCTCGCAGCAGCCGCCGCCGCGCTCGTCCCCGTGTCGGCGTATGCCGACGACGGCGGTTCCTGTGCCGCCCTCGGGGACCGGGGCTTTCCGGTCACCACGCGTATCCACGGTGGACCCCGCTCGTACGAGGCCGGGGGCGGTTACGGCACCTGGTACCTGGACCTCACCAACACCACCACCCGGACCTGCGGGAGCATCCACCCGGTCGTCGTCCTCGCCGACGAGAAGCGGGCCCTGGAACCCTCCCAACCCCGCCTGGAGTTCTACGACGGCACAGCGCGGGGCAGTAATCGTCCCCACCCCGTCCGCTTCGAGCGCACCGACGCCGACGAGCTCGTGGGCGCCTTCGCCGACGAGCGGGCCGGCTTTCCCGGGTTCACCGTCGGCCCGGGAAAGACCCTCACGGTGAAGGTCCGGCTCGCTCTCACCTCGGATGCCGTACCGAACGAGGTCACCGCCAACGCGGCCGTCGTACAACGCCACGACGACGACGGCGAGTGGATCGGCCAGTCCAACGACTACCGCTTCGGCATCGGCACGGAACCTCCCCCCGAGCGCACACCGGCCCCCGAATCCGCCCCCCACACCCCCACCGCGACCCCAACCCCCACCGCGACCTCAACCCCCACCCCCAGCCCCACCACCCGACTCCCCTTCACCCGCGAGGCCCAGGAACTCGCCCTCACCGGCCTCCGCGCGGCCGTCGCCCTCGCGGCCGTCGCCCTGCTGCTCGTCACCGGCGGTGCCCTGCTGCTGGCCCGCGGACGCCGCTGATCCGGCCTGCGGTCATCTCCCGCGGACGCCGCTGATCCGGTCTGCGGTCATCTCCACGGAAACTGGCCATTCCCCCAAGATCCGGCCACTGTCTAGGCTGGGGCGCACCCAGCACCGCGTTCATGCGGCATGCGTACGGCAGGAGATCCCGCACATGGCAGACCGCAGGCCCATCGAGTCGTGGCTCACCGACATGGACGGTGTGCTCATCCACGAGGGCATACCGATTCCCGGCGCCGAGGAATTCCTCAAGAGGCTGAAGGAGTCCGGGAAGCCCTTCCTGGTCCTCACGAACAACTCGATCTACACCCCGCGCGATCTGCACGCCCGGCTGCGGCGCATGGGCCTGGACGTGCCGGTCGAGTCCATCTGGACCTCGGCGCTGGCCACCGCCCAGTTCCTGGACGACCAGCGGCCGGGAGGCTCGGCGTACGTGATCGGCGAGGCGGGCCTGACCACCGCGCTGCACGACATCGGCTACATCCTCACCGACCACGAGCCGGACTACGTCGTCCTCGGCGAGACCCGCACGTACTCCTTCGAGGCCATGACCAAGGCCGTACGGCTCATCGAGGCCGGCGCCCGCTTCATCGCCACCAACCCCGACGAGACCGGCCCCTCCACCGAGGGCCCGCTCCCGGCGACCGGAGCCGTCGCCGCGCTGATCACCAAGGCGACCGGCAGGCAGCCGTACTTCGCGGGCAAGCCGAACCCGCTGATGATGCGGACCGGGCTCAACGCGATCGGCGCGCACTCCGAGACCAGCGCCATGATCGGCGACCGCATGGACACCGACGTCCTGGCCGGCATAGAGGCCGGAATGCAGACGTTCCTGGTGCTCACCGGCCTGACCCGGCCCGAGCAGGTCGAGAACTTCCCGTACCGGCCGTCCAGGGTCGTGGACTCGATCGCGGACCTCGTCGACCGGGTCTGAAACCCTTTCTGACCCGTTCGGAGCAGTGCGGCCCCGCTGAGGATGCGGGGCCGCGGCCCGAGAGGGAGGCTCCAGACATCTGGAGGTTCACGATGGGTTCTGCAAGTCTCACTCTCTGTTCCGGTCTCATGGTCGCCGCCGCTCTCACCCCGACGGCGTACGCGACGGACGGAGGCACCGGCATCGTGGTGACCCCCTCGTCCCCCGCCCCCGGCACCGACATCGCGCTGCGGGTCTCGGACTGCACGGCCCGGACCGCCACGGCCGTCTCGGTGGCCTTCGTCGCGGACCTCGAGCTCACCGGTACCGACGGCACGCTCGTCGGCGAGACCCGCGTGCGCGCCTCGGTCAGGGCGGGCTCCTACGAGGTGAAGGTCACCTGCGGGGACAGCGACCGCAAGGCCGCCCTGACCGTCGTGGAGAAGACACCGGGGTCCGACCGGTCCGCACACCAGCCCACCACCCCCGCCTCCCCGGTCGCCCCCGTGCGCGCCGGAGGCGGCGGCACCGCGCGCCTCGCGGTAGCGGACGCCGCCGAGGACGCCCGCGCCGCCGGACCCGGCACCGGGCACGCCGTGATCGGGCTGATCCTCGCCGCGGGCGCCGCGGTGGCCGTCGCGCTCCGGAGTACCCGCCGGAGCCGCAGGACGGGCTGACCGCCATGTCCGACCACGAACGACATTCCTCCGGCACCGGCCGTCTGATGACCGGCGTGGCCTGGGCGGTGCTGCTGCTCGGGTTGTGGCTGTGGGGACGCGAGGTGACCGACGTACGACCGGGGATATCAGCGCCCACCACGGGCGACATGGCGGCGGTCGGGCGGCCGCCGGAGGTGGAGCTGCCGCCCGCGCACCGCCCGCTCGGTGCGGCCCTGCCGCAGCGCGTCGACATTCCCTACCTCGGGGTGCAGGCGCCCGTGGTGGCGCGAGGGCTGGACAGGGAAGGAGCGATCGACCCGCCGCCGTTCGGGCTGTCGGGGGTCGTGGGGTGGTACGCCGGGGGCGTGCGGCCGGGGGCGGCCGGGACCGCACTGATGGTGGGGCACGTCGACACCGAGACCCGGCCCGCCGTCTTCTACAAGCTCAGCTCCCTCAAGCCCGGCGAGACGGTCCGGGTGATACGCGACGACGGCAAGGTCGCCGAGTTCACCGTCGACGACGTCCGGGTCGTCACCCGCGACCACTTCGACGCACAGCAGGCCTACGGCCCACGCCAGACCGGACGGGCCGAGCTGCGCCTGATCACCTGCGGCGGCAGCTTCGACCGGGCGAGCCGCAGCTACACGGCGAACGTGATCGTCTCGGCGTACCTCACGGGCAGCGGTCTCTAGAACTCCCGTACAACCCTGGGTGGCTGGCGGGTGTCTGAGTGGCTGGCGGGGCGAGGTTCGCCCCGCGGGGAGGGACCCAGGGATGATCAACCGCCGACGCAAGACGGGGGCGGTTCTGGCCGCCTTCGCGGCCGCCGTCGCCGCATGGCTGCCCGCCACGTCCGCCCAGGCGGCCGACGGCCCGGTCGTACACATCGAACTGCGGAGCGACAGCATCGGGCTGCCCGTACCGCCCAGCGACGATCCGCCGCAGATCGGTTGGTACCTGAAGAACGACGGGCCCGGCGCGGCGAAGGACGTCACCATCAGCGTGGACCTCAGCGACGTCAAGGACTGGGTCACGGTCAACGGGAAGTCGCTCGACACCTTCTCCTGGCCGGCGATCGCGGACGTCCCCGAGGGCAACAAGGCCGGCTACATCGTGGATGTGAACGCCGAGCCCGGCACGCCGCTCGGTACCACCGGCACGGTGACCCTGAGCGGCACGTCGTCCAACGGCACCGTGGTCTCCGTCCCCGTCGAACTGACGGCGGGAACGACCGAGTTGACGGTGAACAAGCTGCCCGACCGGAAGGGCGACAAGCCCGGATCCACGATCGAGTCCCCGGTCACCATCAGCAACACCGGCACGCTGCCCGCCGACGGGGTCCAGCTGCAGCTGCGCACCACCATCGGACTCGCGTACGCGGACCGCTTCTCCAACTGCGTGTACTCCAAGGCCGTCGGGGACGCCTACGGTCTGACGGAGCAGGCGCTGTGCACGTTCGACACGGTCGTCGAGCCCGGCAAGAGCTACCGGCTGGACCAGCCGGTCAAGCTGGACCTGACCCCGCAGGCCCTGTTCGAGTACTTCAGCCACGAGGCCCTGCCCCTGTCCGGCGGCGACACCAAGCCTCCCGCGGGGAACGGTCCCGCGCTCTCCCTGGTCGCCGCCGGAGCCGCGGCCACCGACGGCACACCGATCAGCCGACGGCACATCGACGCCGACAGCACCGCCGACATGGTCGCGGGCGGCGACACCGCCGAGGGCGCACCGGGCGACCTGGTGCACGTGGACGTCTCCCTGAGCAACGAGGGCCCGGGCTGGGTCGGCTACAACGCCAGCGACGACCAGCCCGCGCTGCTGGTGACGGTCCCCACCGGCACCAAGGCGGTGGAGATCCCCGACCGCTGCAGCGTGTGGAACGACGAGGCCGAGGCCGGTACCGGTGAACAGACGCCGGGCGCGCCGCAGTACATCTGCCACCCCCGGCCGCTCCAGTTCGCGGTCGGTGACACCCGTTCCTTCCGGTTCGGCCTGCAGATCCGTGCGAACGCCGTGACCACCAGCGGTGAGGTCCTGGCGACCACGCAGTACGGCAACACCATGACCTTCGACGACAAGCACGGCAACGACACCGCGCCCGTCACGGTCGAGGTCGAGGGCGGCGGCAACGGCGGCGCCCCCGCGCCGAGTGCCTCCGCGTCGGCGTCCACCGCCCCCGGGACCGACGGCAACAGCCCCCGGACCCAGACGGTCTCCGCGGCCGACGACGCCACCGGTACCGGCTCCCTCGCCTCCACCGGCAGCAGCGGCACCCTGCCCCTGGCGGCCGCCGCCGCCACGGGCGCGCTCCTGCTCGGCGGCGCACTGGTCCTGTTCGTCAGGCGCAACCGGGCCTGACAGGTGGTTCCGGGTCACACCCGGCCCGGTCGGCGGCCCGCTCCCCCCAAAGCCGCCGACCGGGCTGGTCCTCGACCGCGCGCGCACGGGCTGCGGGAGTGACCCGGCGCCTGCGCGGGAGGCCTGAGTGGCCGGGGGCTGGGGCCGTATGCAACGACTCTAGGGTGGATGAGCGCCGCGGCCTAGAGGTCGATCGACGCCAAGTTCCCGTCCGGTGGCTCTGCGTCATCCGCGCTGGTGATGCGAAGGAGGACAGGGCGGTACGCGATTTCTACGGCGTCCCGCCGGGCGGCGTCTCCCCGCGCAGTTCGGCGTCGTCGTCCGCCAGCCCTTCGATCATCGCGCTCGCCACCCGGTCCAGCGGCAGTCGGCGCCGCCGGGCGTGCCGGCGCAGCGCGGTGAACGCCTGGTCGGCGCCGACCTGCCGGCGCTCGGCGAGCATGCCCTTGGCCTGTTCGATGCGCACCCTGCTGGACAGGGCCTGCCGCAACTGCCCGGACAGGGTGCGGTACTGGCTGTACGTGCGGTGGTTCTGCAGACCGACCGCCGCCGCGTCGGCCATCGCCTGCGCCACCAGCAGCTCCTGGGCCGTGCCGTCCTTCGGCGAGGAGGGCGGCGTCGGCACGAACACGTTCAGCGCGCCCAGCAGGGTCTCGCGGCGGCGCAGCGGGACCGCGTAGGTCGCCACGATGTCGTGCCTGAGGGCCCGCTCGGTGAAGGCCGGCCAGCGGGCGTCCGCGTGGGCCACCCGGATGGACACCGGCGGCACCGGCTTCCCGGAGCCGTAGCTCTCCAGACAGGGCCCGCCGCCGTGCTGCGCCTCCAGCAGGTCGAGCGCCACGCCCTGGTGCCGGCTGCTGCAGGCCGGCGACACCGCCTCTCCGCCGTCCATGAGCATGATCCCGGCCGTGCGTGCGGACAGCAGTTCGACGCAGTGGTCGGAGACCCGTTGCAGGCAGGGCGTGGCCTCGAAGCCGTCGGTGAGCGTGTCCGCCGCCTCCACCAGTGCCGCCGCCAGCCGGAACTCCCTGGTGGTGTACCGCATCGCGAGCACTCTCCTACTGGTGCCGAGCGCCCCCGTGCAGGCGCGCGCCTACCCGGACCATGGGTGCTGTAACAGCTCTTGGACAAGGCCCGGACGCCGTCGAGGGCCGCGCGACGGGTGTGTCAGGATTGGGGCTTGGAACGGTGCACCCAAGGGGGGTTGGATGTACGTCAGCAGGGGGGCTCGAACACGCGCTTCCGCGGCGGTGCTGGGGGCGGCACTGCTGATCGCGGGGTGCTCCTCGTCGGGGGACGGGGACGACGAGGAGAAGGACGGCGCCGGCGCCGGGATCACGCAACAGCCCAAGGCGAGTGACCCTTTCTGGGTCAACCCGGCCGGCAACGCGGCGGAGCAGGTCGCCGCCTACGAGAAGTCCGGCAAGAAGGCGGAGGCCGAGCAGATCCGCAAGATCGCCGAGCAGCCGACCGGCGAGTGGATCGGCGTGGAGGACCCGGAACAGGAGGCGCGCGGCTTCACCGAGGCCGCCGAGAAGGCCGACCGCACGGCGCTGCTGGTCCTCTACAACATCCCGCACCGCGACTGCGGCCAGTACTCGCAAGGAGGCGCCGCCGACGGCGACGCCTACCGGACCTGGATCGACGGCGTGGCCAAGGGCATCGGCGACCGCTCGGCCACGGTGGTCCTGGAGCCCGACGCCGTACTGCACCTGGTCGACGGCTGCACCGGCGAGGAGTTCCACGAGGAGCGCTACGCCCTCCTCAAGGAGGCCGTCGGCAAGCTCAAGACCCTGGAGAACACCAAGGTCTACATAGACGCGGGCAACGCCGGCTGGGGCAACCCCGACCAGATCTTCGAGCCCCTCCGGCGCGCGGGCGTCGACCAGGCCGACGGCTTCTCGGTCAACGTCTCCAACTTCTACTCCACCCAGGAGTCCATCGCCTACGGCAAGAACCTCTCCTCGAAGGTCGGCGACAAGCCCTTCGTCATCGACACCAGCCGCAACGGCAACGGCCCGTACACGGGCGGCAACCAGGACGAACGCTGGTGCAACCCGCCCGGCCGGGCGCTGGGGGAGACCCCGACGACCAAGACGGCGGACCCCCTGGTGGACGCCTACCTCTGGGTCAAACGCCCGGGGGAGTCGGACGGCGAGTGCAAGGGCGGCCCGAAGGCGGGCGAGTGGTGGGCGGACTACGCACTGAAGCTGGCCAAGGCTTCCGGATAGTCCCTTCCACACGACTGGGGGCGCCCTCCGTGACGGAGGGCGCCCCCACGTGCGTACTGCTGCCCACGGCCTAGGGAACCTTGACCCACTGCGCCTTGCTCGGCGTCCCCTGGTCGTCGTTCACGAAGACCATGTACCACCCCGACTGAACAAGGTTCTTGTTCTCCGGGACGGTCACGGTGACCTTGTTGCCCGACGTCTTGAAGTCCAGCGCGATCGACCGCTGGTCGACATCGGTCACGTGCGTCGCGGCACTGGGCCGGATCAGCCGCACCGACTTGATCGAGGAGGCGTGCTGCGAGCTGAACGTCCCCGACTCGCCCCGCTCGATGGTCTGCGGGCCGCCCGAGAGCGACGGCCGCGAACCCTGGTACAGATACGGCGGCGTGTAGATCTCGATCCGCTGCTCGAACTCGCCGGGCTTCGTGTTCGCCTTGTCCGCGTACAACGAGTCCGAACCGAAGAACATCACCCGCCCGTCCGGCAGCAGCAGCGACCCGGAGTGGTAGTTCCGGCCCACCAGCGGATCGGCGACCTCCTCGAACGTCTTCGTGTCCGGGTGGTACAGCCGCGCCTGCAGGATGTTGGAGTCACCGCGCCCGCGGTAGTCCTCCGAACCGCCCGACACGAGAACCGTGTCGTCGGGCAGCACCGAGGCCTGCGGATAGCGCGTGCCCTTCTCCATCGACGGCCCGTCCACGAACTTCGGGCTGTCCGCCTTCAGGTCGATGAGCCGTGTCTTGTTGCTGGACAGCTGGGACTCGCCGACCCCGCCGCCGCCGATCACCATGTACTTCTCGTCCTGCGCCGGCGGCAGCAGCACGGTCCCCGCGGTCTCCAGCATGTTCGGGTCGCTGAGTCCGGGCAGCTTGGTGAACTTGTTGGTGTCCACGTCCCAGACACCCGGGTCGCGGCCCACGTCGTCCGGCCCGTAGCCCGCGTTGGCACCCGAGTAGAAGATCTTGCCGTTCTGCATCAGGAACAGCGCCGGGTACGTCGGGAACTGCATGGTCTTCGGCAGGTAGGTCCACTTGCGGGTCTTCGGGTCGAAGACCTCGTTCTTGCCGGGGACCAACTGCCCGATGTCGTCGAGGCCGGAGACGCTGAGGACCTTCCCGTCGCTCAGGGTGGTGAGCGTCGGATACCAGCGGGCCTCCTTCATCGGGTCGACCTTGATGTACTTCTCGGCGATCGGGTCGAACTCGAAGGCGTCCCGGATGCCCTGGAAGTCCTTCTTGTCGAGCGCCAGCTTCTGCGCGATGCCGTACGTGTTCTTGGCATCGGCGCCGGACAGACCCGAGACGGTGTAGTTGTCCTGGGTGCCCGTCTCGTACTTGGCGCCGCTCTTCTGCGCCTCGACGTAGATCCGGCCGAGGCCCGGGGTGTTGCCGAGGAACTCGCCGGTCTTCTTGTCGAAGTTCTTCGTCGCCCGCTCGACGACGACCGGGTCCTTCGACACGAAGGTCCTGCCGTTCTCCTTGCCCACGAACTTGGTGCCCGCGGGCAGGGTGATCGGCTTGTCCGGGTTCTCGTTGTGGACGATCATCAGGCCGCCGGCCTTGGTGACGTCACCCTTCAGCTTCTCGTACCGCTTGGTGCCGCCGGCGATCAGCAGGTTGCCGTTGGCGAGCTGGGTGTGGCCGGTGCAGAACAGGTCCTTGGGCGTGGGGACCTTCTTGATGGTGCCCTTGACCGGGTCCCAGATCCGGGTGTCGAACTTCTTGTCGTCGAAGTTGTCCTGGTTGTTGCCCGACCCCGCGACGAGCAGCACCTTGCCGGTGCGCAGCAGCGCCGCGTGGATGGTGTTCTGCCGGTACTCCTCAGGGAACTCGATGACGTCCCATTTGCCGTTCTCGGCTTTGTACTCGGGCTTGTTGATTTGGTACTGGTGGTATTTCTCGGTCCCGAAGCGGTACAGCCACGGCCCGTTCATCCCGGCCAGCGCGAGCACCACCGCCGTGCCTATCGCGAGTCGACGGGCCCGGCGGCGGCCTGCACGGTCGTTCATTCCTTACGTCCCCCAAGTCCACCAAGGGCGATCTGCATGGTCTGGTCGCCCGTCCCGTTCGAGGCGGCCCAGCTCGGCTTGTGCTGCGGGGCGTGCTGGGCCGGTGTGCGCTGCACGGGCAGCGGCTGCGGCTCGTACGCCCCCACGGGAGCAGCGGGCTGAGGGGCGGGAGCCGCGTCCTGCGGCTCCTGCGTGGGCACGTCGGGCTTCTTCTTCTTCGCCTGGCGCAGCATGTGGCGCCAGGCGAAGATCGGCGTCGCGGTGATCAGGGTGGCGAACATCGCCCAGATGATCATCGCCGGGTGCGAGTGCCCGAAGACGAAGCCGGCGGTGATCGACGCGCCGAAGATCAGGATGAAGTACCAGTGGTACCGGAAGGTGCCGAACCACCTGTCGGGGCTGGCCGAATCGCCCTTCGGGGTGACCACGAACTTGCTCTTGCGCCGCAGGACGGTGTCGACCAGCGCCTTCGCGTAGAGCGGCGCCGACAGGGCGGACATGACCATGCCTGCCACACCGCCGGAGCCCTCCGGCTCGTGCGGGGAGACGTTGTGCCGGCGGTTCCAGATGTACAGGCCGATCTGGAGCGCGGAGGCGTTGCCGTAGAGCATCAGCCACACGGTCGGGTCGATGTCCACACCCGAGGCGCCCAGGCCCAGGAACAGCGCGCAGCTCAGCGCCGCGAGGATCCAGTTGAGGGCGGACATCGGGTAGAAGATGATCATCATCGTGTAGTTGAAGAGCTTGCTCGGCGGCAGCGAGTACCAGCCCTTCCAGTACTGCTTGAGGATCGTCTCGTAGGTACCGCGGGACCAGCGCATCTGCTGCGTGAAGAAGTCGGTCCACGCGCTGGGGCCCTCACCGACGGCGAGCACGTCCGGGGTGTAGACCGAGCGCCACTTCTTGCCCGTCGCCGGGTTCTTGTGGCGGTGGATCTCGAAGCCGGTGGCCATGTCCTCGGTGATCGAGTCGTACAGGCCGCCGATCTGCTTGAGCGCCTTGATGCGCACGGCGTTCGACGTGCCCACGAACATCGGCGAGCCGTAGCGGTTGCCGGCGCGCTGGATCAGCGCGTGGAAGAGGAACTGCTGGGACTCGGCGGCCTTGGTGATGAAGTTGTCGTAGTTGCCGTAGACCTGCGGGCCGATGACGAAGCCGATGTTCGGGTCGCGGAAGAAGCCGAGCATCCGCTCCAGGTAGTTCGGCAGCGGCACGTGGTCGGTGTCCACGGAGGCGAAGAAGTCGTAGTTGTCGCCGTGCGCGTCCAGCCAGGCGTTGTAGTTGCCGTGCTTGGTCTTGGCGCGGTGCGGGCCCTTGGCCTGGTTCCACTTGGCGACGCCCTTGCGGGAGAAGTGGTGCACGCCGAGGCGCTCACAGACCTCCTTGACCGCCGGGTCGTCGCCCTCGTCGAGGAGCCAGACATGCATGAGGCCGCGGTGCCGGATCCGCACCGCGGCTTCCAGGGTCTTCGTCACCATCTCCAGCGGTTCCTTGCCGGGAACGAAGGAGGTGAGGAAGGCCACTCTGGTGCCGGTCTCGGGCACCACCGGGATCGGGTCGCGGGCGACCAGGGTGGCGTGCGCGTTCGACAGCACGTTCATGCACCGGAAGAACTCGATCAGGCCGATCGAGACGAGCATGACGATGTCGAGCGCGGGCAGCCAGGAGAAGGCCGGGTAGTCGCGCTCGGTCCAGTGCTCGGGCTGGAGCAGCCAGGCCAGCAGGACCAGCGAGAGCAGCGGCGCGGCGGCGAGCATCAGCGCGACCCTGATGCGGTGCGGCTCCTGCGAGATCAACGAGCGGTACTGCACCCTGTACGGCTTGCCCGGATCGGGCTGCGTGAGGGGACCGGCCAGTCTGCTGTAGTGCTCGTAGTCGTATTTGGGCAGCGTTTTCTTGATCCGGCGGAAGGCACCGGTCCGATGCGAAGCCACCCTTAGCTGGGTGGTCTGGGACGGATCGAGGTCCTGCCGGGCGCCCGTCGGCGTCGACGTCATGAGTCATTCCCCCCACACGCGGGAACGCCGCGTGTTTCGTCGTTTCCTTACGTCTGCTCAGGTCCCCCTCGACCTTCACAGTCGTATCAGCGGTGGGTCGCAGTCACCACATGCTCCACACTTACAAGACACGGAACCACGACCTTCCGGTTGCATGATGCCCCCCTCGGCATCCGGTCGTGAACGGGGCCCCTCTCCCCGATCAACCGGGCAACCGGCTCCTTCCCCCCAACTGCCGCGTATCCGCAGCATCTTGAAAACCAGGGTTCTACGGTGTTCATCATGATCGCAAGATGCGAAACGCGGTGTTTACCGGTCATACGCGTTCATTGTGGCGCCTGTGGGGACCTTGTGGAGTCATTGTGTACGGCGGATCGGCCGACGGACCCGGCCGGAGAGCGGACAGGCCCCCCGCCTGGGCGGGGGGCCTGTCGTGTCTGTGCGCCGCCAGGGACTCGAACCCCGGACCCGCTGATTAAGAGTCAGCTGCTCTAACCAACTGAGCTAGCGGCGCGCGCTGACCTGCACAACTCTACCGGATGCCGGAGAGTGCCACGGACCACCGGAGCCGCCGGGCGGCGCCCCGGAGGGGGCCGTACGTACATCATTCGGACCGTCAGCATGCGCGTCGGGGCGACAGTTGCGAAACTGGCGAACGTGCACAGGTGCGGACATTTCCATCTGGAGTGTGAAGGGAAGCGGATGACGACTCCGGTCTTCGAGGAATTCGATCCCGCGAGCGACTGCGACTGCCCCGGATGCGTTCACTGGCGACGGGTCCTGCCGCATTCCCCGTCGTCCCCGGCCGGCCGCCACCCCGCCGCCCACCGGGCGGTGATCCTCGCCGCGGCGGCCTCCACGGCGCTCGTTTCCGGCCATGCGGCACCGGCGGTCGCCGCCCCCCACGTGCCCGCCCGCCCGGGCGTTCCCGTGGGTGACGAGCCCGAGACCCCGCAGGGCGGCAAGGCCCCGCTGCACGGCCCGGGCGGGCGGCCCGCGGGCCCGGTGAAGGTTCCCCCGACCACTCGCGCGGACATCATCACCCGGGCCAAGCGGTGGGTCGCCGCGAAGGTGCCGTACAACATGAGCCGGTACTGGGCCGACGGGTACCGGCAGGACTGCTCGGGCTTCGTGTCGATGGCCTGGAGCCTGCCCGGCAACGAGTGGACGGGCAGCCTCGGCCGGTACGGGGTGCGGATCGTGAAGGACGATCTGCAACCCGGCGACATCCTTCTCTTCCACAACCCGGCGGACCCGGAGAACGGGTCGCACGTCGTGATCTTCGGCGGCTGGACGGACTACACGCACACCTACTACGTCGCCTACGAGGCGACCCGCCCGCACGTCCGCCGGCAGTCCACCCCGTACGCCTACTGGAGCCACTCCGACCGGTACGTCGCCTACCGCTACAAGGGGCTCGCCCGCGCCGCGGCGGGGGCGGCACCGGACCCCCCGAAGTCCGACAGCGCGAAGCCGGGCGCGCCGGCCGGGACGCCGTTCCCCGGATCGGCGTACTTCGGTCCGGGCGCGAACAACAAGTACGTCACCGAGCTCGGCCGCATGCTCGTCGAACGCGGCGCCGCGCGCCACTACACCTCCGGTCCCGGCCCGCGCTGGTCGGACGCCGACCGGAGGGCGACCCAGGCATTCCAGGCGGCCCAGGGCTGGTGGGGCGACGACGCGGACGGGCTGCCGGGTCCGCGGACTTGGGCGCTGCTGGTGACGGGGCGGGGCAGGGACGTCACGGGCGGGCCCTCCTCCCATGGAGTGCCCGGCTATCCGGGACGGGCGATGTTCCGGCCCGGGGCGAACAACCAGTACGTCACCGAGCTCGGGAAGCAGCTGGTGAAGAAGGGGTTCGGCACGTACTACACGACCGGGCCGGGACCGCGCTGGGGCGAGGCGGACCGGCGAGGCGTCAAGGCCTTCCAGCGTGCCCAGGGCTGGCGGGGCGGCGCGGCGGACGGCCACCCGGGTCCGGAGACCTGGCGGCGGCTCTTCTCGTAGGCCCGGGGGACCGCTCGCCGTCCCGGACCCACGACGCACTGCTCGCGATCCCACGCACTGTTCATGGCGTATCTGGCGCGGAGGCTGGAGGCACGCATGAGTACGACCACTTCCCACACCCCCGAGTCGGAGGGACCATCCCGTCCCGCCCGGCTCATCCAGAACGAGTCGACCACCGAGATCCCCGTCCACCTGCTGTTCCGCGACGAACCCGACCCGGTGTCGGTGCCGCTGAAGCCGGCGGTCGTGGGGCGGCGGCAGGGGACGGGGGAGCAGCCCCGCTTCCGCCGTCAGACGGCCCTGGAGCCGCGGCCCGCGCCGGAGGTCGACCCCGCGCTGACGGAACGGCCCGCACGGGTGCTGCCGGGTGCGGCGGGCGTGTTCGCCGGCGCCTGCGGGGCGGCCGGCTGTCTGGCCACGTCGTGGTGGGCGGGCGCGCTGCCGCCGCTCGCGGTGGAGGCGCTGGGGCTGCCGTCGTACGCCGGGGCGGGCCTCGGCCTCGCGCAGTGGGCGGCGTACGCGGGCGCGGGCGTCCTCACCCTGTTCGGTTTCGGCGGGCTGGCCCGGGGGCGGACCGGGCGGGCCTGGGTGCTCGGACTGTTCGGCCGTTACCGGGGCACGGTCCGGCGCACCGGCCTGATGTGGGTCAACCCGCTGCTGCTGCGCCGCCGGGTGGACGTACGGCTGCGGCACTGGCGCAGCGAGCCGATGCCGGCGGCCGACGCGAGCGGGGTCGCGCTGCGGGCGGTGGTGCTGGTGGTGTGGCGGGTGCGGGACACCGCGCGGGCCACGCTGGGTGTCGAGGACCACGAGACGTATCTGCGCGAGTGCGTGGAGGCGGGGCTCGCCCGGGTGCCGGTGGAGATGCCCGGTTCCGGGCGGGGGTCCGCGGACACGGCGGGGGACGCGCTGACCCGGCTGGTCGCGGCGGACGCGGCGCCGGTCGGGGTCGAGGTGTTCTCGGTGCAGCCGGTACGGCTGGAGTACGCGCCCGAGGTCGCTTCCGCGATACACCGCCGCCGGATCGCAGCGCTGGACGCCCAGCACCGGGCGAGCGTGCTCACCTCCGTCGTCGACTCGGTGGAGGACACGGTGACGCGGCTGACCATGCGAGGGCTGGTGGAACTGGACGACTACGAACGCAAGGCGCTGGTGAAGGACTTGACGGTGGCGTTCTGCGCGGGGCGCGGAGAGTCGGGACAGTGATTGGTATGGACATGCCTAAGAGGCGGCAATAATCTGGGACTTGGTCTAGACCTACCTGCACAGCTCACTGCACCTCCCCCACGTTCTCCAGGAGCGGCAGCATGCGCAAAAAGACCAAGTGGTACGCCGCCGCGCTCGGCCTCACGACGACCGGAGCCCTCGTGCTCTCGTCCGGCGGCGCGAGCGGCCACGGCTACACCGACCTCCCTGTCAGCCGTCAGAAGCTCTGCCAGAACGGCTCCGTGACCAGCTGCGGCGACATCCAGTGGGAGCCGCAGAGCGTCGAGGGCCCCAAGGGCTTCCCGGCCTCCGGCCCGGCCGACGGCCGGATCTGTTCCGGCGGGAACACGCGCTTCGCCCAGCTCGACAGCCCGAGGACCCCGGCGGGCGGCGCCTGGCCCGCCACCAAGGTGTCGGGCGGCCAGAGCTACACGTTCCGCTGGCAGTTCACGGCCATGCACGCCACGAGCGACTTCAAGTACTACGTCACCAAGGCGGGCTGGAACCAGAACCACAACCTGGCCCGCTCCGACCTCAACCTCACCCCGTTCCTGACCGTCCCCTACGGCGGCCAGCGACCCCCGTCCACGCTCTCCCACAGCGGCACCCTGCCGTCCGGGCTGAGCGGCCGTCACGTCATCGTCGCGGTGTGGACGGTCGCGGACACCACCAACGCCTTCTACGCCTGCTCGGACGTCACGTTCTGATCGCTGCCCGCGGGGGTGCCGGAACTCTGAGCCTTACTTGAGAGAGCCCGGCACTCCCCGCGGGTACGTTCCCCACACGCCGCCGAACGTGACGGCGCGGGAACATCGGGGGACACCATGGAAGCGCTCTTCTTCGTCATGCCGTTGCTCATGCTCGGGATCGTGGGCTTCGCCGCGTTCGCGGTGATCCGTCGCGCCCAGGACGTCAGCAGCGCCTGGAACAGCGGCCTGACGGCCCACGCGCGCTGTCTGCGGGCGTACACGACGACCAGCGGCGGCGGCAACTCGTCCGTGCACACGACGCTGCACCACGTCTACGAGTTCGTCACGTGGGAGGGCCGCGTCGTCCGGTTCGACGAGGCGGGCGGCCCGAGGACGACCGTCGCGGGCGACATCGTCCTCGTGCACTACGCGGCGAACCGCCCGGAGCGGGCCACGGCCAAACCGCCGGCCCGCGGCCGGCTGGCGGCAAGCACCGGCTGCCTGCTGGCGCTCCTCGGAATGATCGCCCTGTTCTGCCTCGGCTTCATGGCCGTGGCGCTGGTGGTGTTCGTCTGACGGACGACTTGGCGACCTGGGTCTCCACATCTGACGGCTCGTCAACTAGCGTGCGCGGCCATGGAGTCCAAGGCGCGCACGGTGGCCGAACTCGTCGCCGGCCGGTGGGGCGACCACCGGCCGGGGCTGTGGTGCGAGATGGGGGTCTCCCCGCTCGAGCGAAGCCGAGAGCGGGGGAGGGCGCTCACCCACCACGAGGTGGCGGCCGGCGCCGCGGCCAGGGCGGCGCTGCTGGCCGACCTGCTGCCGCCCCGTCCGCACATCGGGGTCCTCCTCGACAACACCCCCGAGTACCCGATGTGGCTGAGCGCGGCCGCCCTCGCCCGCGCCGCCGTCGCCGGCGTCAACCCCACCCGCCGCGGCCCCGAACTCGAACGAGACATCCTGCACACCGAGTGCCGCGTCCTGGTCACCGAACGCACCCACCTGCCACTCCTCGCCGGCCTCCGGCTCCCCGGCGTCCGCCTCCTGGTGACCGATGCGCAGGAGTACGAGGACCTGCTCGCCCCCTACGCGGACGCGCGGCCGGACGCCTCCCGGGCCACCCCGGCCGACCGGTTCCTCCTCTACTTCACCTCCGGCTCGACCGGCGCCCCGAAGGCCGCGCTGTGCTCGCAGGGCCGCCTGGCCGCCGCCGGGCACTCGCTGGCCGACCAGTTCGCCGTCCGCCAGGGCGACGTGCACTACGTCTGCATGCCGATGTTCCACGGCAACGCGGTGATCGCCGACTGGGCCCCCGCCCTCGCGGCCGGGGCGGGAGTGGCGCTGCGCAGGCGGTTCTCGGCGTCACGGTTCCTGGCGGACGTACGGGCGTACCAGGCGACGTACTTCACCTACGTGGGCCGCGCGATCCAGTACCTCCTGGCCACCGAGCCGCGCCCCGACGACCGGGACAACCCTCTGCGCCTGGGCTTCGGCACGGAGGCGGGCGCGGTGGACGCGGCGGCCTTCGAGCGGCGGTTCGGGGTGCGGCTGGTGGAGGGATACGGCTCCTCGGAGGGCGGCGCGGCGATCCAGTGGCGGCCCGGCACCCCGCCCGGCGCGGTCGGCCCGTCGGCCCCCGGACTCGCGGTGCTCGATCCGGCCACCCGCGAGGAGTGCCCACCGGCCGTCTTCGACGAGGCCGGGCGGCTGCTGAACGGCGACGAGGCCATCGGGGAGCTGGTGAACCGCGGCCCGAGCCCCTTCGAGGGCTACTGGCGCAACCCGGACGCGGACGCGGCACGGCTGCGGGACGACGGCTGGTACTGGACCGGTGACCTCTTCTACCGCGACACCGACGGCTACCTCTATTTCGCCGGCCGCACCGACGACCGGCTGCGCGTCGACAGCGAGAACCTGGCCGCCGCGATGATCGAGAACATCCTCGCCCGGTACGAGGGCGCGGTCGCCGTCGCGGTGTACGCGGTGCCGGACCCGGTGACCGGGGACCAGGTGATGGCGGCGGTCGCCGGGGACTTCGAACCCCGGGCCTTCGCCGAGTTCCTGCTCGCCCAGCCGGACCTGGGGACGAAGATGGCGCCCCGGTTCGTGCGGGTGCTGGAGCGGATGCCGGTCACGGCCACGAACAAGATCCACCGGGCGCGGCTCAGGAAGGAAGGGGTCCGCTGCGCCGATCCGGTGTGGTGGCGGCCTCCCGGGGAGCAGGCGTACCGGAGGCTGACCTCGGCAGACGCCGAAGGGCCCCTCGTTTCCACGAGAGGCCCTTCATCTGTGCGCCGCCAGGGACTCGAACCCCGGACCCGCTGATTAAGAGTCAGCTGCTCTAACCAACTGAGCTAGCGGCGCATGACTCTCGCCGACTGCTCTTCGCGGCCGACGACACAGAAAATACTACCCGGTCCGCGGGGGTGCTTCGGACCACCTGCCGGTGGCCCTAGATCGCCAGGGACAGCAGCACCGGAGCCGCCCCCCGGTTCAGCTTGTCGGCGGCCTGGCGGAGCCGGTGGGCGTGCTCGACCGGCAGGGACAGGGCGAGGCAGCCGACCGAGGAGCCGGCCGTGATCGGGACGGCCGCGCAGACCGTGCCGACGGCGTACTCCTGCAGGTCGAGGTGGGGCACGGTGGGCGGCTGGGTCTCCAGACGGGAGAGCAGCAGCTTGTCGCTGGTGATGGTGCGGGAGGTGAGGCGGGCCATCTTGTGGCGGGAGAGATGGTCCCGGCGGCCGTTGTGGTCGAGCTGGCCGAGCAGGCTCTTGCCCAGCGCGGTGGCGTGGGCGGAGTAGCGGAAGTCGACCCACTCGTTGACCGAGGGCGTGGTGGGGCCGTCGGCGTACTGGGCGATGGTGACCTCGCCGTCCACGTACCGGCTGATGTAGACGGCGGCGCCGATCGAGTCGCGCAGCCGGTCCAGGGTGCGCTGGAGACGCTCGCGCAGCGCCTGGTCACGGCCCTCGGCGGAGCCGAGGCGGGTGAGGGCGGCGCCGGTGACGTACGCCCCGTCGGTGACCTGCTCGACGTAACCCTCGCGGCGCAGCATCCTCAGGAGCGTGGTCAGTCGCTCAGGGTTGAGGCCGGTCAGGCGGGCGAGACGGGTGTCGGTGACTCCGGTGGTGTGTCGCGCCACGGTCTCCAGGACGCGCAGGGCGTCCTGGGCCGAGTGGTACGGCGCGGTCGGCTCGTGCATCAGCGCCACGGTGTTTCCCCCTGCGCTCGCTCGGTCGCTCTTACTACTGGGCCGTAATCCGGACAGCGAATCCCCTCCACGATAACGGGCAAGAGGCTTGTAGTGAGCGGTTGTTGACGAGATTGCGTCGGTGGCGCAGCCCTCTCAGCAGGGGCACTGGCACTCTGGCATATGCCAGAGACAAGCTCCGACCCGTGGACCTCGGGTGTTGAGCTCTGTTCACCTCTTGTCGTCACAGAACCGCGCTGAGAAATTCCCGCGTCCGGTCCTGCTCCGGCTCGCTGAAGATCTTCTCCGGCGGTCCCGACTCGATGACCCGGCCGGAGTCGAACATCAGGACCTGGTCGGAGATGTCCCGGGCGAAGTTCATCTCGTGGGTCACACAGAGCATCGTGATGTCGGTGGTGCGGGCGATGTCCCGCAGCACGTCCAGGACGCCCGCGACCAGTTCCGGGTCCAGCGCCGAGGTCACCTCGTCCAGGAGCAGCACCTGCGGCCGCATCGCCAGGGCCCGGGCGATCGCCACCCGCTGCTGCTGGCCGCCGGACAGCTGGGTCGGGCGGGAGTCCCGCTTGTCGGCCAGGCCCACCAGTTCGAGCAGCTCGCGGGCCCGCTCATCCGCCTCGTCCCTGGACATGCCGAGGACGGTGACGGGGGCCTCGGTGATGTTCCTGAGGACCGTCATGTTCGGGAACAGGTTGAACTGCTGGAACACCATCCCGATGTTCTTGCGGACCTCGCGGACCTGCTTCTCCGGGGCGGGGAAGAGCCGCTGCCCGTCGACGGTGATCGTGCCCTCGTCGGGCTTGGTCAGCGTCATCAGCAGCCGCAGGATCGTCGTCTTGCCGGAGCCGGAGGGCCCGATCAGGGTGACGTGCTTGCCGGAGTCCACGGAGAAGTCGAGCCGGTCGAGGACGGTGTTCGTCCCGAAGCGCTTGGTGACCTGCTCGAAGCGGATCAGTTCACTGCCGTCCACCGGCCGGTTGGCGTTGGCGTCGGGCTCTTTCATCAGGGGGGCGTCAGTGGACAAGACGTCGCTCCAGTGCTCGCAGAAGAAGGGAGGCCAGATAGGAAATGAGGATGAAGGCCACGCCGATCACGGTCAGCGGCTCGGTGAACTGGAAGTGCTCCTGGGAGTACAGCCGCGCCTGCCCGAGCATCTCCAGGACGGTGATCACCATCAGCATCGGCGTGTCCTTGAGCATCGCGATGACGTAGTTGCCGAGCGCCGGCACGACCCGGCGGATCGCCTGCGGCAGGATCACCACCCGCCAGGTCCGGGTGACCGGCAGATTCAGCGCCGTCGCGGCTTCCCACTGGCCGGCCGGCACGGCCTCGATGCCGGCGCGGTAGACCTGCATCGTGTACGTCGAGTAGTGCAGCCCGATGCCGATCACACCCGTGGTCAGCGCCGACAGGGTCACGCCCCACTCCGGCAGCACGTAGAAGAGGAAGAACAGCTGCACCAGCAGCGGGGTGTTGCGTACGAACTCCGTGACCACGCCCACCGGCCAGCGCACCCAGCGCGACGGCGTGCGCATCAGCAGCGCCCACACCAGACCGAGGGCGAACGAGATCAACGATCCCAGGACCAGCGCCTGCAGGGTGACCAGCAGACCGCCCCAGAAGTGCGGCATGAAGCCGCTCACAGCGTCCCAGTCCCACTTCATCACGAACCACCCCCGGCCACGCCGACCCCGGTACCGACGGGCCCGGGCTCCGTGACGACCTTGCGCTCCGGCACCTTGCCGACGCCTGCCTTCAGCTTGTTCTCCAGCCCCCGCATCACGCGGGTGAGCAGGAAGGCGATCACGAAGTAGATCACCAGCAGGTACGAGTAGATCTCCGCGCTCTCCTGCAGCGCGAGCCGCACCAGGTTGCCGCTGAACGCCAGGTCGCCCATGCCCATCACCGACACCAGCGCGGTGCCCTTGAGCAGCTCGATCAGCAGGTTGGAGAACGGCGGGATCATCTCCGGCACCGCCTGCGGCAGCATGATCAGCCGCATCCGCTGCCACGGTGTGAAGCTGAGGGCGATCCCGCCCTCCTGCTGTGCGGGGTCGACGGCCTTCAGCGCGCCGCGCACGATCTCCGAGCCGTACGCCCCGTAGGTCAGCCCCAGCGCGAGCGTGCCCGCCCACATCGGGACCAGCTGCCAGCCGAAGGCGATCGGCAGTACGAAGAACACCCAGAAGATCATGACCAGCGCGGAGGTCCCGCGGAACACCTCGGTGTAGAGGCCCGCGAGGAAGCGGACGATCCACAGGCGGTGGGTGCGGGCGACGCCGGCGGCGAAGGCCACCGCCGCGCCGAGCAGCGCGCTGAAGACGAGGAGCTGGACGGTGGTCCATATCCCCTTGAGTACGAGTTCCCAGAGTCCTGAGGTCATCCGCCGCACAACTCCTTCGCGGTGAGGTCGGTCATCTCGGCCTCGGTGAACCCGAAGGGCTTGAGGATCCGGAACAACTCCCCACTCTTCTTCAGCTTCTGCAACTCGACGTTGAAGGCGTCCCGCAGATTCGTCTCGGTGGGCCGGAACGCGAAGGCGCCCCCGTCCACGTGCGGTTTGCCCTCGACGAGCGGCGCGAAGGCCTTGGTGGCCTCGGCCTTGCTCGACTTCTTCACCACTTCGCGCGTGGTGAGCGCGGTCCCGGCGAAGACGTCGACCCGCCCCGCCTCCACGGCGTTCAACCCGGCCACCTGGTCCGGAACGATCAGGATGTCGCTCTCCTTGTACCCCGCCTCGACGGCGTACTGGATCTCGGCGTATCCGGTGCCGGTGGCGAACTTGGCCTTCTTCTCGACGACGTCCTTGTAGTCGTGCAGTCCCTTCGGATTGCCCTTCCGCACGATGAACGAGTCGAGCATCTGGTAGTCGGGGTCGGAGAAGATGACCTGCTCGCAGCGCTCGGGGTTGACGTACATCCCGGCGGCGACGACATCGAACTGCTGCGAGTTCAGCCCCGGAATGAGCGAACCGAACTCGGTCGGCACGGGCTGCACCTTGTCGACCCCGAGCCGTTTGAAGATCACCCTCGCGAGCTCGGGTGCCTCGCCGGTCATCTCGCCGTTCGTGTCGATGTACCCGAAGGGAATCTCACCGGCTATTCCCAGCCGTACGACACCGGCCGCCTTCAGCCGGTCGAGGAGTTCACCGCCCTCCGTGCTCGACGCGGTGGCCACGCGCGAGCACCCGGCGGCACCCAGTGCGCCGAGCGCCGCTACCCCCGCGAGCAGCGACCGGCGTGTGGTCCCGGACGTGTGTGTGCCATGTTCCAGTGGTGGAGCCATGGCGGCGCGGCTACCCGAGACCATGCGAGGTATGCCGATCGATTTCAGCCCCGATCTTCGACAAGGCCCTCTTGACCGACGAGGGACCATGGAACGCATGGCTGATCGCTACATCGAAGTCTCCCTGGTCAAGCGGGGTATCACCTGCACCGCCAAGCTCCTCGACGACCGCGCACCGATCACCTGCGCGGCCGTCTGGGACGCCCTTCCCCTGGCCGGCGACGTCTACCACGCCAAATACGCACGCAACGAGATCTACGCCCTGTTCCCCCCTTTCGCGACATCCGAGCCACCCCTGGAAAACCCGACAGTCACCCCCATCCCCGGCGATCTCTGCTATTTCTCCTTCGCCGGAGCGGAACTGGGCACCAAGTCCTACGGCTACGACCGCGAGGTGCGCCCGGGCACGACGGTCGTCGACCTGGCCCTCTTCTACGAACGCAACAACCTGCTGCTCAACGGTGATGTGGGCTGGGTGCCGGGCATCGTCTGGGGCCAGATCGTCGAAGGCCTGCCGGAACTGGCGGACGCCTGCAACGACCTGTGGCGAACCGGGGCGGCGGGCGAGACGCTCAGCTTCCGGAGGGCGTGACGCCTGCCTCGTACAGCGAGTGGGCCGCCCGCAGGACCAGGTCGTCCCGGTGCCGGGCCGCCACCAGTTGGAGGCCCACCGGGAGGCCGTCCGCGTCCGTGCCCACCGGTACGGAGGCCGCCGGCTGCTGGGTCATGTTGAAGGGGTACGTGAACGGCGTCCAACCCGTCCAGCGGCGGTGGCCCGACCCCTTCGGGACCTCGGCGCCCGCCTCGAAGGCCGTGATCGGCAGGGTGGGGGTGACCAGAAGGTCGTAGGAGTCGTGGAAGCGGCCCATGCGGCGGCCGAGTTCCATGCGGACGTCGACCGCGGCCAGGTAGTCGAGGGCGGTGAGGCGGGCGCCCTGGGCGCAGATCTCCCGGAGGCCGGGGTCGAGCAACTCCCGTTGCTCGGGGCCGAGATGCTGGGTGACGCGCGCCGCGCCGCTGAACCACAGGGTGTGGAAGGCGTCCACCGGGTCGGTGAAGTCGGGGTCGGCCTCCGTGACGTACGCGCCCAGTTCCGCGAGGCGCTCCACCGCCCGCCGGACCGCTGCCGCGACCGCCGGCTGGACGGCGACCTGGCCACCGAGGGAGGGGGAGTAGGCGACGCGCAGGCCCCGTACCCCGCCAGCCATGCCTGCCGCGAAGGAGGCGGGCGGCGGTGAGAGGGCCGACCAGTCACGGGAGTCCGGAGTGCCGATGACGTCGAGGAGCAGGGCCGCGTCGGCCGCGTCGCGGGTCATCGGACCCACGTGGGCGAGGGTGCCGAAGGCGCTCGCGGGGTAGAGGGGGACGCGGCCGTAGGTGGGCTTCAGGGCGAAGACCCCGCAGAAGGCCGCCGGGATACGGACGCTGCCGCCGCCGTCCGTGCCCAGGGCCAGCGGTCCCGCCCCCAGTGCCACGGCCGCCGCCGCGCCGCCGCTTGAGCCGCCCGCGGTGCGGGTGGGGTCGTGCGGGTTGCGGGTCACACCGTTGAGGGGCGAGTCCGTCACGCCCTTCCAGCCGAACTCCGGGGTCGTGGTCTTGCCGAGGAAGACCGCGCCGTGTTCGCGCAGGCGGGCGACGGACGGTGCGTCCTCGTCCCAACTTCCCTGCTCGGAGATGGTCCTGGAACCCTTGAGGGTCGGCGCCCCGCGCAGCAGCAGGATGTCCTTCACCGTGACCGGAACACCGTCCAGCAGACCGGCCGGCTCGCCGCGCCGCCAACGGTCGGCCGACGCCCGCGCCTGTGCGAGGGCCTCGTCCGCGGTGAGCCGTACGAACGCGTTCACCTCCGGCTGGATCCGCTCGGCCCGTGCCAGGGTCGCGCGGGTCACCTCGACGGGGCTGAACTCGCCCTTGCGGTAACCGTCGAGGAGTTGTACAGCGCTCAGCCCGGTGAGGTCGAGGTCCTGCTCCGTCATGCGCTCTCCAGCCGTGGGGGTTCAGCGTCCTGGGACGTAGCCGCGCTTTTTGTCGACCACGTTCGTCAGTGGTCTGCCCGCCTCCCAGCGCTCGTACAACTCGATGAACTGCGTGCCCAGTTCGTCCCGCCAGCCGATCGTGTCGCCGCTCATGTGCGGGGACACGATCAAATTCGGGACCTGCCACAACGGGCTGTCCGGGGTGAGGGGTTCGTGCTCGAAGACGTCCAGGGCCGCGCCCGCGATCCACCGCTTGGACAGCGCCTCGGCGAGCGCGTCCTCGACGACCAACTGTCCCCGCCCGACGTTGACGAACCGCGCGGAGGGCTGCATCACGCCGAAGCGGCGGGCGTCGAACATGCCGTACGTCTGCTCCGTGAGCGGCGCCGCGGCGATCACCCAGTCGGCGCGGGCCATCAGCCGGTCGAGGTCCTCGGGGCCGTGGATGCCGGTACGCGGAGTGCGCCCGACCAGCGCCGCGGTGATACCGAGCGCCTTGAGGGTGGCGACGATCGCCCGCCCGATGGGCCCCGACCCGACGACACACGCGCGCGTGCCGGCGACCCGCTGCGACTCGCGGTGCCGCCAGGTCCGCTGCTGCTGCAGCTCCCAGGTCCGGGGCAGGTCCTTGGCCATCGCCAGGACCAGCGCGGCGACGTACTCGGCGATCGGCTGGTCGAAGACGCCCCGGGCGTTCGTCACCACGGTGTCGGACGTCGCCAGTTCGGGACACATCAGATGGTCCACGCCCGCGCTCGCCGTGTGCACCCACCGCGGCCGCGGCCCTTCGCCCGGCCAGGCCGAACGCACCGCGTGCGAGGCGAAGTCCCAGACCAGCAGCACATCGGCGGACGGCAGCCGTTCGGCCAGCGTCGACGCGTCCGCGTGCTCGATCCGGGCCCGGCCGGTCAGCCTGCCGAGGCGGGGGAGCGGGTCGGCGTCGAGGACGAGGAGGGTGGGAGGGGTACCGGACGTGGAGGCGGTCATTCTGGAGCCATTTCTGGAGCCGTTTCAGGAGCCGTTTCCGGGGCCGATGCGTGAGCCGGTTTCCTGACCGGTTTCCTGAGCCGATTCTCGGAGGGCGGCAGCC
The DNA here is from genome assembly GCF_042714835.1 of Streptomyces sp. NPDC058678. Lineage (NCBI taxonomy): Bacteria > Bacillati > Actinomycetota > Actinomycetes > Kitasatosporales > Streptomycetaceae > Streptomyces > Streptomyces sp. NPDC058678. Next base: position 22,171 of record NZ_JBHXSG010000043.1, on the reverse strand, counting down.
GTCCGACATGGGCGGACACGAGCAGTTGACCAAGGCGTGACCTGGGCGTCACGAGGGCGGATTGACCACGCTCGCACCCGAACCTACCTTCGTCAACACGGGCATGTGCACGGTCCGTTCCCATCCCGCTTCCCACAGTGAGGCCGGTGTCTGCCATGGACGTTACCTTTCTAGGTGGTCCCCGCCCGCAGCGCGGCGTCGGTGTCGTCGCCCCCTTCGACTTCGCCCTCGACCGCGAACTGTGGCGCTGGGTGCCCGACGAGGTGTCCCTCCATCTGACCCGCACGCCCTACGTCCCCGTCGAGGTCAGCCTCGACCTGGCCCGGCTGGTCAGCGAGCACGAGACCCTGCACGACGCGGTACGCACCCTCACCGCCATCGCCCCCGAGGTCGTCGCCTACGCCTGCACCTCCGGCAGCTTCGTCGGCGGGATCGCCGGGGAACGCGCGATGTGCGGCGCGATGACCCACGCGGGCGCGCTGCCCTCGGTGACCACGTCCGGCGCGCTGCTGGAGGCGCTGGCGGAGCTGGACGTACGGCGGGTGGCGCTGGTGACGCCCTACACGGTGTCCGTCACCCGGGCCCTGGAGGCGTACGTGGCGGAGGCGGGCGTCGCCGTCACCGGATGCGCGTACATGGGGCTGACCAGGCACATCTGGAAGGTGCCGTACCGGGACGTGGCCGAGATGGCGCGCCGGGCGGTGGACGGCGGCGCCGAGGCGCTGTTCATCAGCTGCACCAACCTGCCGACGTACGACGTGATCCCCCAACTGGAGGCGGAACTGCGCATCCCGGTGATCTCGGCCAACCAGGTGACGATGTGGGCGGCCCTGCGCCGACTGGGTACCCGGGCCGTGGGGCCGTACCAGGCGCTGATCGATCCGGCGGCGCGACGGACCGGTCCCGTACTGCCCGACGTGCCGACACTGCCGGAAGTCGTGTCGACACTGCCGGAAGCGCAGGCACTGCCGGACCTACCGGGACTGCCGGACGAAGAACAGCAGCAGGAAGGGTGGACATGACAGCACTGGGGTTCCTCTATCCGGGCCACTCCGCCGAGGACGACTACCCACGCATCGAGCAACTGCTCGGGAGCGACATCCGGCTGGACCTGGTGCACACCGACATAGGCGAGGACGCCCACCGGGTCGACGCCCTCCTCGAGATGGGCTCGGCGGGGCGGCTCGCGGCCGGCGTCGAGGAACTGCGCATGTCGGGCGCCGAGTCGGTGGTCTGGGCGTGCACCAGCGGCAGCTTCGTGTACGGCTGGGAGGGCGCCCACGACCAGGTCCGCGCCCTTGCCCGTACGGCGGGCATGCCGGCCTCCTCGACGTCCTTCGCCTTCGTGCACGCGGCGAAGGAGATCGGGGCGAAGCGGGTCGCGGTGGGCGCGACCTACCCGGACGACGTGGCCGGACTGTTCGCGGAGTTCCTGCGGGCGGCGGGCATCGAGGTGGTCGGGGTCCGCGGGTCCGGGATCATCACGGCGGCGGAGGTCGGGACGTGGGAGGAGGCGGAGGTCTTCGCGCTGGCCCGCGCGGTGGACGACGTGTCGGCGGACGCGGTACTGCTCCCCGACACGGCACTGCACACGGCTGCCCACATCCCGTCCCTGGAGAAGGAACTCGGCAAGCCGGTGCTGACCGCCAACCAGGTCACGGTGTGGGAGGCGCTGCGGCTGACGGACCGGCGAGTGAACGCGCCGGCGCTCGGTGCGCTGTTCACGCGTGAGCCGATCATCCAGGCCTGACTGTCCCCGCCAGGTACCAGGGGGCTCCGCCCCCTGGACCCCCGGTCCTTTGCCCACCCACCACCCGACTCGGTCGGACAAAAGGCGGCCCTCGCCCCGGTGGCGCAACTCCACCTCTCGACCCACCGAGTCGGGTGGTGGGTGGGCAAAGGTTCCGAGGGCCCGCACCCACGCCGGGCAACCAGGGAATAACCGGGGACTGCCTCCTGTTAACCCCCGGAGGACAGCGCACGGCCCAAACCAGGAGGCACCCACCGTGACCGCAACGGCAGACGAGACCCGGGGAACACCGCACGGCACCGCCCCCACCCCCCTCTCCGTACTGGACCTGGTCACCGTCGGCGCCGGCCGCACCGCCACCGACGCCCTCCGCACGAGCGTCGCCATCGCCCGCCTCGCGGAGTCCCGCGGCTACCACCGCTACTGGGTGGCCGAGCACCACTCCATGCCGGGCGTCGCGTCGAGCTCTCCGGCCGTGATCCTCGCCCACCTCGCCGCCCACACCACCCGCATCCGCCTCGGCTCGGGCGGCGTGATGCTCCCGAACCACGCCCCGCTGGTGATCGCGGAACAGTTCGGCACCCTCGAAGCGATGGCCCCCGGCCGCGTGGACCTCGGCCTCGGCCGAGCCCCCGGCACCGACGGCGCCACCGCCGCCGCCCTCCGCCGCACCGACAGCCTGAATGAAGGCGCCGACGACTTCCCCCAGCAGCTCGCCGAGCTCGTCCGCTTCCTGGACGACGACTTCCCGGACGGCCATCCCTACCGCCGTATCCACGCGGTACCCGGCCCGATCCAGGCGACCTCCCCCGGCGGCGTCCAGTCCCCACACCGCCCGCCGGTCTGGCTGCTCGGCTCCTCCGGCTTCAGCGCCCGCCTGGCCGGGTCCCTCGGCCTGCCCTTCGCCTTCGCGCACCACTTCTCGGCGCAGAACACCATCCCGGCCCTCGACCTGTACCGGGAGTCGTTCCGGCCGTCCGCGACCCTCGACGAGCCGTACGCCCTCATAGGCGTCTCCGCCCTCGCCACCAAGGACGAGAAGGAGGCCCGCCGCCAGGTGAAGGCCGCCGCGCTCAGCATGATCCGGCTGCGTACCGGCCGCCCCGGGCTGGTCCCCACCCCGGAGGAGGCCGAGGCCTACGAGTTCAGCCCGATGGAGCGCGACTTCGCCGACTCCTGGAACGCCAACGTCATCCACGGCACCCCCGACGAGGTCCGCTCCGGCCTCGACGACCTCCACAAGCGCACCGGCGCCGACGAGCTGATGATCACGGGCAACGCCCACGGCGGGGACGTACGCCTGCGCTCGTACGAGCTCATCGCGAACGCCTACGGACTGCCCACCACCTGAGCCCCGCGGCGCCCGTCACACCCGTACGTCCAACAATCCGGAGATACGATCCGGCGGCACCGGCCGCGAGTACAGCCACCCCTGGCCGGTGTCGCAGCCGATCCGCCGCAGCCGGGACGCCTGCGCCGAGGTCTCCACGCACTCCGCGGTGACGGTCAGGCCGAGCCGGTGGGCGAGCTGGATCATCGCCTCCACGACGACCTCGTCGGCCGGGTTGGGCGGGACGCCCTCGCCCTCGTACTGGAAGCCCCGTACGAACGACCCGTCCAGCTTCAGCACCGACACCGGCAGCCGGCTCAGATACGCCAGGTTCGAGTAGCCGGTCCCGAAGTCGTCGATCGCGATGCCCACACCCATGTCGCTGAGCGCCTGGAGGGCCTGCAGCGGGCGTCCCGCCGAGCCCATCACCGCCGACTCCGTCAGCTCCAGCTGCAGCAGACGCGGCTCCAGCCCCGTCTCCGCCAGGATCCGGGCCACGTCCGCGACCAGATCCGAGTCCCAGACCTGACGCACCGCCACGTTCACGCTGACGAAGATCGGCGGCTCGTCGGGGTGGTCCAGCTGCCACCGCCGAGCCTGGCGGCAGGCCGTGGCCAGGACCCAGCGGCCGAGCTGCACGATCGAGCCGTCCTCCTCGGCCAGTCCGATGAACCGATTCGGCGTCAGCATCCCGAACTGCGGGTGCTTCCAGCGGACCAGGGCCTCCACGCCCCGCAGCCGGCCGTTCTCCATGCTCACCAGCGGCTGGTACTCCAGCACGAACTCGTCGCGCTCGATGGCCGGGCGGAGCGTGGAGGCGAGGGCCTGGCGGGTCATGCGGTGGGCGTTGCGCTCCGGGTCGAAGAGGGTCCAGCGGGCCTTGCCGTCGGCCTTCGCCCAGTACAGCGTCGTGTCGGCGGCCTGCATCAGACCGGTCGCGCTGGTGCCCGCCGCCTGTCGCTCCACCACACCGATCGAGGCCGACACCGACATCCGCTGACCGGACAGGTCGAAGGGGGCCTGGACCGCCTCCAGGACGGCCTCGGCGAGATCGGCGAGCTGCTCGGTGCCGGTGGAGTCCTCGACGAGCAGGGCGAACTCGTCACCGCCGAGCCGGGCGACCAGCGGGGCGGTCGCCCGGCCGTAGCCCGCCTCGTCCGCGCAGCGGGTGAGGCGTTCGGCGACGGCGGCCAGCAGCCGGTCGCCGACGCGGTGGCCGAGGGTGTCGTTGACGGCCTTGAACCCGTCCAGATCCAGGTAGCACAGCCCGATCCGGCCGGTGCCGCTCTGCTCGTACGACTCCGCCTCCAGCGCGGCCGAAAGGCGCTCGAAGAACAGGGTGCGGTTGGGCAGCCGGGTCACCGGGTCGTGCATCTGCAAGTGCCGCAGCCGCGCCTGGAGTTCACGGCGGGCGCTGATGTCGGCGACCGACAGCAGGACCCCGGGTTCGTCCCCGCCCAGGGGAGCGACGGTGACCTGCACCCACAGGGAGTGCCCGTCGGGGTGCTTGAGGCGGCGCGTGCAGCGCAGCTTCGCCTGGCGGCCGCGCAGCACCTCGCGGTACGCGTGCCAGGTGCGGGCGTCCGAGCCCAGGTCCACGAGGTCGGCGGCGACGCGGCCGGTCAGTGACTCGGAGCCGGTGCCGAGCAGGGTGACGAGCATGTCGTTGGCCCCGACGACCAGTCCCTCCCGGTCGACGACGGCCATCGCGAGCGGCGCGGCGGTGAACACCGAACGGTAGGACGGAGCTTCGGTGGCGGGAGACGGAGCTCCGGTATCGGGAGGCGGGGGCGCGGTATCGGGAGACGGAGCCCGGGTATCGGGAGGCGGGGGCGCGGTATCGAGTGACGGTGTCGCTGTGCCGAGCGACAGGGACTCGGTGTCGAGCGACAGTGACGCCGTGCCGAGCGACAGGGGCGCGATGCCGGAAGACGGGGTCTCGCAACCGGGAGACGTGCGGACATTACTCTCTGTTACGGCTGACCCGTCGAGGTCTGCCGCGGCCGTCGGCCCTTCGGACGTTCCGCTCACCGCTTGCTCCCGCAGTGCACTCGATCGCTGTCCGCCAGGAAAGTGTGCCGATCATAGAGGCTGGCCCCGGGCCCTTCCAGCCACAGTCCAGTGTCCCGGAACGACAGGCCTTTCTGACAGATCGTTTCTGCGCGCGTCTGGAAGGGTCCTTCAGGCGCCTGACCAGTTGTGACGTTCCGTGAGCGATTCGGTGGTGTCGATCCTGACGGTTCTTCGCCCTTCTCACCCGTCCGGTGCAGACAAACGGGGCGTAGTACGACAAACGCCAGCAGTCTGGGTGTGGTGTCCCGTGAACCGCACCCGGAGGTCCCTGTGCCGCGTCCGTTCCCGCGCCCCCGACTGCGCAGCACCGCGGCCTTGTTCACCACGTTGTCGGCGCTCGCCGCCACCTCCCTCGTGACCGGGCCCTCGGTCGCCGAACCGTTCGCGACGTCGCCGTGCACCCTGCAGCGCACCGAGGCGCACCACTCGGAGGGGCTGGACACCTGGAACGCCGCCTATCCGCGCCCGGCCCGTGTGCTGGACGCGGTGACGGTCTTCCTGTCCTTCCCGGACTCGGTCCCGCTGACCAGCCCCGCCGAACTGACCGCCGACCACTTCCCGGCCACCAGCCGCTTCTTCGAGCGCGCCTCCTACGGCCGGTTCACCCTGCGCCCGCATCCCCTGCGGAACTGGATCCGGATGCCGCGGACCTCCACCTCGTACGCCATACAGCGTGACTGGAAGCCCGCCCACCGCGCCGCCTATCTGCGCGACGCGCTCGCCGCGGCCGACGGGCAGGTCGACTTCTCGCGCTACGACATCGTCTACTTCGTCGCCGATCCGGACGCGCCCGGCGTGGACTCGGACGCGACGAAGGTCGTCAACCTCGACACCCCGCTGCGGGCGGACGGCACCGACATCCGGCGGGTCGTCACCGTGTTCGAGCAGCATCCGCCGGACCGGCTGGTGCTGGCCCACGAGACCGGGCACGTCTTCGACCTGCCGGACCTCTACCACCGTCCGGTGGACGGCAAGGGCGACTGGGACACGTTCGTCGGCGACTGGGACCTGATGGGCAGCCAGTTCGCGCTGGCTCCGGACCTGTTCGGCTGGCACAAGTGGAAGCTCGGCTGGCTGGAACCCCGGCAGGTGGCGTGCGTACGGGGCGCCGGACCGACCCGGCTGACGCTGGAGCCGCTCGGCGCGGGGCCGGGCGTCCCGGCCGTGGGCGCCGCCGGGGCGCCGGCCTTCGGGCTGGGCAGCGGGACCAAGCTCGCGGTCGTGCGTACCGGGGTCGACAGCGTGCTCGCCTTCGAGGCGCGGGGGCCGGTCGGCAACGACTCGCAGGTCTGCCGGTCGGGCATCCTCGTCTACCGGGTGAGCAGCGGCGCCGCGTCCGGCGGCGGACCGGTGGAGGTGATCGATGCCCACCCGCACAGCGAGGCCTGCTGGGAGGCCTCCGTCTACCCGCCCCTGGCGGACGCTCCGGTCGGCGTCGGCGAGAGTTTCACGGTGCCGGGCGAGGGCGTACGGCTGGAGGTGGAGGGGCGGACGGTCTCGGGGGCGTGGACGGTGAAGATCACGACCGCCTAGCCGGACGGGTACGCGAAAGGCCCCTCGCCTGAGCGAGGGGCCTTTTCGTGTCGTGCGCCGCCAGGGACTCGAACCCCGGACCCGCTGATTAAGAGTCAGCTGCTCTAACCAACTGAGCTAGCGGCGCCTGCTGACGTCGTAGACCTTAGCACCCTGCTCGGCGGGAGGAAAAATCGATATCCGCACGGCCGCGCGGGCCGCCCGGACGGCCGCCCAGAGCAGGATCTCGGGGCCCGGCAGCCAGGGTCGGCGGGTGTCAGGGGCGACCAGCCAGCGGCAGCCGGAAGCGGTGCCGGAGTCCGCCGCGCCCACGGGTGCGGGGACGGTAACCGCGTCGCCGGTGCCGTGGCACAGCAGCGGTGGGATGGCGCCCGTGCGCCCGAACTCCTCCCAGTGCAGCAGCGACGGCAGCCGCTGTGCCGTGCCGGGCGCGGCGAACAGCAGCATCCGGCCCCGGAACGCCGCGACCGGCCCCGAACCCGGGCCCTCGTCCCACAGCCGGTCGAGCATCCGGCGGCCGAAGATCGCGGGCGCGCTGACGACGTCGAAGGCGGTGCCGCAGGGCAGGACGACAGGGGCGTCCGGCCGCTCCTCCCAGAGCGCGAGGGTGCTGCGCGGATACGTTCCCGCCGAGGCGAGCCAGGCGGCTCCGTCCGGGGTGACCCCCGAGACGTCGAAGCGGTCGGTGCCGGTCTCTTCGTGTGGGCTGCTCATGCCACCTACATCTACCGGGCGTGAGCGTACGGTCTCCGAGGGTTGCCGGAAACCGGGACGGCGGGGACGAGGAGGGGGTATCTTGCCCGCCTGGCATATGCGTTCAGTACATGCGGTTCCCATGCCTCACACGGTTCCCACGCCTCACACCGGGTCGGCGTGTCCCGGCCCCTCGGCGCCCCGCAGCAGATCCCGGCCGAACTCGACCATCTTCTTCGCGTAGTCCTCCGTCCACTCGGCCCGGGCGGCGATGTCCGCCGGCGTCAGCCGGTCGAAGCGGCGCGGGTCGGCCAGCTGGGCCGCCGCGATCGCCTGGAACTCCACGGCACGGTCGGTCGCCGCGCGGAACGCGTGCGTCAGCTCCGTCGCACGGGCCAGCAGTGCGCGGGGGTCGTCCATCGACTCCAGATCGAAGAAGCGCTCCGGGTCGTCGGCGACCTGCGCGGGCTCGAAGAGCAGGGGCGCGGGGCGTAGCCGCGGTTCGTTCCGACGCGGCGTGGGCTCCGCCATGTCTTCTCCTTCTCGTACGTACGGATGACCCGTCGGTGAGTGGGCCACCGTCCATTGTCCCGCGTCCGCGCAAGAGGGCCGGTGCCTCCGGCGGCAGCCCTGGTCACTCCAGCGGTGTCAAGGTCTGCGGGCCGCTCGATGTTCCCCGGGTGCCGGTCATGGCCGCCAGGCCACCTTGTGCTCCGCCAGGTGTGCCAGTACCGCGTGGTTCGCCTCCCAGCCGTCCGGGAACTTCACGAGCGTTCCCAGCTGGACCGGTTCCGTCGACGGGTAGTCGTCGAGGAGCTCGGTCACGCCTGCTCGGCACACCACGACGCACGCGTGTCTGTGCCGGGAGGCGAGGACGCACAGGCGGCCCGTCTCCAGGTGGAACGCGGTGGCGTCGGGGCGGCCGGAGAGCGGGTGGAGGACGACCGTGACGTCGTACTCGCGGCCCTGGAGGCGGTTCGCCGTGTCGACGGTCACGTCCGTGACGCCCAGCTCGGCCAGGGCCGCGCGGACCGCCGCCGCCTGGTCCCGGTGGGCCGTGCCGACGGCGATCCGGTCGGCGGTCAGGGGCGTGGGGTCGGGGGAGCGCTCCGAGGTGGCCGCACCTCCCCGGTCGAGCAGACGTCGTACGACCGCCGCCACGGCCCGCACCGCCTCGGGATCCGTGCGCGGGGTGTGCCGTGCCGGCAGCTCCAACAGGCCCCAGCCGGACTCGGCCGCCTCGTCGATCACTCGGTCGGGGCCGGAACCGTCCGCCGGGACGGCGAAGGCGAGCCGTCGGTCGCCGTGGCCCGTGCCGCTGCGGAAGGGCGTGTACGGGTAGAAGGCGTCGGAGACCAGGGGCGCGGCCGACGCCGGGAGCCGCCAGGACACCGGCAGGCGGTGCTGCGGCAGCTGGGGGTTGTGCGCGAGCAGGGTCGTCACGGCGGAGCCCGAGGGGTCGTACGACAGGCCCGCCCACTGCTCGCTGCCGACGATCGCGAACGGGTCCAGCTGGCCCGGGTCGCCCACGAACAGGGCTCGCTCGAACAACCCGGCCACGGCGAGCAGCGCGTCCGAGCGCATCTGGTAGGCCTCGTCGACGATGGCGTGCCGCCACGGTTCGTCGACCTTGACGTGCCCCCACTTGGCGGCCGTGGAGATCACGACCGCCAGGCCGGTGAGGTCGCCCGCCTTCGCCGACTTCCGGACGTTCGGCAGGTCGTCGAGCGCCTTGTCGTACGGGTCGGCGTCGCTGCTGTGCAGCCGCCCCACCGGCAGGTCGGGGTTCTTCTCGGCGAGCCTCAGTACCAGGTCGTCGACCTGGGCGTTGGTCTGTGCCACCACCATCAGGGGGCGACCGGCTTCGGCCAGTTCCAGCGCCGCGCGGACGACCAGCGTGGACTTGCCGGCGCCGGGCGGGGAGTCCACGACGACACCGCGCGCCGAGCCGTGCAGGGTGTCGTGGAGGATCGCCTCGGTGGCGCGGGACGCTTCGGTACCGGGATCGAAGGCGGTCACAGCACATCCTCCTCGGTCACGGGGTCGGGAGCCGGTGCCGTCGCCTCACCGGGTGGTCCGCCGTGCGTCCATGGGGTGTTCTCCGGGTCGGGCAGTTTCGCCCCGCCCCGCTGCTCGTGCTCGAAGAGGGTGAAGCAGACCGGGTCGCCCTTCTCGGGCACGGAACCGGCCTCGGGCTCCTTGCCGCGGCCCATCTTGTCGACGATGCGCAGAACGAGCAGGTCTTCCGCTTCCCGGCCCACGAACTCGGCCGCCTGCGGCTTCCCGCCCAGCGAGCGGTACACCTTCACCCGCTCCCCGAGATGCGGCCGGTCCTCCGTCCGCACGGTCACCAGGGGGCGCGGACTCGGCCGCTTGCCCTCGCTGTACGCCATGACGACGTCCGTGACCTCCCCCGCGAACGCCTCACCGGCCAGCCGCCGTCCGGCCATGACCAGCGGGTCGTCCAGGGCTTCCTGCGCCTCCAGTCGGGCCTGTTCGCGCTCGCGCGCGGCGAGCTTGTTCGCGGCGGTGACCGCGTCGTCGCGGCGCGGCTGCGGGGGTTCGCCGGCCAGTACGCGGTCGCGGTGGCCGGTGAACGACCAGCGGTCGCGGGTCCACCGCTCCTCGACGCGACCGCCCTCGGGCATCGTCCGCAGCAGGTCCAGGCCGTGCCACACCGCGTCCCAGGTCGGACGCGTACGACTCGCCACCAGGTCGCGGAGCTCCCGTTCGGCGGCAGTGAGCGACCCCAGCCGGTCGTCCGCCTCCAGTCCGTCCTCGGCGGCGGCCAGGGCGGTACGGGCGCGGTCGTAGCGCTCGATGGCGGGGGCCAGGAGCTTGTTGTCGAACGCCGGGTCGGTGGCCGGGCCGGCGGGCGGCCACAGCAACTGGCCCCGCGCGTCCCGTCGCAGCTCGGCCCGGAGGGCGGCCTCGGCGCCGGACATCCCCTCCGGCGGGTCGATCCAGGAGAGCAGCGCGCCCAGGTGCTGGTCCTCCAGAGTGGACTGGCCGGTCGCCCAGTGCCGGGCCAGCACGTCGGTCATGGCCAGCAGCAGGGAGGAGCCGGGCACGCGGGCGCGCTCCGCGAAGTGGGTCAGCCAGCGGCCGAGCAACGGCAGCCGGGGCGGCGCGGGGTACGGGGTCTCCGGGTCCTGTTCCGCCGTACGCCGGAAACGCATCGAGCGGCCGAGGAGCCGTACGAACTCGATGCCCGCGCGGCTCGGCACGATCAGCTGCGGGGCGTCCGTGCACAGCTCGACCTCGACCTTGACCCGCTTGCCGGTCTCCGGATCGGCCTCGGTGCGCTCGGCGGCCTCGACGGACCCGGCATACGTGTCGAGGTGGGGCAGGACGACGTCCGCGAGCTCCGTCAGGAACGCGAACCTGAGGTCACGGTCGCGCGGCTGCGGTACGACCAGCAGGTGCGGGGCGTCCCGGTCGGTGCCCACCAGCGCGCCGAGCGGGGCACCGGCCTCACCGGCGGTGGTGAGCGGCACGAAGACGAGGGGGTGCTCGGAAAGACGCCGGTGCCGGACGGTGGCGACGGGCTGGGCGCGGCCCGTGCTGACGGCTTCGAGGCGGGCGAGGGTGGAGATCAGTGACATGCGGCCACTCCCTGACCGAGGGCCTGTGCCCTCAGCTCGGCCGCCCTCCTGAGCGCCGCCACCGCCGGATCGTCCGGATCCCCGGCCTCCCCGCGGGCCGCCGCCAGGACGTCCTCGACCGTCGTCAGACCGCCGAGTTCGGCACGCACCGCGCGGCCGAGCGACGTCACCGCGCCGTCCGCGCGGGAGCGGTCCCGGCAGTGGAAGGCCAGCTCGCACGCGGACAGGCACTCGGGTGCGTACGTCGCAGGGACCGTCTCGACCGCGGTCGTCAGCTCGTCGGCGGGCAGCTCGGGGGAGAAGCAGGTGCCCTCGGGCAGGGCGTCGGCGATGTCCTGGACGCGGGTGAGGCGGGCCAGCTGGCGGGAGGTCACCGCGCGCTGCTTGCGGATGTCCACGGCGGACGCGGTGGCGAGGTTGGAGAAGTCCTTCGGGCAGACCAGCAGGACGCGGTGACGCACGCGCGGGGGTGGGGTCAGGCGGGCGGCCACGTCCTCCAGCGCCAGCACGTACACCGCGGCCTGGCGGGCGGCGGCGCCCACCTTCGCCGGGTCCGCCGAACCGTCCAGCATCGGGAAGGACTTGATCTCCACGACCGTCCAGCTGCCGTCCGGGTGCACGACCACCGCGTCCGGCTCCAGGAAGGCGGGCGAACCCGCGACGTCGAGCGCCAGCATCGGGTGGTCGAGGAGTGTCCAGCCGTCGGTCGCTGTGGCGTCGCGCAGGGCGAGGGCCGTACGCGCCGTGCGGCCCTCGGGGCCGATCGCGGTGAGGTCGGGCACCTCGGCGTCCGACGGCGGCTCGGCCTTGCCGTCCAGCTTCTCGTGCACCAGCCGCAGCAGCTCCGCGCCGCCGTCCGCCTTGACCCGGGCCTCGAACGCATTGCCCCGGGTCAGGGCGAACTGCGACTGGCCGAAGGCGGAGGGCGAGCCCAGCGCGTCCGCCAGCGCCGCCTTGTCCACCCCGGCGCCGTCGAGGATCGCCCGCCGCTTGCAGCCCGGGTTGGCGGCCAGGGCGGCCAGGGCGCGCGCGTCCAGTGCCTTGGCCGGTACCTCGGGACCGCGCAGCTCAGCGAGCCGCTGCCGGAGCCCCGTCTCCCGCGTCCGTGGGAGAGGCACTCGGCTCGGCTCCGCCTGCGAACTGTGACTCGCGCTGCCGTGGAATGTGCTCACCCGCGGAAGTCTGGCATCCGTCACTGACAATTGAGGCAGGTGCGCCGGGAGTGGCCGCCGCGACACCCGCGAACCGGACCCGCATCGGCGCCATGACCCGCTCCGCGTACCGCCTGACGACCGGCGCGAGCAGCAGCCCGGCCCCCATCACCGCGGCCCCCGCGACCGCGTCGAGGAAGTAGTGGTTCGCGGTGCCCATCACCACGATCGTGGTCACCAGCGGATAGACCACACCGGCGACCTTCGCGGTACGCGTCCCGCCGTACTTCCACAGCATCACACCGCACCACAGCGCCCAGCCCACGTGCAGGCTCGGCATGGCCGCGTACTGGTTGGTCATTCCGCCCATGCCCCGCGGGGCGCTCGCCTCGCCGCCCCACCAGCCGTACGAGCTGTACTGGGCCATCGTGTCGACGAAGCCGTGGCCCGACGAGAGGAGCCGGGGCGGGCAGGTCGGCAGCAGGGTGAAGCCGATCAGGCCGATGAAGGTGGACGCCATCAGCCAGGTGCGGGCCAGCCGGTAGTGCACGGCACGGGACCGGAACAGCCAGACCAGGATCGCGGGCGTGACCAGATAGTGCAGCGACGCGTACCAGAAGTCGGCCGGGACCCCGATCCACGCCTCGCTCGTGAAGAGCCGGTTGAGCGGGTGTTCCGCGTTGATGTGCAGGACCTTCTCGACGCGCAGGATCGCCAGACCGTGGTCGACGGCACTCGTGACGTCGCCCCGGGCGAGGAGCCGGCCGGCGGAGTAGCAGGCGTACACCAGCAGGATCAGCGGCAGCTCGGTCCACCAGCGCAACCGGATGGGCGGGGCCGCCTCGATGCCCGGTGTCTCGGTCTGCGGCATCCGATCGCCTCCCCCTTCGTCTCGCGCGCGTCCGGTGGTCTGTCTCCGGTCGTGCCACTTTACGGCGCGTGTGCGCGCCCTCGTGGCACGCCCCCGGCCCTCAAGACGCAGAGATCGCCCGGCGGGTTGCCCCCGAACAGGGTGCGCGATGATGGAGGGGCCCCGCCTCCCATTTCTCCCGGAAGGGTCTCTCCATGGCACCGCGCATCCTGCTGGCCCGGCACGGACAGACGGAGTGGTCGCTGTCCGGCAAGCACACCGGCAGGACCGACGTACCGCTTCTGGAGGAGGGCCGACGCGGGGCCAAACTGCTCGGCGAGCGCCTGCACCGGGCGCCGTGCGACGGCCTGGCCGGGGTGGAGGTGCGCACCAGCCCGCTGGCACGCGCGCGTGAGACGTGCGAACTCGCCGGCTTCGGCGAGCGCGCGAGCACCTGGGACACGCTCATGGAATGGGACTACGGCTCCTACGAGGGCATGACCCCGCAGGAGATCCAGGACATCCGGCCCGGCTGGCTCATCTGGCGCGACGGCGTGCCGGGAGGCGAGTCGCTCGCCGGGGTGACGGCCCGGGCGGACGAGGTGGTGGCGTGGGCGCGTGCGGAGGACCGGGACGTGCTGGTCTTCGCGCACGGGCACATACTCCGGTCCATCGGTGCGAGGTGGCTGGGACTGCCGATCGACTTCGCGGCGCGGATCAGGCTCAACCCGACGTCCTTGTCCGTCCTCGGCTGGGCCTACGGGGAACCGGCGATCGAGAGCTGGAACGATGTGGGGCACCTCACGGCGTAGCGCCGCACACGGTGCTGGTGCCGGCGGGTGGGGTGCCTCCCGCCCGCGCCGGCCGGGTGCCGCGCCTCTGCGGGCCGGGAGCCGCGCCCCGGCGGCACGACGGCCCACGGCTAGTGAGCCGGTTTTGAGTTCTCCCGTCGCCACTTGAGTCGTGTTCTGTTTCCGATCGTGGCTTGGGCGGTGACGGGCCAGGTCGTTTGCGGTCTGCTGTGGGAATGGGCGACAGCAGGCTTGCGCAGAAGCCGCAGATGCAGGCCCTGGAACGGTCCGCACCGGTCCTGCCAATGCTGCCTGGAGTGCCCGAGCGGCGCAGTTTCGACTACGTCCGGCACGGCACCGTCGATCTGTTCGCCGCCCTGAACACCGCGACGGGCAAGGTGATCTCGAAGCTGTCCGCGCAGCACCGGGCCGTGGACTTCCGTGACTTCCTCGATGACATCGACTGCCAGACCGAGCCCGGCCTGGCAGTCCACGTGATCTGCGACAACCTCTCCGCCCACAAGGCACCGGTGGTGCACAAGTGGCTGCTCGCGCACCCCCGCTTCCACCTCCACTTCACCCCCACCTACTCGTCGTGGATCAACCAGGTCGAGCGATGGTTCGCCGAGCTGGAACGACGCTGGCTCGAACGCGGGGTGTTCTGCTCCCTCGACGACCTCAAGGCCGCACTCGAGGACTGGATCAAGGTCTGGAACGACCAGGCCAGGCCCTTCAAATGGACCAAGACCGCCGACCAGATCCTCGACCGGATCTGCCGCTACTGCTCACACATCTCCGGACCGGCTCACTAGGCCGTGCGCGGCAGGCTCGCGTGGCGTTCCAGGAACGTCGACACCCCCGACGCCCGCCGGTGCGGCAGCAGTACTCTCGCCGTGCCCGCGAGCATCGTCTGGATTCTGGACGACTGGACCTCGCCCAGCAGGTCCAGCACCCGCATCCCGGCCGCCGCGGCCTCGTCGGGACATCCCCCGCGCGCGAGGTCGTCGGCCAGTTCCGCCGTGTAGAGGGCGATGTTCCGGGTGAAGTGCGGGTCCTGGAGCTGCGCCGCACGGCGTGCGTGCCGGGCCGCGCGCCGCCAGTCGCCGAGTGTCGACCAGCACTGCGCCTCCAGCCCTTCCAGCTCGGCCTCTCCGTAGAAGCTCATCCACTCGGGGTCGGCGTCCGAGTGGCCTCGCTCGAAGAGGACCTGCGCGCGGGCGAGCGCCTGTTCGCAGCCGGTGCGGTCGGCGAGCCCGGCCCAGCCGCCCGCCTCGCGCAGCGCGAGCAGCGACATCAGGCGGGCGGAACCCAGCGGGCGCCCGACGCGCTGCGCGGCCTGAGCGGCGCGCACCGCCTCGCGCGGCCGGCCCGCGTCACGCGCGAGGAACGCCGTGTTGCAGAAGGCGTGCGCCTCGAGGCCCGGATCCCCGGTCATCCGGGCGGTCGCGAGCGCCTCCGCGTAGTGCGAGCGGGCGTCGTCGAAGCGGCCCGAGTCGTGGGCCAGCCAGCCGACCGAGATGGCCAGTTCACCGGCGCCGGAGTGGAGCCGTTCGGCGGTCGTCTGCCGGGTCGTGTCGGCGTCGAGCAGGGCGTAGGCGGCGCGCAGCGGGGCGGCGGCGCGACGGTAGAGGCCGTCCGCGCCGTGCCGGTCGTCGAGCAGCCGGATCCTGCGGACGGCCTCTTCGAGGGCTCCCGCCTCGCTCGTTCCGACCCGCCGGACGGGCCGTTCCGCGGCCGAGGTGTCGAAGGCGAGTGTGAAGGGGCCCAGCGACGCGACTGCCATCGTGGTGCCCCCGCTGGTCATGAATGCGCGACGCAGCACGTCGCTCTCCTCGTCGTTGTCGTGCGTCTCGTACTGGTCCTGCGTTTCATACGGCTCGTACTCCTCCGCCGTCTCACCGGCGATGTGCACCGGGGTCGTCGCGAGAGACGGGGGCGCGTCCTCGGGTTCGCGCGCCCGGCGTCCGCGTACGGACGAGCGGGACGCGAACCCGAGGTCGGTGAGCGTGCGGCCGGGGAACATGTGCAGGAACACCCGTTCGTACGCGTAGTTGGGACAGCGGATCTCACCCGCCTCGACCCGGCCGACATAGCGTGCGTCGCAGCTGACCCGCTCGCCGATCTCGCGGGCGGCCCGCCGTACCGCCGAGGCGAACTCGGCCGGCGAGCGCTGTCCGCGCAACTGCCGGAACGCGAGGTTCGGCTGCGGTGGTCGGGGGGACGGGGACGGGGTCACCATTGACGACGCCATGGCCGGGTCCTCTCGTGCGAACCGTCGAACCATGCCGGAACCGAAGTGGATTCAGGATGAGTTGTCCGTGTGACACCCCGTTTCCGGCGGGCAAGAACGTACCCGCTGTGTCGGACCCGCCACGCGGTGTTTGGCTACAAACCGGATATCTCATCCGGGATCTGCCATGAACTGCCATCCTTTGCGGCCAACTTCCGCCGTAGCCGTTGACACCTGGGCGCGTTGAACCCTGCGGACCGGGAGCCGCCCGACTCCCGAGCCGTTCGTCGGAAGGGTTCCGTGGTGGAGGCCGGCATGGAGACCAGACACAGCGCCGATCCTTGTGCGTCCCACTCGTTCAGTGCGCCGACCGCGTGTCCGGACGTCGCGTGCGATGTCGTCACCGTGCCGACGCGGCACGGGCTCGAGGCGGTCGACATCCTCAGGCGCGGGGCGGGCGACGAGGCGGTCGGGCCCGTCCTGCACGACGACGACTGCGGCACGCTGGGGTTCGTGGTGCCGCCGGGGACCGCGGCCGGGTGGGACGTGCCGGGCAGTACCTGTACGGAGACGGACGGGCGGGGGCTGCGGCTGAGCCCCGAGCCGCCGGTGGAGGGCTCGGACTGGCTGCTGCCACCGGGGGAGGCGGACCTCGCGACGGATCCCGCGGTGCTGAGAGCCGCGCTGGGAGAGGCGGCCCGGTTGATCGAGGCGGCGGACAACTGCCGGTGACGCCGGCCCGGGCTCGCTGAGCCGAGCGTCCCGCGGCGCCTGATAATGGCGCAATGGGAAAGTCCAGGAACGCCCGTCGGGAAAGCGCCGCCGTCGTCGAGGCCGTCGACGGTGGGCTCGCCGAGCTCATACCCGATCGGGACCGGGCGCGGGCCTGGACGCTGCTCGTCGACGGGGCGCCGCAGTCGCACGTCGATCTCGACGATCCCGCGTACCTGTCCTTCGAGTACCAGCGGCGGCTCGGGCACGTCATCGACCTGGCCGCCCCGCCCGGCAAGCCCGTGCATGCCGTGCACCTCGGCGGCGGCGCGTTCACCCTCGCCCGCTACGTCGCCGCCACCCGCCCCCGCTCCACCCAGCAGGTCGTCGAGCGCGACGCGGCCCTGGTCCAACTGGTCCGCCGGGAACTCCCGTTGGACTCGGGGGCCCGGATCCGGGTGCGTTCCCTCGACGCCCGCGAAGGACTCGCCAAGGTGCCCGACGGCTGGGCCGACCTCGTCATCGCCGACGTGTTCAGCGGGGCCCGCACCCCGGCCCACCTCACCTCCACCGAGTTCCTCGACGAGGTCCGCCGGGCGCTGAAGCCGGGCGGCTGCTACGCCGCCAACCTCGCCGACGGGCCGCCGCTGACCCACCTGCGCGGCCAGATCGCCACCGCGGCGGCCCGCTTCCCGGAACTCGCCCTGGTCGCCGACCCGACCGTCCTGCGCGGCAAGCGCTTCGGCAACGCGGTCCTCGTGGCAGGGGACCACCCGCTTCCCGTCACCGAACTCACCCGTCGCGCGGCCTCCGACCCGCACCCGGGCCGCGTCGAACACGGCAGGTCGCTGACCGACTTCACGGGCGGGGCCGTACCGGTGACCGACGCGGCCGCCGTGGCCTCTCCGGCGCCGCCCGCGTCGGTGTTCCGGTGAGGTGACTCAGTAGGTCCCGATCTCCACCCGCGGCGGTCCGTCGTGCCAGGTGCAGAACACCGACACCCGGTCCGTGCCCGAGGAGAACTCCACCCGGATCCACGACTCCGTCTTCCACACCTGCATCGACCAGCCGGTGCCGGGAGTCGCCGACACCAGCGTCGCGGAGGTCCTGCCGAGGTCGAACACCGCCCGGCCGCCGTCGGTGTCGTAGCTCTTGACCTGCCCGGACGCGGTGGGGGACGGGCTGGGGTTGTTCGTCGGCGTCCTTGAGGGGGTCCGCGCGGGGGTCGGGGACGGCTTGCGGGAGGGGGTCTCCGACCGGGTCGGTGTCGGCCGGTCCGTCGACGACGCCAGGGGTTTCGACTCCTGCGTGGTCGCGTCGGCCGCCGTGACGGGCAGGGCGCGCGGCGGGTCGTACGCCGTGCCCGCCATCACCGTGTGGACGCCCCACCACGACAGCGTGGCCGCCGCGCCCGTGGCGAGCGTCCAAGCCAGTACGTGCATGAGTCCTCTGCGCATCGCGGGCCATACTGCCCCACGCGTCCCACCGGTGTCGCCCGCTCCCCGCCCCGTTTTCCACCGGCGAGAAGTTGTCCACAGGCACCGGATGGGCCGGTGCGGCATGGCGTACGGTGCGGCGCATGGCAAGTGTGCTCGTGGTCGAGGACGACCAGTTCGTACGCTCGGCGCTCATCCGGCATCTCACCGACGCCGCCCACACGGTGCGCAGCGTGGGTACCGCACTGGAGGCGCTGCGCGAGGTCGCCCACTTCCGTTTCGACGTGGTGATCCTGGACCTCGGTCTGCCCGATCTGGACGGCTCCGAGGCCCTGAAGATGCTGCGCGGCATCACCGATGTGCCTGTGATCATCGCCACCGCCCGGGACGACGAGACGGAGATCGTCCGGCTGTTGAACGCGGGGGCGGACGACTACCTGACCAAGCCGTTCTCGGTCGAGCACCTGTCGGCACGGATGGCCGCCGTCCTACGGCGATCCCGCAGTGCCGTAGGGGAGGCCCCGCCGGAGAGCGTGCTGCGCGTCGGCGGCCTGACCGTCGACCCCTTGCGCCGGCAGGCCGAGTTGGACGGCGTACGACTGGACCTCACCCGGCGCGAGTTCGACCTGCTCGCCTTCCTGGCCGGACGGCCCGGTGTCGTCGTCCCCCGCAGGGAACTGCTCGCCGAGGTCTGGCAGCAGTCCTACGGCGACGACCAGACCATCGACGTCCACCTGTCGTGGCTGCGGCGCAAGCTGGGCGAGACGGCGGCGAGCCCGCGCTATCTGCACACGCTGCGGGGCGTCGGGGTGAAGCTCGAGCCACCGGGAGCGGAGCCCGTGCGATGAGGTGGGCACTGGTCAAGGTCTCGCTGGCGGTCACCACCATGGTCGTGGTCGCCTTCGCGATCCCCCTCGGTCTCGTCATCAAGGAGATGGCCCGGGACCGCGCCTTCTCCAACGCCGAACGGCAGGCCGCGGCCGTCGCCCCCGCCCTGTCCATCACCACCGACCGTGACCAGCTGGAGCGGGTCGTCGCCTCGGCCGGCTCCGACGCGGACCTGACGGTGCACATACCGGCGTCCGACGGCGCCGCGGCCATGGACCTCGGGCGCCGACGCGCCGCCGACGGGGACATCGCGACCGTGCGCAAGCTCGGCCGCGCCTCCACCAGCGAGGTGTCCGGCGGCTCCGCGCTGCTCCAGCCGGTCGCGCTGAGCTCCGGCGAGATCGCGGTCGTCGAGGTGTACGTCCCGGAGTCCGAGGTCAGCAACGGCGTGGCCACCGCCTGGGCGGTGCTCGCCGGGGTCGGTGCCGCGCTCGTCGTCGGCTCGGTCGCCGTCGCCGACCGGCTGGGCGTGCGGATGGTGCGGCCCGCGCAGCGCCTGGTCGAGGGCGCGCACGAACTGGGGGAGGGGAAGCTGGGTGCGAGGGTGCCGGAGGAGGGGCCGACCGAACTGCGGCTGGCGGCGGTCGCGTTCAACTCCATGGCCGACCAGGTCGTACAGCTCCTGGCGAACGAACGGGAGCTGGCGGCCGACCTGTCCCACCGGCTGCGCACACCGCTGACCGTGCTGCGGCTGAACGCGGCCTCGCTGGGGGACGGGTCGGCCGCCGAGCAGACCCGGGCCGCGGTCGCGCAGCTGGAGAGCGAGGTCGACACGATCATCCGTACCGCCCGGGACGCCAAGCCACAGACCGCGGCGGCCGGACCGGGCGCCGGGTGCGACGCGGCGGAGGTGGTGCGGGAGCGGATGGCGTTCTGGTCGGCGCTCGCGGAGGACGAGGGCCGCAAGTGGCGGGTGGCCGGGGCCGACCGGCCGGTGCGGATACCCGTGGCCCGCGCGGACCTGGTCGCCGCCCTGGACGCCCTGCTGGGCAACGTCTTCCGGCACACCCCGGTGGGCACCGCCTTCGCGGTGGACCTGCACAACGGCGAGGACGCGGTGATCGTGCTGGTGTCCGACGCGGGGCCGGGCATAGCCGACCCCGAGGCGGCGATGGCGCGCGGCCGGGGTTCGGGAAGCGCCGGGTCGACCGGGCTGGGACTCGACATCGTGCGGCGGCTCGCGGAGGAGACGGGCGGGGACGTGCGCCTCGGGGCGTCGGTGCTCGGCGGGACCGAGGTGCGGATCTGGATTCAGCTGGACGGTCGCGAGCGGCCACCGCCGACGCGGGGACACCGAGGCTCCGTACGACGGAGGCGGCCCGGCCGACTGGTTTCCACCTTCAGCAACCGGTCCCGACCCCTTCCTTGAGCGTCCCCTCCCCTCCGTGAACGTTCCCATCCGGGCGGAAGGGCTCGTGTCGATTACGTTTCGACAAAACGGCCCGAAAGCTATTGACGTATGACCTGACATACGGCTGTCATTGCGCAAACGTGTTTGGTCAAGTTGATTTCTGGTCGATTGCGATCGGATCTCGCCCGACCATGACCGACCCTCCCGTCAGGAGCCGTTCATGCCCGACCTCTCTCCCTCCGGTCTCTCCCTCCCCTCTCCCAGCCGCCGCACCCTGCTGCGCGGCGTCGGCGGTGCGGCCCTGCTCGGCGCCGGGATACCCTTGCTGAGCGCCTGCGGCGGCAGCGGCACGTCCTCCGACCCGAAGACGGTCACCCTCGGGTCCAAGGCGTCCGACGCGGTGCCGAAGAAGGCGTTCGCCGACGTCTACGCGGCGTACAAGAAGAAGACCGGCATCACGGTCGACGTGAACACCAAGGACTCGAACACCTTCCAGGAGCAGATCAACTCCTACCTGCAGGGCACGCCGGACGACGTGTTCACCTGGTTCGCCGGCTACCGGATGCAGTTCTTCGCGGCCAAGGGTCTGGCCACCCCGATCGACGACGTGTGGAAGACGATCGCGGGCAACTTCCCCGAGGCGATGCAGAAGCTCAGCAAGGGCGAGGACGGCAAGTACTACTTCGTGCCGCTGTACACGTACCCCTGGGCGCTGTTCTACCGGAAGAGCGTCTTCAAGCAGTACGGCTACGAGGTCCCCACCACGTGGGACGACTTCGTCGCGCTGTGCAAGCAGATGCAGAAGGACAAGCTGGTCCCGATCGCCTTCGGCGACAAGGACGCCTGGCCCGCGCTCGGCACCTTCGACCAGATCAACTTCCGCAAGAACGGCTACGACTTCCACGTCGACCTGATGGCGGGCAAGGCCTCCTGGACCGACGCCAAGGTGAAGTCCGTCTTCGACCTGTGGGCCGAGATCCTCCCGTACCACCAGGACGGCGCCGTCGGCCGCACCTGGCAGGACGCCGCCCAGACCCTGGTGTCGAAGAAGGCCGGCATGTACCTGCTGGGCACCTTCGTGGGCCAGCAGTTCACCAACCCGGCCGACCTCGAGGACCTCGACTTCTTCGCCTTCCCGGAGATCGACCCGGCGTACGGTCAGGACACCGTCGAGGCGCCGACCGACGGCTTCATGATGAGCAAGAGCCCGAAGAACAAGGCCGAGGGCGTCAAGCTCATGGAGTTCCTGGGCACCCCGGAGGCCGAGGAGGCCTACCTCAAGGCCGACCCGAGCGTCGTCGCCGCCTCCACCAAGGCCGACACCTCCGCGTACACCCCCCTTCAGAAGAAGGCGTACGACATGATCGCCGGGGCCAAGAGCCTCACCCAGTTCATGGACCGCGACAGCCGCCCGGACTTCACCTCGACGGTGATGCAGCCCGCGCTGCAGAAGTTCGTCCGTGACCCCAAGGGCGTCGACAGTCTGCTGTCCTCGATCGAGCGCCAGAAGAAGACGATCTTCGCCTCGTCATGACAACCGAAACCACAAAGGACATCCCGGAGGCGGCCGCCGTGCCGCCTGCGGGTGCTGCCCCCGCCAAGAAGAAGGTGCCCCACGGGCACCGCCGCCTGCTCACCCGCCGCGACCGGTTCACCCTGGCGCTGATGGCGGGTTTGCCGACGCTCCTGCACATCGCCCTCGTGTGGGTGACGGCCTTCGCCTCGATCGCGCTGGCCTTCACCACCTGGGACGGCATCGGGTTCGACTCGATCAAGTGG
>NZ_JBHXSG010000042.1:0-100568 GCF_042714835.1 Streptomyces sp. NPDC058678 | reverse complement strand
CCGCAGACGCGGGGCCTGGCACGCCGATCTGCGGCGTGCCAGGCCCCGCTCATCTGCGTCGATGAGTCGCCGCGGATTTTCCTGCGACTTGATCCGCTGGACAGGCCCTAGCCGAGGACCGTGTCGACGGTCGTGGCCACGGTGTCGGCGACCGACCCCGCCGTGTCCAGCGCGGCGCCCGGCAGGTTCGCCACCTCCGCCACCGGAGCGGGCGGTTCGCGGTCGTCGCCGGAGGTGTCGGTGCCGACCTGGGCCATCCGCCTCTCGAACTGCGGCGGCGCGAGCGGCTGGTCGCCCTGCGGAGCCTCGGTGTCCTTGGGCGGCGGATCGGCGTCGGGCGACGGACCGGCGGCCGGCGGCGAGCCCGGTGTCCCGGGGCTGCCGTCCCGCGTCTCGCCCCGCTCGTTCGCGCCGGCGGCGTCACCGCTCGCGGATTCCAGGACCCACTGCTGCTCCGCCGATCCGTCCCGCTCGGTGACGACCAACGCCTTCCCGGCTCCGGGCGCGACGAGCAGGCCTCCGCCCCGGCGCAGCAGGAGTTCGCCGCGGACGGTGAGGTCGTAGCGGACCTCACCGGCGTGCACCACGCAGTCGGCCAGGACGACCGAGCCCTCGTCGGCGTCGGCGTCCAGGCAGAGCGTGGGAGCGACGGCGCTGCGCAGCAGACCGTCGTCCTGGTACGACCACTGCTGTGACCCGGCTGTCGAGCACGCTGTCAGGACGGTCCCGGCGCCGTCCTCGGACCGGCCCCCGCGTACGTCGAGGCAGAGGTCGGCGACGACGTTGCGGAGCCTGCCGTGTCCGACCTCGACGCGGTTGCCCACGGTTGCGGCGGACGGGGATCCGGCGGCCGGTGTCTCGTCGACGGCACCCGGGGAGACGGAGTTGCCGCTGGCCGCACCCCAGGTGGCGCGCGGATCCGGGGTACCGCCCTCGTCGGACCAGCCCTTGGTGACCAGCACGGTCACCAGCAGGGCGAGGGACGTCAGACCGGCGCCCACGAGCATGGCCTTCGGGTGCCTGCGCGGCGCGGTGAGGAGGCCGGCCCCGGCGGGGCGGTGGCCGGCCTGATCGGGGCGGTGGCGGCCGCCGGACCTGGGCCGCAGGGCGAGGCCCGCGGCCGACGCGGCCTGGGCGTTCCCCCGGCCGGGCCGCGAGTCGAGATAGCGGTGGGCGCCCCAGCCGAGGACCGTCTCGGCGAGCAGGTCTTCCAGCCCGCCCTCGAAATGGCTGAGCTGCTCGGCCGCGTGCCGGCAGTACCGGCACGCCATCAGGTGCTGTTGGACATCGGGCAGCAGGCCTCCGCCCCGGCGAATGGGGACGTCGAGGAGGCGGTTGTAGAAGCGGCATTCCGTGGTGGGCGCCAGTTCCCGGTGGGCCCGAACACAGCCCGTCCGGAATTGCTCGCGTGCCTGCTCCAGGGCGGCCGACGCCCGGGCCGTGTCCACTCCCAGCAGACCGGCTGGTACGGATATGGGCTCGGCCTCGGCCTCCGTGTGCCACAGCAGGCATTGGGAGGCTCCCGGAAGAGCCTGGAATGCGCGCTCGGCGAGC
This sequence comes from Streptomyces sp. NPDC058678, assembly GCF_042714835.1. NCBI lineage: Bacteria > Bacillati > Actinomycetota > Actinomycetes > Kitasatosporales > Streptomycetaceae > Streptomyces > Streptomyces sp. NPDC058678. Next base: position 99,014 of record NZ_JBHXSG010000042.1, on the reverse strand, counting down.
TGTCGCCTTTCGGGGGTGACCGACCTCGCGGCGCGCAGACCGCGGCCGCCGGTCGGTTTGCGGATTTCCGGCAGTACGGCGGAAATGCCGTCGTCCGCGGCCCACTCCTTGACGGTCTCCCGAACCGCCCGCAGGAGCCGGGGCCGTACCGCGCCGCCGCCAGCCGCTCCCAGCACCCGGTGGAAGGCGGCGGCCGCCGCCATGGACGCCGAACCCGCCGAGGAGACCAGGCAGATGGCCGCGTAGTCGTAGGTCGCCCGCCAGTGCCGGGCCATCAGGAGCGCGACGGCGTGGGCGTCCGCGCCGGCCGTGTCGAGCCGGGCCATGAGATCACGGTCGGATTCCCCGGGGCTGGAACCGGGCCGCGGCGGGTACGGGGGACGTGGGGGGTAGGGGGATTGCACTGGACCAATTCCTTCCAAGCCGCAGGACGGCATGCGAAATACGCGTCCGTAGGAAAGCAGGTGCCTGATTGGTGCATACCTATGCCGCGTCAGGTACGGGGCGTTACGGGCGGTCGTAATGAGCGGTTGGCCAAGGGGCCGCTCACTTTCGCACAAAGGGCTCACAGGAAACAAGAAGTGCGAGTGACCCACGTCCAAAAAGCGGCCGCTTCAGAAAAGTTACCGGCGGTACCCGCACCCGTATTCGAAAAAACACCGGAGGCGGCCCGTCAAGTTGTGTGCCTCGAAGGCCCGTTGGCACACGAAATCTCCAAGTTCCCGTCCGGTCCCCACAGCGGGCTGAAAGGTTTCTCCCGGCGCGCTCTCATCCCCGTACGCCAGCATGAGCCGCATGATCGCCCCCCACACGACAGCCACCCCCGCCCCTGCCCGCCCCGTCCGCAAGGCGGTCGTCCCGGCCGCCGGGCTCGGTACACGGTTCCTGCCCGCGACGAAGGCGACGCCGAAGGAGATGCTGCCGGTCGTCGACAAGCCGGCCATCCAGTACGTCGTCGAGGAGGCCGCCGCGGCCGGTCTCGACGACGTACTGATGGTCACCGGCCGGCACAAACGGGCCATCGAGGACCACTTCGACAACGCCTTCGAGCTGGAGCAGACACTCGCCGCCAAGGGTGACGCGGTGCGGCTGGACGCCGTGCGCGACCCGGCCCGCCTGGCCGCCATCCACCACATCCGCCAGGGCGAACCTCTCGGCCTCGGCCACGCGGTGCTCTGCGCCCGCCGGCACGTCGGCGACCAACCGTTCGCCGTCCTGCTCGGCGACGACCTCATCGACCCGCGCGAGACCCTGCTCAGCCGGATGCTCGACGTACGCGACCAGTACGCCGGGAGCGTGGTCGCCCTGATGGAGGTCCCGCGCGAACAGATTCATCTCTACGGCTGCGCGGCCGTGGAGCCGACCGGCGAGGGAGACGTCGTCCGCGTCACCGGCCTGGTCGAGAAGCCGTCACCGCAGGACGCGCCCAGCGCCTACGCGGTCATCGGGCGCTACGTCCTCGACCCCGCCGTCTTCGACACCCTGGAACGCACGCCGCCCGGCCGCGGCGGCGAGATCCAGCTGACCGACGCGCTCCAGGACCTCGCCGCGGGCGGCACCGTGCACGGAGTCGTCTTCGACGGGCTGCGCTACGACACCGGCGACAAGGCCGACTATCTGCGCACGGTGGTCCGGCTGGCCTGCGACCGGCCCGACCTCGGGCCCGAATTCACGGCTTGGCTCAAGGAGTTCGTCGCGGGGCTGGAGAGCGGAGCGGCGACCGGGCGCGAGCGGTTCGCGGCCTGATCACGGGCGGGAGGGCGCCGGTCGGGTCGTACACGAAGGGGTGCCGGTCGGGTCGTCCGCGAACGGACGCCGGTCGAGCCGCCCGCCCCGGCCGGCGCCCCCGGCAAGCCGTCGCTCAGCCGTTGGGCCGCAGCGTCCAGAGCACCGTCATCTCGGTGGTCACCGCTCCGTCCGCGCGCCGGATGGCGACGGTCACGGGGAACTCCGGGCGCTTGCCCTCGTCGAGTTCGGCGACGACGTCGGCGGCGGGTCGGCCGAGCGTCGCGGTGGCGGTGACGGGACCCAGGGCGATCTTCTTGAACGCGATCTCGGCGGTGACCGGCAGCGGGACGGCACGGGAGAGCTGGTCCCCGAAGGCGGCCAGGACGATCGCACCGCTGGCCGACTCCCCCAGCGTGAACATCGCTCCGGCGTGCGGCCCGCCGACGTGGTTGCGGTACTCGCTCTGGTCCGGAAGGGCCAGGACGGCCTTCTCCGGGGTGGTCTCCAGATACTCCAGGTTCAGCGTGCGAACCATCGGCACCGTGGCGGCGAGCAACTCGCCGATGGACATCTGATCTGCGTTCATGCCGACATGTTACCCATGAGTAGCCTCGCGGGGCCAGAGCCGCCCAGTGATCGCCGTATCGTTACGGCCCATGTGGCCAGGAGAGCAGCCGCCGGGGGGCGGACAGAATCCGCAGCAGCCCCCGGCTGACAGAAACCCCTACCAGCAGCCCGGATACCAGCAGGCGAATCCGTACGTCCCGCAACAGCCGGCCCCGTGGGAGGCGCCCACCGCGCCCGGCGGCGTCGCGGTTCCCGGGCCGCCGGGCGGCGGGCGTCGTACGAAGGTGGTCGCGATCACCGTGGCGGCGGCCGTCGTCGTGGCCTCCGCCGTGACCGGGGCCGTACTGCTCGGCGGCGGCACGGACGACCAGGCCGGCCCCGGTCCGACGAATTCGCCGGCCTCGGGGTCGCCCTCCGCGTCCAGGAACCCCCGCACCGCCGACGACATGCTGCCCACCGTGGCCGGCTGGAAGGTCGTGGTGAACCCCGACCTGGGCGTCGCCTTCGACGTGCCGCCCGACTGGGCGCTGCGGTCGACGAGTTGGGTCTCGTGGGTCGCGGAGGACGACGACCCGGAGGAAAAGCCCCTCGTCGCCATGAAGGCCCCCGCGTTCCTCAAGGAGAAGTGGTGCGGGACGGACGACGACAAGGACGGCGAGACGGACTACTCGGCACTGGCCGGCGTCGGCACCAGGGGCAACAACGGGGCGAAGAGCACCGAGGCGGCGGCCCGCGCCGACTCCTCGGCCTGGGTCTACGGCGGCTACACCCAGCCGGACCGGAAGAAGGTCACGACCGGCCCGGTCACCTCCTTCACCACCGCCTCCGGCCTCACCGGCACTGCCGCCACGTCGACGTCCTCCGGCGTCGCCAAGAAGGGCAAGTGCGACACCGACGGCAAGGCGACGACCTTCGCCTTCAAGGACGCGGACGGCGACTTCGCGTCCTGGTCGTTCGTCGGTGCCGCGGGCGTCGGTGACGAGGTGCCGGCCGCCACGGTGGAGAAGATCATGAAGACCGTGCGGCTCTACACGTCCGGGGACGAGCGCTGATTTGCTACGTCCCTGACAAGGACCGGTGACCAAAACGTGTCCCGGGCGGGGCTAGGGTGGCTGCCCATGTGGCCAGGACAGCAGCCGCCCGGGGGCGAGCAGAACCCGCAGCAGCAGAACAACCCGTACCAGCAGCCGGGGTACCAGCAGCCGAATCCGTATCAGCAGCCCGGCTTCCAGCAGCCCAACCCCTATGCGCAGCAGCCGCAGTGGGGTGCTCCGGCGCCGGCGGGCGCGCCCGCGCCGCCACCGCCGGGCGGTGGCGGCGGCCGGACGAAGGTCGTCGCGATCGTGGCGGCGCTGGCGGTGGTCGTGGCCGCCGGTGTGACCGGATTCCTCGTCCTGGGCGGCGACAAGGACGACGAGGCGGACGGCGGCAAGGATGCGAAGCCGTCCGCGAGCACGTCCACCGAGCCGAGCGCGTCGCCCTCCGAGGACGACCCGCGCGGCGGTGACGCCGAGCAGGCGACCATCAAGGGCTGGAAGATCGTCGTCAACCCCAAGTGGGGCACGGCCTTCGACGTGCCGGCGGACTGGGAGGTGCAGTCCCCGACGTCGGCCGTCGCCTTCGAGGAGGAGAACTCGGACGACCTCAAGCCGATCATCACGATGTCGGCACCGGCGATCCTCAAGTCCAACTGGTGCGAGTCCGACGACGACAAGGACGGCCGCACCGACACCATGTCCCTGGCCGCGACCGGCACCAAGGGTGCCAACGGCGCCAAGAACACCGACGAGATCGCGATCAACACCCCGGCCTGGTGGGTCTTCGGCGGCTACACGCAGCCCGACAAGAAGAGCATCACGCTCGACAAGAAGGCCACGCCCTACACCACCACGTCCGGCATCCAGGGAAGTTACGCCTGGGCGTCGTCGAAGGACACACCCGCGACGGGCAAGTGCGTGACCGACGGCAAGGCGATCACCTTCGGCTTCAAGAACTCCGCCGGTGACTTCGTGTCGTGGAACTTCTACGGGGCCAAGGGCGTCAAGGAAGAGGTCTCCAAGGAGACCATCATGAAGATCCTCAGCACGGTACGGGTGCACGGGGATCCGACGGGCTGATCACGGTCTGTCGGTCCTGGCCGGCCGGGCCAGGACCGACGGAGCGGGGCCGGCTGCCGTGCTGTCCGTGGGCAACGGGTCAGCCGATGCCGAACGCCCCGTCGGGGGGCACGGGTGACGGCACGGCGTCCTCGTCCCGCACCGGTTGGGCGCCGCCGATGAACTTCCGCAGGGCGGGACCGTGTTCGACGCGGGCCGGGAAGGCGTCGGAGGCGGTGCGGCGGGTCAGGGCGGACGTGTCGAGCGGCTGGTGGGCGGCGACGAGTACCGCGTTGCCGAAGCGACGCCCGCGCAGCACGGCCGGCTCGGCGATCACCATCAGCTCCTCGAACACCGCGGCGAAGGTGGCGAGTTGGGAGCGGAGGAAGTCGAAGGGCGCGGCGTCGGCCAGATTGGCCAGGTAGACGCCGTCGCCGCGCAGCACCCGGGCGGTCTCGCCGGCGTAGGTGACGGACGTCAGGTGCGCGGGCACCCTGGAGCCGCCGAAGACGTCGGCGACAAGGACGTCGGCGGATTCCGCAGGGGCTGATTCCAGCCAGGCGCGGGCGTCGGCAGTGTGCAGCGCGATTCCCGCGCCCTCGGACAGCGGCAGATACTCCCCGACGAGTTCCAACAGGCCCCGGTCCGCCTCCACGACGTCCTGTCGCGAGCCGGGCCGGGTCGCCGCCAGGTACCGGGGCAGGGTGAGCGCGCCCCCGCCGAGGTGCAGCACGTCCAGCGGACGCCCCGCCTGCGCGACGACGTCCAGAACATGTCCGAGCCGCCGCGCGTACTCGAACTCCAGATGCTCCGGCTCGTCCAGATCGACGTACGACTGCGGCGCCCCGTCGACCGTCAGCAGCCACGCCCGCTCCCGGTCGACGTCGGGCATCAGCTTGGCGGTCCCGTGGTCGACGTCGCGGGTGACGGGTATGGGCTCGTTCACCTTCACATTGTGCCTGTGCCGCAGCGCGCCCCTGAGAGGCGTGGGGAACCGCGCGACCACGACGGCCCCACAGTCCCCCACGTACACCTGCCACCCTCAGGCGACGGCGGTCACGGTCCCCGCCCCGACGGTCCTGCCGCCCTCACGGATGGCGAACCCCAGCCCCGGCTCCAGAGGCACCTCGCGCCCGAGTTCGACGGTCATCGTCACCGTCTCCCCGGGCCGCGCGACAGCGACCTCCCCCAGGTCCACGTCCCCGACCACGTCCGCCGTCCGGATGTAGAACTGCGGCCGGTATCCGGTGGAGACCGGAGTCGTACGCCCGCCGTCCCGGCCGGACAGCAGATACACCCGCGCCGTGAACCGCCGCCGGGCCGGCACGCTCCCGGGCGCGGCCACCACATGCCCCCGCCGCACCGCGTCGCGCGGCACGCCACGCAACAGCATCGCGACGTTGTCCCCGGCCTGGGCCTCCTCCATGGGCTTGCCGAACGTCTCCAGGCCGGTCACCACGCTCTCCACGCCCGCGCCGAACACCTCGACCCGGTCTCCCAGCCGGAGCGTCCCCCGCTCGACCGCACCCGTGACGACCGTGCCCCGGCCGGTGATGGTGAGCACGTTCTCCACCGGCATCAGGAACGGCGCGTCCAGGTACCGCTCGGGCATCGGTACGTAGGTGTCCACCGCGTCGAGCAGCGCCTCGACGGACGCGGTCCAGCGCGGGTCCCCTTCGAGGGCCTTGAGCCCGGAGACGCGTACGACGGGCACGGAGTCACCGCCGTAGCCGTGCGCGGTGAGCAGGTCGCGGACCTCCAGTTCGACGAGGTCGGCCAGCTCCTCGTCGGCCATGTCGGCCTTGTTCAGCGCCACGATCACGTGGTCCACGCCCACCTGCCGGGCGAGCAGCACGTGCTCGGCGGTCTGCGGCATGATCCCGTCCAGCGCGGACACGACGAGGATCGCCCCGTCGAGCTGCGCGGCGCCGGTGACCATGTTCTTGACGTAGTCGGCGTGGCCGGGCATGTCCACGTGCGCGTAGTGCCGGGTGTCGGTCTCGTACTCGACGTGCGCGATGTTGATGGTGATGCCCCGCGCCGCCTCCTCCGGTGCCCGGTCAATGCGGTCGAACGGCACGAACGTGCCGGAGCCGCGCTCGGCCAGCACCTTGGTGATGGCGGCGGTCAGGGTGGTCTTGCCGTGGTCGACGTGGCCCATCGTGCCGATGTTCAGATGCGGTTTGGTGCGCACGTATGCCGTCTTGGGCATGGCGATACCTCGAAGCCTCTTCGTGGAATTCGGGGACCCCGGCAACTCGCCGACCCTCCCCCTGCGGGGTCCGCCGGACGATCCGGGGAGGGTCAGCTTCGGGCGCCGTCGACGGCGGTCAGGAAGACGAGAGCGGCAGCCTTCGGGGCATCCGCGACCGCGGATGCTGCGAGGTGGAAGGCGAACCGGTACATGACGCAGATCATTGCCGACGCGTTGTCCCACGTCGAATGGTTTTCAGGGGCGCCGGACCGCACAACGGACGGCATCCATACGGCGATCACACATATATGTCGGTTAGTGTCACCGGATGCTCGATGCCACCAACCGCTCTGGGGGCACCGCCACGGCCACTCCCCCGGCCGCCGCCACGGAGTTCGCCGTCGCCGTCCCCGCTCCGGAGCTCGCCGTATCCGCTCCGGTGGGCCTCGCCGCGCGCTGCTCGAGAGTGCTGTTCTCGCCGTGGTCGCGCCTGTCCCTGCTCATCGCCCTGCTCGCGGGTGCCGCGGCCGCCGTGCTGCTCTTCGAACCGCAGCGACTGCTGGCGGACGGTTGGCCGCCGCAGCTCGGCGGAGCCGCGGCGGCGCTGGTGTTCGCGGCGGCGTACGGCCTGTGCACGGTCGCCTTCGTGCCCCGCCCGCTGCTGAACCTCGGGGCCGGCGCGCTGTTCGGCTCCCAGCTGGGCGTCGGCTCGGCCATCGCGGGCACGGTGCTCGGTGCCGGGCTGGCCTTCGGTCTCGGCCGGGTGCTCGGGCAGGACGCGCTGCGCCCGCTGCTGCGCGGCCGGTGGCTGAAGGCCGCGGACGGACAGCTCAGCCGGCACGGCTTCCGTTCGATGCTGGCGGCCCGGCTGTTCCCCGGAGTGCCGTTCTGGGCCGCGAACTACTGCGCCGCCGTCTCCCGCATGGGCTACGTCCCCTTCCTCGTTGCGACGGCGCTCGGTTCCATCCCGAACACCGCCGCGTACGTCGTCGCGGGCGCCCGTGCCTCGGCGCCGACGTCGCCGGCCTTCCTGGTCGCGATGGCCTGCATCGCCCTGCCGGCGCTGGTGGGCGCGGTGGTGGCCTGGCGCAAGCGCCACCAACTGCGCGGAGTCCGGTAGCCGGTTACACGGACTCCAGGACCATCGCGTTGGCCAGCCCGCCCGCCTCGCACATCGTCTGCAGGGCGTAGCGGGCGCCGCGCTCCCGCATCGCGTGCACGAGGGTGGTGGTCAGCCGGGTGCCGCTCGCGCCGAGCGGGTGGCCGAGGGCGATCGCACCGCCGTGCACGTTGACCTTGGCGAGGTCGGCGCCGGTCTCCTGCTGCCAGGCCAGGACCACGCTGGAGAAGGCCTCGTTGACCTCGAACAGGTCGATGTCGCCGAGGGACAGGCCCGCCCTGCGCAACACCTTCTCCGTCGCCGGGATGACGCCGGTGAGCATGAGGACCGGGTCGGATCCGGTGACGGCGAAACTGTGCAGCCGGGCCAGGGGGCGCAGTCCGAGGCGGGCCGCGGTCTCGCCGGACGTGATGAGCACGGCGGACGCCCCGTCGTTGATCGGGCTGGCGTTGCCCGCGGTGACGTTCCACTCGATCTGCGGGAAGCGCTCGGCGAAGTCCGGGTCGTGGTACGCGGGCTTCAGGCCGGCCAGGATGTCGGTCGTGGTGTCCGGGCGTACGCACTCGTCCCGTGTGACGCCCTCCAGGGGCGCCACCTCCGCGTCGAACAGGCCCGCGTCCCAGGCCGCGGCGGCCTTGCGGTGGGAGGAGAGGGCGAAGGCGTCCATCTGGTCGCGGGTGATGGACCACTTGGCGGCGATGAGTTCGGCGCTGATGCCCTGCGGGACGAGGCCCTCCCGGTAGCGCTCGGCGACTCCGGGACCGAAGGGGTCCTTGCCGGCCGGCACGTTCGACCACATCGGCACGCGGCTCATGGACTCCACCCCGCAGGCGACGACGAGGTCGTACGCGCCGGACATGACGCCCTGGGCCGCGAAGTGCACGGCCTGCTGGGAGGAGCCGCACTGACGGTCCACGGTGGTCGCGGGGACGGTCTCCGGGAAGCCCGCCGACAGGACGGCGTAACGGGTGGTGTTCATGGCCTGTTCGCCGACCTGGTCGACGGTGCCGCCGATGACGTCGTCGATCAGCGCGGGGTCGACGCCGGACCGCTGGACGAGGGTGCGCAGGGTGTGGGCGAGGAGTTCGACGGGGTGGACGTGCGCGAGGGCGCCGTTCGGCTTGCCCTTGCCCACGGGAGTGCGTACGGCTTCGACGATCACTGCGTCGCGCATGGTGCGGCCTCCAGGATGACTGCCAGGACCACCGGCGACTACCGGTGAGTAGGAAATCCAAACTCACCATAGTCCTACGAGTTGGAAATTCAAACCCTCCCCTAGACTGGCCACCATGGCCGCCACCAAGGACCCGCGCCCCTGCTCCATCGCCGACACCCTCGCACTCGTCGGCGAGAAGTACTCCCTGCTGGTCCTGCGCGAGGTGTGCCTCGGCAACGGCCGCTTCGACCAGCTGGTACGCAACATCGGCGCCCCCCGCGACGTCCTCGCCGCCCGGCTGCGCCGGCTCGTGGACGCCGGGATCCTGACGAAGAAGGCGTACAGCGAGCGGCCACAGCGCTTCGAGTACCGGCCGACACAGGCCGGACTCGAACTGGAGCCGGTCCTCATGACCCTGATGGCATGGGGCGACCGCCATCTGCACACGGACGACGACCGCCCGATGGTGATCGAGCACTCCTGCGGCAACGAACTCGCCCCGGTCGTCACCTGCCGGGCCTGCGGCGACCCGGTCCGCCACGGGGACCTGGCGGCCCATCCGCAGACCGACGGGTGGACGGTGGCCGGGCCCACGGCGGCCTAGGCCGCGCTGCCGGAACCAAACCCCTGTGCCAGGGCCGTCACTTCAGGACGCTACGCTGCCCCTCGACACTTCCGACCACCGCACCCGGCGGTTCGGTGTGCCCGTCGCTCCTCACCACGATCAGCGCTTGGACTCCGTAACTTCATGTCTTGGTTTGAATCCCTCATCCTCGGACTCGTCCAGGGGCTGACCGAGTTCCTTCCCGTCTCCTCCAGCGCGCACCTGCGCCTGACGGCGGCCTTCTCGGGCTGGGAGGACCCCGGCGCGGCCTTCACCGCGATCACCCAGATCGGCACCGAGGCCGCTGTCCTGATCTACTTCCGCAAGGACATCGGACGGATCATCTCGGCCTGGACCCGTTCGCTCACGAACAAGGAGATGCGCGGCGACCACGACGCGCAGATGGGCTGGCTGGTCATCGTCGGCTCGATCCCGATCGGCGTGCTGGGCGTGACGCTCAAGGACCAGATCGAGGGACCGTTCCGTGATCTGCGGATCACCGCGACGATGCTGATCGTGGTCGGCGTGATCATCGGCTTCGCCGACCGGCTGGCGGCTCGCGACGAGAGCGGCGGCCGGCACCGCGCGGCCAAGCAGCGCAAGACACTGGAGGACCTGAGCGTCAAGGACGGCCTCATCTACGGCCTCTGCCAGGCCTGCGCCCTCATTCCGGGCGTCTCCCGTTCCGGCGCCACCATCAGCGGCGGCCTCTTCATGGGCTACCAGCGCGAGGCCGCGGCCCGCTACTCCTTCCTCCTCGCCATCCCCGCGGTGCTCGCCTCCGGCCTGTTCGAACTCAAGGACGCGATGGAGAACGACCACGTCTCCTGGGGTCCGACGATCTTCGCCACGGTGATCGCGTTCGCGGTCGGCTACGCCGTGATCGCCTGGTTCATGAAGTTCATCTCCACCAAGAGCTTCATGCCGTTCGTGTACTACCGCATCGCGCTCGGCATCCTGATCGTCGTCCTGGTCACGATGGGCGTGCTCAGCCCGCACGCGGCGGAGTCGGCGGGCTGACGGCCGGTCACCCGTGACCCATGACATAGGAGTTGCGTAGCCGTTTGGTAGCGCACTGTCAGTGCTTGCGCCTAGGCTTGTACGCATGTCCCCCGATTCCATGGCTCCTGCCTCCATGCGCTCTGCCGCCGAGGTGAACGAGCAGATCCGCGCACTCTGGCTGCGCGCGGGCGGCACCCTCTCGACCCAGGAGCGCGCGGAGTACGAGCTGTTGGTGGTCGAGTGGGCGGCCGCGATCCGCGGCGCCGTCGTCGAGGCGGCCTGAACACCCGTGCCCCGCTGCGATGTCGGGCGGGCCGGCCACTCGACGTCCGCGGCCGGCCTGCCCGGGCGCTACGCGGGGGCGACGTCGCCCGCGGGTGACTCGTCTGTCCCCGGCTCCGGCGGGGCGTCGCTGAGCTGCTCGCGCACATAGTTCCAGACCACCGCGATCAGCGCGGCGACCGGTACGGCGAGCAGGCTGCCCACGATGCCGGAGAGACTGCCGCCCAGCGTCACCGCCAAGAGGATCACCGCGGCGTGGAGGCCGAGCCCTCGACTCTGGATCATCGGCTGGAACACGTTGCCCTCGAGTTGCTGCACCACGACGATGATGGCCAGCACGATCAGCGCGTCCGTCAGACCGTTCGAGACCAGCGCGATGAGGACCGCGACGAAACCGGCGAACAGGGCGCCCACGATCGGCACGAACGCGGAGACAAAGGTCAGCACCGCCAGCGGCAGCACCAGCGGCACTCCCACGATCCACAGGCCGAGGCCGATCAGGACGGCGTCGAGCAGGCCGACGGCGGCCTGGGAACGCACGAACGCGCCCAGGGTGTCCCAGCTGCGCGCGGCCACGGTCGGGATGTCGGTGGCGAGCCGGCCGGGCAGCTGGCGGGCGAGCCACGGCAGGAAACGCGGTCCGTCCTTGAGGAAGAAGAACATCAGGAAGAGCGCCAGGACGGCGGTGACCACGCCGTTGACCACGGTGCTCACTCCCGTGACGACCGTGGAGACCATGTTGCCGAGGCCGTCCTGGGCGCGGGCGACCGCCGTGTCGATGGCCTTGGTGACCTGCGCGTCACCGATGTTCAACGGCGGCCCGGCGGCCCAGTCGCGCAGCTTCTGGACACCTTCGACCACGCCGTCGGTCAGCTCGCCGGACTGGGACGCCACGGGTACCGCGATCAGCGCCACCACACCGAGGGCGACCAGGAGGAACAGCACCGTCACCACCGCCGCGGCCAAAGCGGCGGGCCACCCGCGACGCCGCAGGAACCGAGCCAACGGCCAGGTCAGTGTGGTGAGGAGCAGGCCGACTATGAGCGGCCAGACGACGGACCACATGCGGCCCAACGTCCAGAGGGTCACCGCGAGCATCACGAGCACCAGCAGCAGATCGACGGAGACACGAGCCGATGTGCGGAGCGCGGCGCGGGCTCTCGGGGAACTCAACGTGGCAGACATGGGGGTCACTCTATTGGCGATCAAGTCACAACCGAATATCACCGTGCCCCCCTTGGCGGCGCCCGCGCCATGCCCAACACTGAGCCGATGACGCAGCGTGTGGAGCTCGCGACCGTGATGGACCGACTGGCCGTCGACGAACTGATCACCGACTACGCGACGGCGGTGGACGACGGCGACTGGGAGACGTACCGAGGGCTGTTCACACCCGACGGGAGGGCGGACTACCGCTCGGCCGGCGGCATCGAGGGGGACGCCGGAAAGGTCGCCGCCTGGCTCGAGGAGAGCATGCGGCTGTTCGCGATGCGCCAGCATCTGATCGTCAACCGCCGGGTCCGCTTCGACCTCCTGGAGCAGGACACCGGTGACACGGCCCATGTCCAGGCCGACTACGTCAATCCGATGCGCCTGGCCGACGCCGACGGCGGCCCGGCCACCCCCGACTTCGTGTGCGGCGGCCGGTACGTCTTCGGGCTGCTGCGCACGTACGACGGCTGGCGGCTGAGCGAGGTGCTCGTCCAGGAGAAGTGGCGCCGCCGGCCGGACCCGCGTCCGGCAGCCGTGATCGACTGAGCCGACGTCCTCTGGCCCGGGGTCGTCCGCCGCACGCACACTGGAGACACCCACGGGGTAGGAGGTGCCGTATGAAGTCGTTCGGCCACTGGCTCACCTCCCCGTGGCGGCGCTCGACCGTCGCCGCGGCGGCGGGCGCCCTGCCTGTACTCGCCTTCCCCGCCCCGTCGCTGTGGTGGTGCGCGTACGTCGCCCTCGTCCCCTGGATCGTGCTGGCCCGCTCGGCACCGACCGGGAAACGGGCGGCGTACGACGGCTGGTGGGGCGGGTTCGGATTCATGCTGGCGATGCACCACTGGCTGCTGCCGAGCCTGCACGTGTTCACGTTCGTCCTCGCGGCGCTGCTGGGCGCCCTGTGGGCCCCGTGGGCCTGGCTGGTGCGCCGCTGTCTCGCCGAAACACCCTCCCGTGCCCGGATCGGGGCGGCCCTCCTCGTCCTGCCGTCGGGCTGGCTGGCGGTCGAACTCGTACGTTCCTGGCAGGGGCTCGGCGGGCCCTGGGGCGTGCTCGGCGCCGGCCAGTGGCAGGTGGAACCGGCGCTGAGGCTCGCCTCGGTGGGCGGGGTGTGGCTGCTCAGCTTCCTGGTGGTGGCCGTCAACGTGGCGGTCGCCGTGCTGGTCGCGGTCCGTGAGTCCCGGGTGCCGGCCGTGGCCGGACTGGTCGCCACGGCGGCGGCCACCTCGGCGGCCTGGGCGTGGTCGCCGCGCCCCGATGTCGACGGGCGGGCCAGGATCGCGGTCGTCCAGCCGGGCGTCGTCGAGGGCGCCGACAGGCGCTTCGCACGGGAGGAGCAGCTCACCCGCGAACTGGTCGGACAGGACGTCGACCTGATCGTCTGGGGTGAGAGCAGTGTCGGCTACGACCTCGGGGACCGGCCCGACCTCGCGACGAGGATCGCCGCGCTGTCACGCGCCACCGACGCCGACATACTCGTCAACGTGGACGCCCGGCGCTCCGACAAGCCCGGCATCTACAAGAGTTCGGTGCTCGTCGGGCCCGACGGCCTCACCGGCGACCGCTACGACAAGATGCGACTCGTCCCCTTCGGCGAGTACGTCCCGGCCCGCTCACTGCTCGGCTGGGCGACCTCCGTCGGCAAGGCGGCGGGCGAGAACCGCAGGCAGGGCTCCGAGCAGGTGGTGATGGACGCCGGGAACGGGCTCAGGATCGGTCCGATGGTGTGCTTCGAGACCGCCTTCCCCGACATGACCCGCCATCTCACCGAGGACGGCGCCGACGTCCTGGTCGGCCAGTCCTCCACGTCGACGTTCCAGCACAGCTGGGCCCCCGAACAGCACGCCTCACTGGCCGCGCTGCGCGCGGCGGAGACCGGCCGCCCGATGGTCCACGCGACGCTCACGGGTGTGTCGGCGGTCTACGGCGCGAGCGGGCAGCGCATCGGACCGTGGCTCGGCACGAGCGCGAGCACGAGCGCGGTGTACGAGGTGCCGCTGGCCGACGGCGTCACGCCGTACGTCCGCTTCGGCGACTGGCCGGTGCAGGCGGCCCTGTTGATCCTCGGGGTGTGGGGCGTCACCGAGGGCGTACGGACGCTGCGGGTCAGGCGGCCTTCTCCTGAACCGCCCGTACCACCCGCTCACACAGTTCGTGAGTCGCCAGCGCGTCCCGGGCGCTGAGCACCCTGCCCGCGCGCACGGCGTCGAGGAAGGCGAGCACGACCTGCTCGATGCCGCGCTGCCGGGCCACCGGCACCCAGTCGCCGCGCCGCCGCACGGTCGGCTGGCCCTTGTGATCGATCACCTCGGCGAGGTTGACCACCTGCCGCTTGGTGTCCTGCCCGGACACCTCCAGGATCTCCTCCGCCGAGCCGCTGAGCCGGTTCATCACGCCGAGCGCGGTGAAGCCGTCCCCGGCGAGCTGCAGCACGACGTGGTGCAGCAGACCACCCTCCACGCGGGCGCGCACGGTCACGTCGTCCACGGGGCCGGGCACGAGGAAGCGCAGGGTGTCCACGACGTGGATGAAGTCGTCGAGGATCATCGTGCGGGGCTCCTCGGGGAGCCCGATCCGGTTCTTCTGCATCAGGATCAGCTCGCGCGGGTGATCGGCGCACTGGGCGTACCCGGGGGCGTAGCGCCGGTTGAAGCCGACGGCCAGGCTCACGCTCCGCTGTTCGGCGAGCTCCACCAGCCGTGCGGAGTCGGCGAGTTCGTACGCCAGCGGCTTGTCGACGTACGTCGGTACACCCGCCTCGAGGAGCCGCGTCACGATCTCGGGGTGCACGGCGGTCGGCGCGTGCACGAAGGCGGCGTCGAGGTCCTGGCCGAGGAGGGAGTCCAGATCGGCGTGACGCCGCTCCTCGGGGAGGTGGAGGCCGTCGGCGACCCGGGCGAGTGTCGCCGGGCTGCGGGTCTGGAGGTGCAGCTCGACCCCGGGGCGGCCGCCGAGCACCGGCAGATACGCCTTCTGCGCGATGTCACCGAGTCCGATGCAGCCGACCTTCACGGGCTCTCCTTCAGCGGTTGTGGCCTGCCGGGGTCATGCCGGAAGCATACGGCCGGCGCAGCGGCCACCGGTCGGCGAAGGCGTGGAAAACGCGTGGTGGGGGGCGGGCGCAGTCGGCGACGATGCGTGCATGACGACGCAGCGCACCGAACCCGCCCAGAACGCCGACGAACGCACCATGCTGGAGGGCTGGCTGGAGTACCACCGGCAGACCCTCGCGTGGAAGTGCGAGGGCCTGACCGACGCCCAGCTCCGCACCGCCTCGGCGGAGCCGTCCGAGCTGTCCCTGATGGGTCTGGTGCGGCACATGGCGGAGGTGGAGCGGGGCTGGTTCCGCAAGGTCCTGGTGGGCGATGATCCGGGGCCGATCTACTACACCGAGGAGGACCGGGACGGCGAGTTCCATCTCACCGAGGCGGACACCTGGGACGAGGCGTACGGCACCTGGCAGGCCGAGATCGAGATCGCCCGGCGCAACTCCGCGGAGTTCGGCCTGGACGAACTCTCGCGCGGCAGGAGCCGGTTCACCGACGAACCGTTCAACCTGCGGTGGATCTACACGCACATGATCGAGGAGTACGCCCGTCACAACGGCCACGCCGACCTGATCCGCGAGCGCGTCGACGGCGGGACGGGCGACTGAGGCCGGCCGGCGTCAGCCGCCGCGGACACGCCCCCTCCGTACGGGGCCGGAGATCACCCGTGCGGGGCATCCTCCGCTTGTCAACTGTCCAAAGGCCGCCCGAACCAGCAGAGTTGCGCGGGTGCATCGAACGACGACCACCGCAACGCTCCTCGTCACCGTGGCTGTCTCGGCCCTGTCCGGCTGTGTGACGGTCCAGGACCCACCCGTGTCCGGACCGCCGGCGGCGCCCTCCCGGCCGTCGGCGCCCCGGCCGGACGGGCAGGCGGAGCAGCAAGTCGTGCAGGCGCCGGCCCGCGAGGCCCTGGAGATGATCGGCCCGTCCCGCCGCCCGGACCCGACGTCGGCCGCGTCGCACGGTGCCGACCCCGCGGCCCCGCGACGGGCCGAGGAACCGCCTCCGCGCTACCGCCCGGCACTCCCGGCGCATCCGAAACCCCGCCACCCCGAGGTGGGACACCGCGCGAAGCCGCGCGTCGAGATCCCCGACGTGGCCGGGTCGGTCCCCAAGGAAGCGAAGGACGTCTGCGCGCTCGGCAGGCAGTACGGCGGCTGGGAGGCGGGCAGCCCGGAGTCGGTGATCTGCGACCGGACGTACGGGCGGTGAGCCGGGAGGCGGACGTGCGGGTGGTCCCTGCTCATCCGCGGGAGGCGTCCCCTTCGCCGAGCCGTAGCTCCAGCCGGTTGATCGCTCCCCGTACCCCGTCCCCGTAAGCGTCGTCACCCAGTGCGCCGGACGCTTCCCGCGCCCGGCGCAGATGGGTGCGGGCGGCCTCCGTGCGGCCGAGCTTCACATAGTCGGCGGCCAGGTTCAGATGCAGGGACGGGTACAGCGCCCGCACGGCGAGCGCTCCCTCGTGTTCGTGGAGCCGGTCGTCCGTCAGCTCCTCCGCGGCCGTCAGCGCTCTCAGGTCCCAGGCGAGTTCGTCGAACGGGTCGTCCTGGGTGTCTGCCATGTAGTGAGCCAGCGTGCAGCGGTGCAGGGGGTCGCCGTCCTCACCGATCTCCGCCCACAGGCTCAGGAACCGCTGCCGGGCCTCCTCGCGGTCGCCGGCGTGATGCAGCATCACGACCTGCCCGATCCGCGTCATCACGGCATCCACGGCCGCCTGCCCCTGTCGCTCCGCCACCGCGTCCTCCGCACCCTCGCCGGCTGTCCCTGCCGACGCTAACCGCCGCCACCGACAATCACGGTCAGGCGGCACCGGGCCGGTTCGGCGGGGAACCGGCCCGGCGGCGGTCAGCCCAGGTTCGGGATGGTCCAGTCGACGGGCTGGTGGCCCTGGCGGGCGACCGCCTCGTTGATCTGCGTGAACGGGCGGGAGCCGAAGAACTTCTTGGCCGACAGCGGGGAGGGGTGGGCGCCCTTGACCACGGCATGCCGGGTTTCGTCGATCAGGGGGAGCTTCTTCTGCGCGTAGTTGCCCCACAACACGAAGACCGCCGGGTCGGGCCGGTCGGCCACCGCGCGGATCACCGCGTCGGTGAACTTCTCCCAGCCCCGGCCCTTGTGCGAGTTGGCCTCGCCGCCCCGGACCGTGAGCACCGCGTTGAGCAGCAGGACGCCCTGCCGGGCCCACGGCATCAGATAGCCGTTGTCCGGGACCTCCAGCCCGAGCTCCTCCTTCATCTCCTTGTAGATGTTGCGCAACGAGGGCGGTGTCTTCACGCCGGGACGGACCGAGAAGCACAGCCCGTGGCCCTGGCCCTCGCCGTGGTACGGGTCCTGACCGAGGACGAGGACCTTCACCTGCTCGAACGGCGTGGCGTCCAGCGCGGCGAAGACCTCCTCGCGCGGAGGGTGGACGGGACCCCTCGCTCGCTCCTCCTCGACGAACTCCGTCAGCTCCTTGAAGTAGGGCTGCTGCAGTTCGTCGCCCAGGACCCCGCGCCAGGACTCGGGCAGCATGGCGATGTCGGTCACGTCAACTTCCTTACGGTGTGCGGTCACTGCGACGTGCGGTCACGTCCAGGCCACAGAACCTACAGGCGAGCACTGACAGCGGGCCCGCGGACCGCACCGACGGCCCCCTACCAGCTGGTCTTCCAGGACAGCTCCCACATGACCATCATCGTCGCCGGGTCGATGACCTTCTCCAGACCGGAGATCTCCTCGTTCGCGGCCACGTACTGCTTGCCCTGCCACAGGGGCAGCAGGCGCGCGTCGTCCACGAGGATCCGCTGGGCCGCCTCGATCTGCTTGGCGACGGCACCGCGGTCGCTCTCGGCGCGCGACTCCGGGAGCAGCTTGCCGGTGATCTCGGGCTCTTCGTACGGGGTACCGAGCGCGTTCTGCTTGCCCACGAAGGGCGCGATGAAGTTGTCGGCGTCGTTGAAGTCGGGGAACCAGCCGCGCCCGAACACCGGGTATTCGCCCTTCTGGTATCCCTCCACGTAGCTCTTCCAGGGGCGGCTCTTGAGGGTCACCTCGAACAGGTCGGAGGCCTCGAGCTGCCGCTTCAGCTCCTCGAAGGCGGGCTTGGTCGTCGAGCCGTAGCGGTCGCTCGTGTACCAGAGCGTCAGCGGGACGCGCTCGGTGATGCCCGCTTCCGTGAGGATCTGCTCGGCCTTGGGCACGCTGGGGGCCCCGTAGTCGTCGAAGAAGCCCGTGGTGTGGCCCACCAGGCCCCTGGGGACCATGGAGTACAGCGGCTCGACGGTGTCCTTGTAGATGTTGTGCGCGAGCGCCGGGCGGTCGATGACCTGGGCGACCGCCTTGCGGACCGCGGGCTTCGCGGCCCACGGGTCGCTGGGGTTGAAGACCAGGTAACTGATCTCGGTGGTGGGGTTCGCGACGAGCTGGAGCTTCTCCGCCTTCTGGTTGGCGTCGAGGTCCACGGTGTCCGAGGCGCCGAGACCGCGGTAGATGACCGCGATCTGCTTGTCCTTGAGGGCCTTGACCATCTCGTCCGACTGCTGGAAGTAGCGGATGGTGACGGCGCTGTTCTTGCGGTCCGCTATGCCCTTGTAGTTGTCGTTGCGGACGAGCTCGGCCTTCTTTCCCTCCTCGTAGGAAGCAAGGCTGTAGGGCCCCGAGCCGCTGATCTTTCCGTCCTTGCGGAGCGCGTCGGCGGGGTACTCGTCGGGATCCACGATCGACATCGCGGGCGTGGTCAGCACCAGGGGGAAGGTGGCGTCGGGCTGGCTGAGATGGAAGACGACCTCACGGTCACCCTTCACCTGCACCCGGGAGAGAGTCCCCAGCAGCCCCGCGGGACCGCCATTGACGTTGATCTCCTTGATCCGGTCGAACGAGTGCTTGACGGCCTGGGCGTCCAGCGGGTGCCCGTCGGAGAACTTCAGGTCCTTACGCAGCGTGCAGCTGTACACGGTGCTCGAATCGTCCGTGAAACCACAGCTCTCGGCGGCGTCCGGCTCGGGCTCGGCCGCGCCGGGGCTGTAGTTCAGCAGGGTTTGGTACACATTGCGGAACAGCTCCCAGGAGTTGTCCCAGGACGCCGCGGGATCCAGCGTGGCCGGAGCACTGGTGGTTCCCACGACGAGCGGCGCCTCGTCTCCGGAGGCGTCCGAGGTGAACACGCCACATCCGGCCACCATGGATATGGACGCCAGGGCCGCGAGCGGCGGCAGGTATCGGTTCCGGATGAACACGCGCTTGCTCCTCGAAATGCCGTACCAAGGGTCGGCAGACCATACCGCAGCGCTCCGCCCGCTGAACCTCTCCGGGATTCGCTCTCTTGATCGATTCTGTGATGACGACGTTGTCATCGGTCCCGTGCGGCTCTCATACGTCGGCACGGGCGCCGTTTCCGGTCGACGGGCGCCCGTGCCGAACTGCAACGAAAGTCAGCCCACGCCGGCGTTCAGGAAGATGCCGCCGTCGACGACGAGCGTCTGGCCGGTGATCCAGTCGGACTGCTCCGAGGTGAGGAAGGCGGCGGCGCCGCCGATGTCGGAGGGCACGCCGAGCCGGGCCAGCGGGTAGGCCGCGGCCGCCTCCGCCTCGCGGCCCTCGTACAGGGCCTGCGCGAACTTGGTCTTGACGACGGCCGGGGCGATGGCGTTGACCCGCACCTTCGGCGCGTACTCGTGCGCCAGCTGGAGGGTCAGGTTGATCATGGCGGCCTTGCTGATGCCGTAGGCGCCGATGAAGGGCGAGGCGGAGACGCCCGCGACGGAGGCGATGTTGACGATCGCGCCGCCGTTGTCCTTCTGCCAGGCGTGCCAGGTCTTCTGCGCGAAGCCGAGGGCCGAGACCACGTTGGTCTCGAAGACCTTGCGGGCGACGCCCAGGTCGAGGTCGGCGATCGGCCCGAAGACCGGGTTGGTGCCGGCGTTGTTGACCAGGTAGTCGACGCGGCCGAAGGCCTCCATCGTGCGCTCGACGGCGACGGCCTGGTGGGCCTCGTCGTGGGCCTTGCCCGCGACGCCGATGACCCGGTCGGCGCCGAGCTGCTCGACGGCCTCCTTGAGGGCCTCCTCGTTGCGCCCGGTGATGCAGACACGGTCACCGCGCGCGATCAGCGCCTCGGCGACGCCGTAACCGATGCCGCGGCTGGCGCCGGTGACCAGGGCGACCTTGCCCGAGAGTTCCACAGTCATGTCCCTGTTCCTCAGCCCTAGTTGAGCGGTCCGCCGGCCACGTACAGCACCTGGCCGGAGACGAATCCGGCCGCGTCGCCCGTGAAGAAGGCGATCGCGTTGGCGATGTCGTCCGGGTTGCCCACGCGCTGGACCGGGATCTGGGTGGCGGCCGCGGCCTTGAACTCCTCGAAGCCCATGCCGACCCGCTCGGCGGTGGCGGCGGTCATGTCGGTGGCGATGAAGCCGGGCGCCACGGCGTTGGCGGTGACGCCGAACTTGCCGAGCTCGAACGCGAGCGTCTTGGTGAAGCCCTGCAGACCGGCCTTGGCGGCGGAGTAGTTGACCTGGCCGCGGTTGCCGAGCGCCGAGGACGAGGAGAGGTTGACGACGCGGCCGAACTTGGCGTCCACCATGTACTTCTGGACGGCTCGCGTCATCAGGAACGAGCCCCTCAGATGCACGTTCATGACGGTGTCCCAGTCCGTGACGCTCATCTTGAACAGCAGGTTGTCGCGGAGCACGCCCGCGTTGTTGACGAGGATCGTCGGGGCGCCGAGCTCCGCGACGACGCGCGCGACGGCCGCCTCGACCTGGGCCTCGTCGGAGACGTCCGCGCCGACCGCGATCGCCTTGCCGCCCGCCGCGGTGATCGTCTCCACGGTGTCCTTGCAGGCTCCCTCGTCGAGGTCGATCACGGCGACCGCGCGACCCTCGGCGGCCAGTCGTACGGCGGTGGCGGCGCCGATGCCGCGCGCTCCGCCGGTGACCACGGCGACCCGCTGCTCAGTGGTGGACATTGCTGGTTCTCCTCGCCCTCGAGAAGGACGCCCATCTGGTGAGCGACCGCTTAGTACCTTCAGCAGACGTGACGCTAGAAGCCCTGGCACCCGGTGTCAACGTCACACGAGCCCGGTGTGATCCATTACCTGCGCGGCCGGCCCCGGCAGGCCGCGCCCGCCCGTCGTCGTCCCGCATACCCGCCCGTCATCGTCCCGCATCGGGGACCGCCGGCGGCACCCGATCGGCCCAGCGCTGCGCGCCCCTGCGCCATCTGGCCCATAGCGTCGGAGCGCGGACCACTCGTGGCCGGAAAGGAGGCGCTCGATGCGCCGTCGCACCGGTGCCGCCGGCACGCTGATCGCGATCACCGCGATAGTGCCGTTGGCCGACATCGCTCACGCCCAGGATCTGGACTGCCGCGATTTCACCTACCAGGAGGAGGCGCAGGCCGTCTTCGACTCGAACCCCGTTGATCCGAACCGACTCGACGAGGACCAGGGCGCGGACGACGGCATCGCCTGCGAGGTACTGCCCCGGCGCGGCGCCCCCGTCATCTCCTCGACCGCCCGTCCCGTCCGTCCCGCGACTCCCGCGACCGTCGGTCCCGCGACTCCGGCGGCCGTCACCCCGACGCAGGGCGTGCGCGGCGGGCTGGGCGGGGCGTCGACCTCCGGACCGAGCGGCTGGGCCACCGGGATCGGCCTGGCCCTGGTGGCCGCCGGCGTCCTCGCCACCGGCCATGTGGTGAGGCGACGCCGGGCCTGACGGCCGGCCGGCGGCGGCGCCGGCTCCGTCACCGCACCAGCAGGCCGAGAAGCCGGTCGGTCTCCGCGGCCGGGTCGTTGGTCAGTCCGGTGTGCACGGGCCCCGGCTGGACGACCGTCGAGCGGGGCGCGACCAGCCAGCGAAAGCGCCGCCCTGCGTCGTCGCGGGCGGCCTGACCTGCCGCTTCGCCGCCCTTGCAGACACCCTCGACGCCACGCAGGGCGGCCCTCACGCCGGCCACGTCCGCGTCCGGATCCAGGGCGAGGAGCCGCGTCTCGTCGAGGTGGGTGCGCACACCGACGTACGACTTGGCCCGGCAGTAGACCAGCACCCCGGCGTTGATGCACTCGCCGCGCTCGATGCGGGGCACGACGCGCAGCAGCGCGTACTCGAACACGTCCCGCTCGTTCCGCTCGCTCCCCCGGATGATGTGGCGCTCGCTCACTTGCTTCCCTCGATGCCGTTGATGCGGTCGTGGACGACGGCGGCGCGCGCGGCCAGGGGACGCGCGTAGGCCCGGCGGAGGTCGTCCGGTGTGTCGAAACCGGGCTCGTCCGCCAGCCACGCTTCCGGGATCTTCGCGGTGACCTCGGCCAGGAGCTCCTCGGTGACCTGCGGCGCGAGCGCGGCTGCGGCAGCGGCGACGTCCGGCGCGAAGGACGTGAGCACGTGGTCGGAGGCGTCGTACGGGCGGGCCGCCGAGGCCTCGGCGCCGGGCCAGTTGTGGTGCCAGATCATGGTCGCGCCGTGGTCGATGAGCCACAGACCGCCCTGCCACATCAGCAGGTTGGGGTTGCGCCAGGAGCGGTCGACGTTGTTCACCAGCGCGTCGAACCAGACGATCCGCCCGGCCTCCTCCGGGCTCACCGGGAAGGCGAGCGGGTCGAAGCCGAGGGCCCCGGAGAGGAAGTCCATGCCGAGGTTGGTGCCGCCGCTGGACCTGAGCAGTTCCTGTACCTCCGGGTCGGGTTCGCCGAGCCCCAGAACCGGGTCCAGGCCGATCGTCACGAGCCGCGGCATCCGAAAGCCGAGCCGCCGGGCGAGTTCGCCGCACACGACCTCGGCGACCAGTGTCTTGCGGCCCTGCCCGGCACCGGTGAACTTCATGACGTACGTCCCGTGGTCGTCGGCCTCGACGAGCCCCGGCAGCGAGCCGCCCTCACGCAGGGGCGTGACGTAGCGGGTCGCGGTGACCTCTCTTAGCATTTTCCCAGGCCACCTGTCTCTTCAGCCTTATAATCCACGACTTACCCCGGAGGGCACAGGAGCGGGAACGACCCGTCAACGGCCCTGGGGAGAATCGGGGGAGTTTCGGCCGGCAGGAAGATCTCCCCGTCTCCCGAGCAGTCCGTCGAGGGCGGTGCGCCCCCTACTCCCGGCCTCCGGCATGAAGTGAGCATAGTAACCGAGGGTGATCGCCGGTGAGGAGTGCCCGAGCCACCGCGCCAAGGTCACCACGGAGTTTCGCAGCACCGCCTCTGCCGGGCGCCCAGTGCATCGCGATGTAGTCGGCCAGTGCGATGGGTGACCGGGGAAGCCGTGGCCGAGGAAGTCCTGTCCCGGCAGTGCGATCGGCGGCCGAGGGCCTGTCCGGCGGATCATGTCGGAGACCGGATGATCCGCCGGACAGGCTTTTCAGGAGCCGTCCGCGCGGACCGCGTAGACGTAGCGTTTGCCGGTGTATTCGCTGGCGTTCCAGATCACGGACTCGCTGTACGACCAGCCGGACGCCCCGCTGCTGTGGTAGCTGAGGTCCTCGCAGCCGACGGTCAGGTCGCAGACGGTGCTCGCGGTGGAGCCGCCGGAGTTGAAGGTACGCAGAGCGCCCTTGCCGGAAGGGCCGTTGCTCACCGAGAGGTAGTGCTTGCTGTTGCGGGAGACGACGCCCTGGATCTTCTGCTGGCTGACGGTGACGGCTTCCGCCGCCGTGAGGGAGGCCAGCTGCCGGTCCGTGTAGTCGAGGTTCCAGCGGACCACCTTGGGGGTGGTGCTGCCCGGGCCCATGCCGTTGAAGTTGCCGTCCGAGTAGTCGACGGTGCCGGAGAGCGAGTACTCGCTGACCACCAGGCTGTCGGGGCTGCTGGCGCGGTCGAGTCCGACCGCCGTGTAGCGCAGGTACGTTCCTGCATTGTCGTAGGCGTGACTCTGCGGCAGGACGTACTGGTAGCCGTAGCCGTAGTACTGCCCGTCGGTGTGCAGTCCGCACACGTCCTTCTCCGCGGTGGCGACCTGGAAGAGGCTGCGCAGGTCGAACACCCGGAGCCCCTTGTAGGTGTCGACGACATAGAGCAGGTCGCCGTACCACATGATGCCGCCGGCGTGTTTGCGGACGGGATTGAAGGAGTACGCACCCGTGCTGGTCTTGACGGGTTCGACCAGCAGCACATGCCGGTACGTCGGTGCGGACGGGCTGCTGTAGTCGACGAAGGTCACTCGCAGGCCCTTGTCGAGCGGGTACTCGTCGACGCCGTCGGCGTCGGGATCGGTCTCGAAGTACCAGGAGACGAGGACGACCTTGTTGCTTCCCCCCTCCGGGTAGAGCCCGTTGCCATAGGCGTCGGCGCTGGTGGTGACGCCCTGGGGTATCCAGTAGTCCACCGCCTGGTCGTCGGTGTCCCAGGCGAAGCCGGTCTGGAAGGCCGTAGCGGTACTGGGCGCGCTGGTGAGGGCTTTGGCGCTGCGGTTGGTGTCGGCTATGACGGTGGTCGCGCCGACCTTGGTGAGGCTGTTCGCCAGGCCGGCCGCCAGATCGGCGAACTGGCCATAGCTGTTGGAGGGCCGGCTGGTGAGGCTGAACTGGCCGGCGTCGATGGTGGCCGCGTTCGCGGTGGCGGGGGCGAGCGCGCTGCCGGCCACACCGATGAACGGTGCGGTGGCCATGCCCTTGATGATCGCTCTGCGCGTCATGGTCATGACCGGCAAAAGTAGATGCATTCGAACACTCGGCACAACTACAGGTGTTCGAGCGCGCGCCACTGCAACAGACTCTCGACATCGGCACCTTGGTGCCGGGAGTCAGCCGACGACCTGAAAGCTCACGGTTGTTCACTGCTTCTCCGGGGTGAAGAGCAGGGCCAGGCCCTGGCAGAGGGGCATGACGGTCGCGGATCGGAGAGAGCGAGGGCCATGCCGGCGCTGGTCAGAGGCCCTGGGTGCCGTCGACGGCGAAGGGCGCGACTGGGGCGACGGTGAGGTTGAGCCGACCTGGCCCCGCCTCACCTCCCTGCCCGCTTGAGCATCGCCCCGGATTACCGACGTATGGACGGGCATCGGAGGCGGCCCCGGACGGCGGTGCGCCGGCTCCGACAGGAAACCGACAGGGCCGGACAGCGAACCGATAGCTCCGCTTTACCCGCGGCTCAACGAGAGCAGGTCAAGATTTCGACATCGTCTGAACAGGCGATCTCCGCCGACCGTACCTGTCGGCAGACCACGCAACCTCCCCGAAGGGAAGCGCACCATGACCAGCGCATCGTTCAAGTCCACGCCGGGGCCGGGCCGTCGTACCGTCGTGGCGGCGGCCGGAGCGGCTGGGCTCGCCGTCGCGCTGACCGCGTGCGGCGGCTCGGACGACGACTCGTCGAGCTCGTCCGCCCCCGCCGACTCGTCCGGCAGCAGCAGCCCCACCGGGGACGGTTCGGCCGGCGGCAAGGCCGGGGGCGGCACGGCGCTCGCGTCGACCGCCGACATCCCCGAGGGCGGCGGGAAGGTCTTCGCCGACCAGAAGGTGGTGGTCACGCAGCCGACGGCGGGCGAGTTCAAGGCGTTCTCGGCCACCTGCACCCACCAGGGCTGCGCGGTGAAGAGCGTCGCCGACGGCGTCATCAACTGCCCCTGTCACAACAGCAACTTCTCGATCACCGACGGCAGCGTGAAGAGCGGTCCGGCGAAGAAGCCGCTGCCCGAGATGCAGATAGCCGTGAGCGGGGACTCGATCACCCTCGCGTGACCGTCAGCGCCGGACCGTACGGCGCTGACAGCTGACGCAGACCAGCACCTCGTCCGTGGTCGCGACCGTGGCGACCAATGCGAGGGTGTTGCGGATCATCGCGGGGGTGTAGTCGGAGGGCACCCCCGCGATGGCGTCCGTCGGTACGACGGCGGTGTAGCCGCGGTTCACCGCGTCGAACACGGCGTTGGGGATCGCCACGTTGGCCGACACCCCGGTGACGATCAGCGTCCGGCAGCCCAGGTTGCGCAGCAGCGCGTCGACCTCGGTGCCCTGGATCGGCGACAGCCCGTGCAGCCGTCGTACGACGAGGTCCTCCTCGGCGGCCTCGATCGGCGCCGCCAGACGTACCGCGGTGGTGCCGGACAGCTGCTGGACGGGCAGCCGTTCGGCGGCGCGGAACAGGCGGGCGTTGCGGTTGGCACCCCGGCCGTCGGGGCGGCGCTCGGCGATCGCGTGGATCACCTGGACGCCGCCCTGGTGCGCGGCGGCGACCAGCCGGGCGACGTTGGCGAGGGCCCCCGACGAGCGTGCCTCCTCGGCGAGTTCGGGCAGGGCGCTGTCGGGGCCGACGACGCCCTGCTGGCACTCGACGGTGAGCAGGACGGTGGTCGCGGGGTCGAGAAGCTCGCCGAGCCGGTCGTACGACGGCATGGTTCCCCCTGGTCGCCAACGGTGTGCAGCGGGTGAGAGTAGTCACCGTTGCGTGTGGACGGAAGACGTCCCATCCTTTTCTGACGTGATGTCAGAGGATCTCCTCTGACACGACGTGAGAGAAAGAGGGGGCCGCATGACCGTCACTCAGCGCCGGGGCCGGAAGATCATGATGACACCCGGTGAGCTGGACGAGTTCCTCACCAGCCAGCGCACCTGCCGGGTCGCCACCGTGTCCGCGGACGGCGCCCCGCACGTGAGCACGCTGTGGTTCGCCTGGGACGGCACGTCGATGTGGCTCTACTCGGTGGTGCGCAGCAAGCGGTGGACCGATCTGCGGCGCGATCCACGGGTGGCGATCGTGGTCGACACGGGCGAGGAGTACGACGAACTGCGCGGCGTCGAGCTGTCCGGCATCGTGGACTTCGTGGGCGAGGCCCCGCGCATCGGGGAGCTGCGCGCGGAACTCGACCTGCCCGAGACCCTGTTCGCCCGCAAGAACTTCCGTCTGGACGAGATGCCGCACGACGGCCGGCACGCGTGGATCCGGCTGACCCCGGAGAAGATCGTCTCCTGGGACTTCCGCAAGCTGGGGCCGCTGTAGCCGGACCCCTTCGACGACAGGGCCCGGTGGTGCGACAACGGGCCTAACCCAGCTTCTCGGCCGAGGCCTTGAGAGCCTCCACCGCCGCCCGGATCGACGGGCGGCGGTCGGCGTCCGCGCGCCAGACGACGTACACATGCCGGCGCACCCGCTGCTTCAGCGGGACGGTGACGACCTCCGCGGGCATCGGGTGCCGTCCCAGCAGGGGCGCGATGCACACCCCCAACCCCGCGGCGACCAAGCCGAGTTGGGTGTGTGTCTCGGCGGCACGGTGGCCGACGATCGGCTCGATGCCCTTGGAGCGCAGCGTGAACATCAGCCACTCGTGACAGAACTCGCCCTCGCCCCAGGTGATCCACTCGTCCTCGGCGAACTCGGCGAGGTCCACCTCGTCGCGGTGTGCGAGCCGGTGGCCGGCCGGCATCGCCACGTCGGCGGGGTCGTCCAGGATCGGCGCCTTGACCAGGCCGTCGGGCAGCGGCATCGGCTTGTTGTACCAGTCGAGCACGACCGCGAGGTCGAGGTCGCCGCGGATCACCCCGGCGATGCCGCTCTCGGGTTCCAGCTCGGAGGAGCGGATCCGCAGCGCCGGGTGGTGCGCGCGCAGGGCGGCGAGCGCGGTGGGGAACAGGCCGCGCGCGGCGGTCGGGAACGCCGACAGCCTGAGTTCGCCGACGACCTGTCCGCGCTGGGCCTCCAGGTCGGACTGGGCGAGTTCGACCTGCGACAGGATGCGCGACGCGTGCTCGGCGAGCAGTCGGCCCGCGTCCGTGAGCCGCACTCCCCGCCCGTTCTTGGCGAGGAGCTGCTGTCCGACCTCCCGCTCCAGCTTCGACATCTGCTGCGAGACGGCCGAGGTCGTGATGTGCAGACCCTCGGCGGCGCCGCTGACCGAGCCGTGCCGGGCGAGGGCGTCGAGGGTGCGCAGGCGCTCCAGGTTCAACATGTAAGCAATACTACGAGATACCGCTCGCGAATTTTCGATTGTGCTACGAGATCGCACGCACCATCGTTGTGGCCATGAGCACCGTCACCGCCACCCGCACCGGGGCCCGGACCCCTTCCGGCCCCCGCCCCGCCCTCGACTGGCGCCTGCGCTTCGGCGCCCTCTCGCTGATCTGGGGCTTCAGCTTCCTGCTCATCAAGGTGGGCACCGAGGGCTACGCCCCGTTCCAGGTCACTCTCGGCCGCCTGGTCTTCGGCACGGCGGTGCTCGCCGCCGCGATGGCCGTGCGAGGGGAACGCCTCCCGAGCGGCGCGCGCACCTGGGCGCATCTGACGGTCGCCGCGTTCTTCCTGAACGCGCTGCCGTTCTCGCTCTTCGCCTACTCCGAGCTGACGATCCCGTCCACGCTCGCCGGCATCTGCAACGCGACCTCGCCCCTGTGGGGCATGGCCCTGTCCCTGGTCGCCCTCTCCGAGGACCGGCCGACCCGGGTCAGGGTCGCGGGCCTCGGCCTCGGCTTCCTCGGCGTCCTGACGGTCCTCGGCGCCTGGCAGGGCTTCCACGGCCTGGACGCCACGGGCACGGCGATGGCCCTGCTGGCCTCGCTCAGCTATCCGATCGGCTGGATCTACGTCCGTCGCACCCTGGCCGGCTCCAGCCACTCGAACCTGTCGCTCACCGGCGCCCAGTTGCTGCTGGCCACGCTGCAACTGGCGGTCGTCACCCCGCTGTTCACCAGCCTGCCGAGCCACTTCCCCGTCACTCCCCTGCTGGCGATCGCCGCCCTGGGCGCCCTCGGCACGGGGCTCGCGGTCCTCCTCCAGTACGGCCTGGTCGCCGAGGTCGGCCCCACGACGGCCCAGATGGTCACCTACTTCATCCCGGTCATCGCCACCGCCGCCGGCGTCGCCATCCTCGGGGAGTCGCTGAGCTGGTCGACACCGGTCGGCGCGGCGATCGTGCTGGCGGGGGCGGCGCTGACGCAGGCGAGGCCGAAGGGGCGCGACCGCCGCGCCGAGGCGGGGACCGAGTCCACGCCCGCGACCGGATCCACCGGTGGCGCCATCGCCGCGTGGGAATCCGCGGCCGACTCCGGCTCCGGCTCCGTGCCCGGCGCTCCGGCCGACAGCCAGAACAGCCCCGCGCAGTCCTGCACCGAAGCCAGGTCCTATACGTAACTGCGAACCGGGGCCGGCCTGACGGCGGAGGCGACCGCGTCCGCCAGCGGGCCGGTCTCGGCCGCGGCGAGTGTCGAGACGGTGATCCGGATTCCCGGCGGTGCGCTCATCCGGAAGCGGGCGCCGGGTGCGACGGCCCAGCCGGAGTGCAGCAGCCGGGCGACCGCCCCGGTCTCGTCGGGCACGGGGATCCACACGTTCAGGCCGGAGCGCCCGTGTGCCTCGATGCCGCGGGCCGCGAGCGCGTCGATCAGCAGATCCCGGCGCGTCCGGTACGCGGCCGCCACCGCCGGCGTGTCCAGCGCCCCGTCGGCCCACAGCCGCCGCACGGCCCCCTGCGTGATCCGGCTGACCCAGCCGGGCCCGAGCCGCTGCCGCCCGCGCACCCGGTCGACGGTGACGGCGTCCCCGGTGAACACGCCGAGCCGCAGGTCGGGACCGTACGCCTTGGCGACCGAGCGCACGAAGGCCCAGCTGCGGGTGACCTCCGCTAGGGGATGCAAGGGCAGGTCGACGATTCCGTGGCCGTGGTCGTCCTCGATCAGCAGGGTCTCCGGGTGCCTCCGCAGCACGGACCGCAGGGCACGCGCGCGCGTGGCGCTCACCGCCGCCCCCGTCGGGTTCTGGGCCCGGTCGGTGACGATCAGGGCGCGCGCGCCGGACTCCAGAGCGCCCCGTACGTCGTCCGGGAGCGGCCCCTCGTCGTCGACCCGCACGGGGGCGGTGCGCAGCCCGAGCGCCGGGACGAGGTCGAGCAGACCGCCCCACCCCGGGTCCTCCACCGCGACGACGTCCCCCGGTTTGAGATGGACGGCGAGGATCCGCTCGATGGCGTCCAGCGACCCCGACACGACGGCGAGGGGCCCGTCCGGCACCCCGTCGGCGTCCAGTCCGGCCCGTGCGAGCCGGGCCAACTCCGGTTCGACGGGCGCATCTCCGTACATGACCGGCTGCCGGTCGCTCTGCTCGGCGGCCGCCGCGAACGCCTGCGCGAGGGAGGGCAGCAGCGCGGGGTCCGGGTTGCCGTGCGACACGTCCCGCACACCCTCGGGCACGTCCACGCGGATGTGCTCGCGCCCCGTGGTGGCCGGCTTGGGCCGCACCCGGCTGCCCCGGCGCCCGTCGGTCTCGATGACCCCGCGCTCACGCAGGGTGCGGTAGGCGGCCGCGACGGTATTGGGATTCACCCCGAGTTCGATGGCCAACTCCCGCATCGGAGGCAGAGGTTGGCCGGGGGCCAGCTCACCGGCACCCACCGCCTGCTCGATGCTCGCCGAAATCTCCGCTGCGCGCCGACCTGTGATCCGGTAATCTCCTAGCACAAAGCCAATTATGCACTAGTACAATGGAGAGCGCAATGCAGGGGACCCCGCAGACGACGACGCAGCCCGCCGACTACGCCCCGACCGACCGCAGCGTCCCCACGCGCGCCGCGCACAAGGCCTCGTACGACAGGGAACTGGTGCACGCGATACTCGACGAGGCCTACGTCTGCCACTTGGGTTTCGTCCGTGACGGCGCCCCGGTCGTGCTGCCCACGCTGTACGGCCGGGTCGGTGAGCGGCTCTACGTCCACGGCTCGACGGGTTCGCGCCCGCTGCGGATGACCGGACAGGCCGACCCCGGACTCCCGGTGTGCCTGACGGTCACGCACGTCGACGCGCTGATCCTGGCCCGCTCGGCCTTCCATCACTCGATCAACTACCGTTCGGTCGTCGTGCACGGCATCGCCCACGACGTGACGGACCCCGAGGAGAAGCGGGTGGCCCTGGACGCGCTGGTCGACCACGTCGTACCCGGCCGGTCCCGCGACTCGCGGCCGGCCAACAAGAAGGAGTTCGCCGCCACCGCCGTCATCCGCCTCGACCTCGACGAGGTCTCCGCCAAGCTCCGTACCGGCGGCGTCAACGACGAGCCCGAGGACCTCGCCCTCCCGCACTGGGCCGGCGTCGTCCCGCTGCGCAAGGGATACGGGACTCCCCTCGCCGACGCCGATCTGGCCGCCGGCACCGAGGTCCCCGACTACCTCCAGGCCCTCTGATGCTGATCCACCCCTGGGACGCGCCCCGCGACGACGCCGAATGGCAAGGCTGGCTGGACGTCCACGACTTTGGACAGCTCGCCGTCAACGGCCTTCCGGGAGAGCCGCCGTACGTCCAGCCCCTGCACTTCGCCTACGACGCCGAGCGCGGCGAGGTGCTCACGCACCTGGCCCGTCCGAACCCCCTGTGGGACGCACTGGAGACGACCCCCGAGGTTCTGCTGAGCGTGGTCGACGACTATGCGTTCATCCCCGGCCCCTGGCAGGCGCCGTCGGACGTCCCCTCCGAGCACGGCACGCCGACGAGCCTGTACGCGGCGGTCCAACTCCGCTGCACGGCCCACATCGTGGACGACCCGGCCGAGAAGGCCGCGCTCCTCAACCGGCAGGTCGGCCACTTCCAGCCGGAGGGCGGTTCCGCACCGGCGGCGGTGGGTGAGGCGCCGTACGGCCGGCTGCTGTCCGGGATCCGGGGTCT
Source organism: Streptomyces sp. NPDC058678 (assembly GCF_042714835.1). NCBI lineage: Bacteria > Bacillati > Actinomycetota > Actinomycetes > Kitasatosporales > Streptomycetaceae > Streptomyces > Streptomyces sp. NPDC058678. The sequence goes on along the minus strand of NZ_JBHXSG010000042.1, from coordinate 67,458 downwards.
TCGGCTCGACGTGGTCGCCGTACGGGCGAAGTTCAAGTACGCGGGGCACCGGCCCGCGGAGGTCCAGGACCGGATCGCGGCCGGCCTCGCCGACCGCAACGGTCCGGGGGACGCGGCGGCGCGCGAGCACCTGCTGAACCGGCGCGCGACCTGAGCTCCGAGTGGCCCTTCCGGACAGGAAGGGCCACTCGTCGTCACACCAGCACCGGTTCCCTGTCCGCCGCGCCCCGCGCCTCCGCCACCGCGAGCCCGGCGACCGACCCGAGCATCAGCAGGGTGCCGGCCAGCGTGGTCGCGGTGAGCCGCTCACCGAGCAGCACCACGGCAAGCACCGCGGCTCCCACCGGCTCCAGCAGCATGACCACGGACACGGTGGTGGACCGGACGACGGCGGCGGCCGCGAAGTAGAGGACGTAGGCGAGCGCCGTGGGGACGGCCGCGATGTACGCCAACAGGCACAGGAGCAGGCCGGGTTCCGCGGTGTGCGGCACCAGTCCCTCGGCCAGGGCGAACGGCAGCAGGCACAGGCTGGTGACCGCGAGCGTCCACACGGACGCACTCGCGGCATCCGCACCGCCTTCCCGGCCCCGGCTCCGCGTGACCAGGGTCATCACACAGCCCCCAGCCGCCGACACCAGCCCGAACAGCACCCCCCACGGGCGCACGGACGCGTCCTCACCCCCGAGCATCAGCACCCCGAGTCCGGCGAGCGCCCCGACAACGGCGAGCGACCCGCCCCGCCCGATCCGCTCCCCCAGGGTCAGCCTCGCCCCGAGCGCGATGAGGACGGGACCCGCGCCGAGGGTGACGACGGTGGCCACGGCGAGACCGGTGGCCTCGACGGACGCGAAGTAGGCCGTCTGGAACACGGCCAGACACAGACCCGTGACACCGGCCCGCCGCGCCTTGTGACGCAGTGGTTCCCGTACAACCGTCCGCGCGCCGCCCGTTCGCGGGAGGCGGGCGGCGAGCAGCAGCACGAGCCCTGCGGCGCAGCGCCAGAAGGACAGGGCGACGGGTCCGATGTCACTGGCGCCATAGGCCAGGGAAGCGACCGCGCCGGCGGTGCCCCAGGCGAAACCGGCGACGATCAGGTAGAGAAGGCCTCGCCCGATGGGCAGGCCGGAAGCAGCATTCGACACGCGTTCTCTCCGCAGTGCGCAAGGTGCGCTGAAGTTCGGGAAAGGACGCCCGCTGGGCGGGGTCCACGGACTTCGTCTGCGGGCAGCACCGTTCCGCCCGGCGGTGTGCTGCCGGGCTCGGGGGGTCTCAGAACACCCCGCTTCGCCGGATGGCCCGCCTCAGGCGGCCGGCGGCGGAAGAACGATGCGGTGGAGATGCATGATCGGGAGCCTAGGTGGCGGTTCCGCGGGCCGACAACTCACTTTCCGAGCCGCCACTCGCCACCGGCTCCGGAGAGCCCTTGGCGGGCGCCGACGACTGGGCGATGAACGCTCCCGCCAGGACGACCGCGCCACCGATGATCTGCGGTGCCGAGAGGTGCTCGCCGAGCAGCACCCAGGCGAGGACGGTGGCGATGACCGCCTCGAGGCAGGCCACGACGCCGGCGACCTGCGGGGAGAGTCGGCGCACCGAGACCACCCCGGTGACGTAGGCGAGGACCGTGGCGACGAGCACGATCCAGGCGAGCAGCAGACCGGCGGCGACCGGCGTGCCGTCCATGTCCGCGCTGCGGGCGAGCAGGGACCAGTCCATGGTCCAGGGGCGCGCCACGAGGGTCAGCACAAGGGTGCCGACGAGGAGGCCGTACGCGATGACCCCGAGCGGGTCGGGTGCCTCGTCGCCGGAATCGCTGCCCTGGTCGGACAGGACGAAGTAGCCGACCTGGCAGCAGGCGGCACCGAGCGCGAGCAGCAGGCCGAGGGCGTCGAAGCTCAGACCCGACCAGACCTCGACGACACAGGCGAGTCCGCCGACCGCGAGGACCACGCCGAGCGCGGCCGCACGGGTCACCGGCCGCCGCTGCACGAACCGCACCCAGCCGAGCACGAGGGCGGGCGCGAGGTACTCGACGAGCAGCGCGACCCCGACGGGTATACGGGAGATCGCGGCGAAGTAGCAGGCCTGGACGCCGGCCACCGCGAGCAGACCGAAGCCCGCGAGCAGGGCGGGGCGGCGGCGCAGCAGCGCCCGGTGGCGTACGGCGACCGGGAGCATCACCACGGCCGCGCCCGCCACGCGCAGCCACACCACGTGGAGCGGGTCGAGGCCCGCCTCGATCAGCGGCTTGGCCGCCACTCCGGATCCGCCGAAGGCGAGCGCGGACCCGAGCGCGAGGCTGAGCCCGACGCCCCTTCCGCGGTTGCCCTGACTGCTCTCAGACGTATGCACCGGCACATGATGACAGGCGATGACATGAGCGTCATCCCTGTTGACACCTGTCTCAGCGGCTGGACCGCGGGGCTTCCCCCGGGTCCCGCTCACACGGTTCGCCTAGGTCTCGCTCACACGGTTTGCCTAGGTCCCGTTCACAGGGTTAGCCGAAAAGTGGCGGTGCACTCGCGTGAGAACCTCAGCCGCGTCGATCCCGGCTCGGCCGAGCACCTCGACGGCCCGTGCCTGCGGGTCCACGACGATCGCCGCGAGCAGGTCGATCCCCCGGGGCGGGCCGCCGCCACGCCGGGCGGCGCGCGCCCAGGCGTACTCCATCGCCCCGGCGGCCAGCGGCGAGAAGCCCTCAGCCTCGGTCACGACCGGCACGGCACCGGAATCCTCGACGGTGCCCTGCCAGCGCAGCCCGTAGCCGATGCTGCGCTGCACGAGGTAGCCGAGGAGACGGGCGAACTGCGGTTCGGCGTCGAAGAAGTCCCGCACCTCCGGGTCGCTCTCCAACAGGGAGTGCAGCAGATGGGCCGTGTCGATCTGCCGGTCGCCGTCCCTGACCGCCCTCCGGCGGGCACCGGAGACCACCGCTGCCAGTTCGGCACTGGGCCTGGCATCGTTGTCCGAAGGGACCGGGGGCCGGTCGACGGGCTCTTGGGCCGACTGCCGGGGGATACGGTGTTGCACATCCCCTACCCCATCAGTCCCGCCCTCTCGGGTCATCCGCGAAAGGAAGCATCTTCGCGTCCCACGGGAAGCGGACCCACGAGGCCGGAATCTCCTCCTTACGGATGAGATCACGCCCTTGTGCCCCGAGAGAGGCGCGCCGCCTTGCCCTGCGCCCCGCAACCTCCGACCGAGGTCTCCCCCACGAAGCATTTCTGACGACTCGTCAGTATTGAATGTTCCGGGTCCTACGGCTACGTTCCGCGACACCCAGCCCGACACGAAGAGGTGGTCGCATGGCCGAAGTCAGCGCGGAGGCACGTATCGAGGCACCCGCGGAGAAGGTCTGGGCCCGGCTGACCGACTGGTCCGCGTACGGCGAGTGGAACACGACCCACACCAGCTTCCCCGAGGGCGGCCCGGAGACCCTCGCCGTGGGCGGGACGTTCCAGGAGAACATGAGGCTGATGGGGTTCCCCGCCGAGGTCGAGTGGACCATCGAGGAACTGGAGCCGGCCCGGGTGCTCGCGATCCGCGGCAAGGGCCCGATGGCCGTGACCGTCGCCACGCGCTACACCCTCATCCCCGACGCCGACACCACGACGGTCCGCATCGACGGCGAGTTCACCGGCGCCGCCGTCTCGCTGATGGCGGGCAAGCTCAAGGACTCGGCGACGGCGGCCCTGAACGAGTCACTGCGCAAGCTGGCAGGCCTGGTGGGCTGACGGCCGTACGCCGTACGACTGCCCGACCGCCCACGTGAAGACGCCCCGCGGATCACTCCGCGGGGCGCCACTTCACTGCCGTACGGCCGTCAGTCCTCATCGGCGAGGATCAGGTACAGCTTCTTGCGGGCGTCGTTGATCACGCCGACCGCCTTCTCGCGCTGTTCCTTGCTGCCGGTCTTCCAGACCTGCCCGAAGGCCTCCATCAGACCGAAGCCGGCCTGGCGGATCTCACCGAGGGCCTCCCAGTCGACGCCGCGGGAGGCTTCCTCCCAGGGCGCTTCGGGTCCCTCCTCGGCCGCGGTACGGCCGGCGTCGGTGAGCGAGAACAGCTTCTTGCCGCCCTCGGACGCACTGGTGATCAGCCCCTCATCCTCCAGCAACTGGAGGGTGGGGTACACCGAGCCGGGGCTGGGCTTCCACGCCCCGCCACTGCGCTCGGCGATCTCCTGGATCATCTCGTACCCGTGCATGGGCCGGTCCTTCAGCAGGGCCAGGATCGACGCGCGTACATCACCGCGCCGCGCCCTCCCCCGCGGTCCGCCTCGACCCCTGGGCCCCCAGGGCCCCGGCCCGAAACCCGGTCCGCCGAAGCCGGGACCGCCACCGGGGCCACCCGGCCCGAAGGGCCCGAAGGCACCACGCCGACCGTCGAAACCGCCCCGGCCGCCCTGGCGACCTGCACCACCATGTCCACGTTCGAATCCATGGGAACGCATCGCTATCACTCCATCCATCGTTGATCTGTCGCGATGCGTCAACGATATATCGGGACTGTTCGCAAGGCAAGCCCCCAGGACAGGGCTTCCTCACACGGCACCGGCCCCCGAATTGGGTCCAGCACTCCGGAATTGGCCTTGGTTCCCGCCTCCGCGGAGCCCCTAGCGTCGGGACATGCGCATCCGAATCGTCGACGCCTTCACCGACCGCCCCTTCGCCGGCAACCCGGCCGGGGTCCTGCTCCTCGACGCCTTCCCGCGGGACGACCGGCTCCAGAACATCGCCCTGGAGGTCAACCACGCCGAGACGGCGTTCGCCCACCGGCTGCCCGGAGGCGGCGAGGCCGACTGGGCGCTGCGCTGGTTCACGCCCGCCGCCGAGGTCGACATGTGCGGTCACGCCACGCTCGCCACGGCCCATGTCCTGCACACCACCGGCGCCCACGACGGCCCGGTGCGCTTCGCCACGCGCAGCGGTGTGCTCGTCGCGACCCCCCACGAGGACGGCTCGATCACGCTGGACTTCCCGACCGCGCCGCTCACTGCGGTCGAGCTCCCGGACGGCGTCGCCGGGGCCCTCGGTGCCGAGCCGCTCACCGCCTTCGACACCGGCCCGAACATCCGGGACCTGCTCGTCGAGCTCCCCGACGAGAAGACGGTCCGCTCCCTCGCGCCCGACCACAAGGCCCTCGTCGCCCACTCGGAGCGCGGCATCATCGCCACCGCCCGCGCCGAGGACCCCGCCCGCGGCTACGACTTCGTCTCCCGCTGCTTCTTCCCACGCATCGGCATCGACGAGGACCCGGTCACCGGCAGCGCCCACACGGCGCTCGCCCCCTACTGGTCCGAGCGCCTAGGCCGACCCGACCTCACCGGCCTCCAGGCCTCCCCGCGCTCCGGGCGCGTCCGGACGGAACTCCGTGGCGACCGCACCTTGCTTACCGGCCGCGCGGTGACGGTGATCGAGGGCGAGCTACTGGTCTAGCCAGGCAGGTCCGCAACGGGGTACGGCATGCTGCCGGTGGCTCACGCCGTCGGCAGCCATCCCACCTTGCCCGCCAGCAGCGCGTAACCCACGAACGCCCCGATGTCGAGCAGGGAATGTGCCACCACCAGGGGGCCGACGCGCCCCCAGCGGCGGTACAGGTACACGAACACCACGCCCATCACCATGTTGCCGATGAAGCCGCCGATGCCCTGGTAGAGGTGGTACGAGCCGCGCAGTACGGAGCTGGCCACCAGCGCGGTGCCGGGCGTCCAGCCCAACTGGCCGAGGCGCCGCAGCAGATAGCCCACCACGATGACCTCTTCGAGGATCGCGTTCTGCATCGCGGACATGATCAGCACCGGGTACTTCCACCACACCTCGGGCAGCGCCTCGGGCACCACGGTGAGGTTGAAGCCGAGACCGCGTGCGGCCAGGTAGAAGGCGATTCCGGTGCTGCCGATGACCGCCGCGACCGCGGCCCCGCGGCCCAGGTCCGGCCAGGGACGGGTGCGGTCGAAGCCGAGGGTGCGCAGACCCTGCCCCTCGCGGAGCAGGAAGTGCGCGACCAGCGCGACGGGCACCAGCGCCGAGGCGATCCCGAACAGCTGCCAGGCGAGATCCAGCCAGGGTCGGCCGGGCGCGGCCGATGCGTTGAGGGTGGCCGCCTGGTCCTTGAGACCTCCGGGTTTGGTGACCGATCCGACAAAGCTGATCAGGGCGGACACCCCACTCGCGCCGAGCGAGAGCCCCAGAACGAGCAGGGTCTCGTCCCGGAGGATCCGTCGTGAGGGCCGCTCCTCAGGAAAGGAATCGGCCACCGAGCCCGCCTCCGACTGCACACCGGCCTCCAGTTGATATTCCCGCGCATCCCCACAGCGCCGGTACTCGACAGGGAGGCCCGCCACCGTCATGGGACGTCACAGCTTGCCCGATCAGTATCGGACGGGCGGCAGCGACCCCCGCTCATGACCGATCGCCGAAGCGACCGGCGGCTCGGTCCAGGAGGTCGGCGAGGTCGGCGAGGTCGGCGAGTCGGCGAGGTCGGCGAGTCGGCGAGGTCGGCGAGTCGGCGAGGTCGGCGAGGTCGGCGAGTCGGCGAGGTCGGCGAGGTCGGCGAGCCCTCCCGGATCCACTCGGTGATCCTGAAGCCGGTGGCGGCGGCGGGAGTGTTCCCAGTGCACCGACCGACGCCCCCGCTTCAGGTGACGCGGCGGGCGGCCGGGGCGACGGTGAGGCCCGCCGCGCGCACGGGGCGAACCGCGACGGCGGGCCGGCTCCGGCGCAGCACCACTCAGCCCAGCGGCACCGGCTCCGGCAGCCCCACCGGCCACGTGTGCACCGGCTCGCCCTTGTGCATCAGCTCGCGGTACCACCGGGTCGTGGCGGCCAGTGCGGCCTCCCGGGACAGGCCGCTCTCCAGTGCCCGGTGGAAGGTCGCGGCCTGCCAGGACGCGCCGTTGACCCGGCGTCGGCACCGTTCCTCGATGACGCCGAGGTACAGGTCCCGGTCAGCGGGCTCGACGCCCCACGCGTCGAGGCCGGCCGCGGCCAGCGGCAGCAGTTCGTCGCGTACGAGGCTGACGGCGTCGACCTCGGTCGTGCCGCCGTACCGGCCGCGCCGGGGCCAGGTGAGGCGGGCGTCGATGCCGTGCCGGCACGCGGCGTCGAAGTTGGCGGCGGCGGCCTCGAACGGCAGCCTGCTCCAGACCGGCCGCGACTCCTCGGCGAGCGCGCGTACGAGGCCGTAGTAGAAGGCCGCGTTGGCGATGACGTCGGTGATGGTGGGACCGGCGGGCAGCACACGGTTCTCGACGCGCAGGTGCGGGACCCCGTCGGCGATGCCGTAGACCGGGCGGTTCCAGCGGTACACCGTGCCGTTGTGCAGGACGAGCTCGGCGAGCTTCGGGATTCCGCCCTCGTCGAGGACCTCCAGGGGGTCCTCGTCGTCGCAGATGGGCAGCAGGGCCGGGTAGTAGCGCAGGTTCTCCTCGAAGAGGTCGTACGCGGAGGATATCCACCGCTCGCCGAACCAGGTGCGCGGGCGCACTCCCTGGGCCTGGAGTTCGGGTGGGCGGGTGTCGGTGGACTGCTGGAAGAGCGGCGGCCGGGACTCGCGCCACAGCTCGCGGCCGAACAGGAACGGCGAGTTGGCACCCACGGCGATCTGCGCGGCGGCGACGGCCTGGGCGGCGTTCCACACGTCGGCGAAGCGGCCCGGAGTGACCTGGAGGTGGAGTTGTACGGAGGTGCAGGCGGCCTCGGGCGCGATGGACTTCGAGCTGCAGGTCAGACGCTCCACGCCGTCGATGTCGAGGGCGAAGTCCTCGCCGCGGGCGGCCACGATCTGGTCGTTGAGCAGGACATAGCGGTCGACGTCGGAGAGGTTCGAGGAGACCAGGTCGTCGCGGTCGAGGGTCGGCAGAATGCCGATCATCACGATTCCCGCGTCGAGCTCTCCCGCTTTCCTGTCGGCATATGCCAACGAGGTGCGGAGTTCCTCGGCCAGCCGGTCGAATACCCGCCCACCCAATCGGTGTGGGGCTATGTTGACTTCCAGGTTGAACATGGCGAGTTCTGTTTGGAAATCTCGGCTTGCGATGCGTTCGAGCACCTGCGCATTGAGCATTTTCGGCATACCGTCGGCGCCGGTGAGATTCAGTTCGATCTCCAGCCCCATGAGGTTCTTGGGGCGGTCGAACCGCTTCTCGGCCAGGAGCCGCTCCAGCCCCGTCAGATTCCGGCGGAGCTTGTCGCGGTAGCGCTGGCGATCGGACAGGTCGAACTGACCTGCCACGACCTTCTCCCCCATCGCAACGTCCCTCCTCGCATGGGCGGGCCGACGAACGGCCGCCGGTGTCCGGGTCAGGTGGGATGATGCCCAGCCGAGACGATCGATAACGTCACAGGCGGGACCGGCAACCGCTACTCTGATGGATGTGCCCCGTGGCACATTCACCAGGCATGGTGCACCGTGCAGTTTCGAGTTCCCACCGGAGCTCGTGAAAAACGCCGACAAGAATGGGCCGTCCGCCCTCCCGGCATTTTCCGAGGTCACCGCCGCGCAGTCGGCGCGGAATCGGGATGATTACCGCGAATCGCCGACCGAATGGCCCCTTGCTCTCCTCGCCGGAAACGGCTAGACGAAACATCGTCTGAACATGTGTCGTATAAACTCCGCGAACAAGGCAGAAGGCTGGCGCCCGCGGCCCTCGATCCTGCCACCAGGTGACGTACGGCAGGCCTCGCGTGCACCCCTGGTTACCGGACCACGGCCCCCGCCTCTCTGACCACGTGAGCTGACAGCGTCGTCCGCCCAGCCCCGCCCTCGCGCCACTGTGCCTGTCGAATGAGAGGCGACCCACCATGCCGCTGCATGTCCTCCCGGCTCCCGCGCCCGCACTTCGCTCCGTCCTCACCGCGCTGGGTTCCCCCACCGCGGTCCGTGAAGCCCGAACTCCTTCCTTGCTGCACGCCCAGGGCCCCGTCACTCCTGAGTTCCCACTGCCGGTGCACGTCCTGGACGGCGTCGACGCCGCGGGCGTCCCGGTCACCCGGCTGGCCGGCTGGCGTTTCCTGATCCGCTGCGGCGACCGTGCGGTGGCCGCGGCGGAGACCATGCTGACCCCCGACGGCTGGGCGTTCTCCCGCTTCTTCGAGGGCCCGTACATCGCCTCCACCGAGCTCGCGCTGCGCCAGGCGGAGAACATGACGCGGCCCTATCAACCTCGCCTGCTGTCGGTACCCCGTCTCTACATGCTCACGCTCTGGCTGCACGACGACTGCACCGCGGACGGCGCCACCGGCCACCCCGCCGCCACCGACCTGCTCGTGCCGCTGGCGCCGGCGCCGCCCGGAATCGCCGCGCACCGTCCGCACCGGGTGGCCGATCTGCTTCCGGTGCTGACGCATCGGGCGACTCCGGCACCCCTGCTGAGTTCACCGGCCTGACGCTCCCCTCGCGGCGGCCTTCGTACCCCGTTCCCGATCTCCCGGGTGGCGGGGTACGACGCTGTGTGCGACGCCTTTGGGCTCATACCGTGATTCCTCGTCGGCCCATTCGCTCGTACGAGCTCTTTATGGCTCGTACGAGCCGGATTTGGCGTGTTGCCCGTCCGGACTAGCCCTATCGGGCCACCGCGAACCACCCGAAACGACAGTGCAGTTGGAATGAACCGTCCGCGCGAGTGATGCGTCATCAACCTGTGAGAAGCGGTGCTGCGAAATCCCTGCGGATCGACGCCCGTGGGGCAACACTGGGTTCCGACCGACTTATCACAACGGGGGCCGGCATGAACGACGCTTCAAGCCGCGGGACAGACAACACAGCCATCCCATTCATCACGACAGAGCGAAAGATCCCACCCATGTGCCAGCACCAGACACCGTGTCCGACAGCCGACTCCGCCGACCGGGAATCCGCCCGTCTCGTGGCGCACCACCCGGAACAGGGGTGGAGCCTGCTGTGCAACGGCGTTCTGCTCTTCGAGGACACCGGTGAGCTCCTGCCGGACGGACGGGTCATCGACCCGCACCGCCCGCTGGGCACCGCACAGGTGATGACCGCCGCCTGAGCGGCGCCGGGCGGCACACCGCACCCGCCCGGAGTACTGAGGGGCCGGCTCGCAGCGGCGACTGCGCACCGGCCCCGACGCTTGTCCTGGGACGGTCACTCCGCGTAGCCCCTCGTGCGGGTTCTGATGGTCCGTCGTGCCCTGTCTCCTCCGCTCACGGGCGCGGCCTCTTCCCACGGTCACCCTCTTTCCGGAAGACTCCTGGAAGTTTCGAGGGCAGTCGGGTACGGAGGTGGGGAAGTGGCAGCACGCGAGGCCGACGCCGGGACGGCGCCCGAGGCCCGGGGCAAGGTGACGATCACGGAGATCGCCCGGCGGGCCGGAGTCTCGGTGCCGACGGTGTCCCGGGTGGTCAACGGCCGGTCCGACGTCTCGCCGCAGACCCGGGCACGGGTCGAGGACCTGCTGCAACGGCACGGCTACCGCAAGCGGCCCGCGGCACCCGGCACCCGCGCCGCCCTCCTCGACCTCGTCTTCAACGACCTCGACAGTCCCTGGGCGGTGGAGATCATCCGGGGCGTGGAGGAGGTCGCGCACGCGGCCGGGGTCGGCACGGTGGTGTCGGCGATCCACGGCCGCACCGGCGACGCCCGCGAGTGGATGCGCAACCTGCGGGCCCGCGCCTCCGACGGTGTCATCCTCGTCACCTCGGCGCTGGAGCCGGTCCTGCACGACGAGTTGCGCATCCTCGGCGTCCCGCTGGTGGTCGTCGACCCGGCCGGCTCCCCCGCCCTCGATGTCCCGACGGTCGGCGCCGCCAACTGGGCGGGCGGCATGGCGGCCACCGAACACCTGCTGTCGCTGGGCCACCGCAGGATCGGCCTGATCGCGGGCCCGCCCCGGCTGCTCTGTTCGCGGGCCCGTTTCGACGGCTACCGGGCCGCCCTCGAGGGCGCCGGCCTGGCGGTGGACGACTCGCTCGTCGCCCCCGGCGACTTCCGCCCGGAGTCCGGCTTCGCCGGCTGCAACGCCCTCCTCGACCTGCCCGAGCCGCCGACCGCCGTGTTCGCGGCCAGCGACCAGATGGCACTCGGCGCGATCGAGGCGCTGCGCCGGCGCGGCCTGCGCGTCCCGGAGGACATGAGCCTGGTCGGTTTCGACGACCTTCCGGAAGTCCGCTGGTCGGCCCCGCCCCTCACCACGGTTCGCCAGCCCCTCGCCGACATGGGCAAGCTGGCCGCCCGCACGGTCCTGCGCCTGGCCCGCGACGAACAGCCGGACTCACCACGGGTCGAACTCGGCACGGAACTGGTGGTGAGGGCGAGCACGGCGCCGGTGGCGGTGCCCTAGTCACCGCCCTCCCGCGCCCACCTGCGGACGAGCCCCCGCCACCACCCCCTCCCGAACCCGACCGGCAGCCGGCCCCCCCGACACCGCCCCCTCCTACCGCGCGCCGGTAACCACCCCACGTCGCCGCCACGCCCCAAACAGGGCCGTTCCCGGGCACCCCCCTCGCGGGTGCCCGGGAACGGGGCGTTGCTCAGGCGCCCCCTCACGAACGCCGGAGCAACGGGTCCTTACTTCAGCGCCTCCCGGATCGCGAAGTACGCCGGCTTCGGCGCCAGTTGCTCGTCCCACGGCAGCGCCGCACCCTCGCCCTCGAAGAACGCGGGAATCCACGAGTACTTGTCCGTGTAGTCCCACAGGGTGATGCCGACACACCGCCGCACCGCGAGGCAGGCCTCGGTCATGTCCCGGTACCACTCGGCCTGCGTGGCCAGCTTCGCCTCGTCCGCCGGCACGTACATGCGGACGTCCACCTCGGTGAGCGCGGTGTCCAGGCCGAGCCGGGAGAAGCGCCGGAGGTTGTCCTCCAGCGTGGTCGGATAGCCGTACTGAAGGGCCAGGTGGGCCTGGAGGCCGAAGCCGTGGAGCGGCACGCCCTGCGCCCGGAGTTCCTTGGCCAGCTTGTAGTACGCGTCGCTCTTCGGCCCGATGGTCTCGACGTTGTAGTCGTTCAGGTAGAGCTTGGCCTTCGGATCGGCCTGGTGGGCCCAGCGCAGCGCGTCGGCGATGTAGCCGGGGCCGAGCGTCTTGTAGAAGATCGTCTCGCGGTAGGTGCCGTCCTCGTTGAACGCCTCGTTGACGACGTCCCAGGCGTAGATCTTGCCCTTGTAGTGGCGTACCTCCGCCTGGATGTGCTTCTTCAGCACGGCCCTCAGCTCGGGGGCCGTCCAGTCGCGGCCGGTGAGCCAGCCGGGCAGCTGGCTGTGCCACACCAGCGTGTGCCCGCGCACCTTCTGGTGGTTGGCCCGGGCGAGGTTCACGATCTCGTCGCCCTTGGACCAGTCGAAGACGCCCTGCTGGGGTTCGGTGGCGTACCACTTCATGCCGTTGCCGGGGGTGATCTGGTCGAACTCGCTGCCGAGGAGGGCCTTGTACGGCTCGTCGGTGAGTTCGGGGTTGTCGGTGGCGCTGCCGAAGTAGCGGCCGTGGCGCTCGGCCAGGTCGGCGAGCGTGGGCTGCTTGCCGTGCTGCTCGCCCGCCTGGGCGGCCGGCCCGGTGGCGATGCCCGCTGTGACCAGGACGGTCGCGAGGGCGCCGGCGAGTCTGAGCCGGGTGCGGGAGCGGATCGTCGTAGTGCGCATGGTGCGACTCCTCACGTGCGGTTGGGTTCCCCCGGCTCGAACGAGGTCGAGAGTGGGGGAGGGTGAGCCGTACGTCCGTCGGCGCGGGTCATCCCTTCGTGGCGCCGGCGGTGAGGCCGCCGACGAGCTGGCGCTCGGCGACCGAGTAGAAGGCGAGGGCCGGGACCATGGCCAGCACCAGGTAGGCGAAGACCTTGGCGGTGTCCGTGGAGTACTGGCCCTGGAACTGCTGCACGCCGATCGGGATGGTCCACCACGTGGATTCGGTGAACACCAGCAGCGGCAGGAAGAAGTTGTTCCAGCTGGTGACGACGGCGAGGACCGACACGGTGCCGAGCGCGGGCCGCGCCATGGGCAGCAGCACCCGCCAGAAGAACCCGAACGGCGTGCACCCGTCGAGCGTGGCCGCTTCCTCCAGCTCCCCCGGAATCTGCCGGAAGAAGCCGCGCAGGATGATGATCGTCATCGGAAGCCCGAACGCGGCCTGCGGGAGGATCACGCCGAGCGGGTTGTCCAGCAGGCCCATGGAGCGCAGCAGCAGGAACAGTGGCAGGGCCGCCACCGCGAAGGGGAACATGAGCCCCATCGTGAACAGGGTGAACAGCATCTCCCGTCCGCGGAAGGCGAACCGGGCGAAGGAGAACGCGGCGAGCGCGGAGGCCGCGACGACGATGACGGTCGTCCCCACCGCGATCAGCGTGCTGCTGCCGAGCAGCTGCCAGAAGGCGCCCGAGCCGAGGATGTCGGTGTAGTTGGAGATCACCCACGAGTCGGGCAGCCCGATCGGGTTGCGGGAGAGCTCGTCGGTGGACTTGAAGCCGGAGACCATCGCGTAGAGCAGCGGTACGACCATCACCGCGCCGGCGACGATGAGGACGACGTGCACCGGCAGTGACTTGCCACGGGATTTCTGAGTGGTCGTCACTTCCCGCCTCCTCTCATCGTCGTGGTCGCTCCTTCGAGGTCGCGGCGGAGCACGAACCGCTGGTAGGCGAGAGCGAAGACGAGGCTGATGCCGAACATGACCACGCTGATCGCGCTGGCGTATCCGACCTGGTAGCGCTTGAAGCCGTACTGGAACATGGTCACGGCCATGGTCTCGGAGTGGTGGTCGGGGCCACCCGCGGTGGTCACCCAGACCAGGTCGAAGAGCTGGATGGATCCGATGACGGACAGGAAGACACTGATCCGCAGGGTCGGCGCGAGCAGCGGCAGGGTGACGTTGCGGAAACGCTGCCAGGGTCCGGCGCCGTCGATGAGTGCCGCCTCGGTCAACTCACGGGGGATGGACTGGAGTCCGGCCAGGTAGAGCATCATGTGGAAGCCGAAGTACTTCCAGGTCATGACGAGGAAGAGGGTCGCCATGACGGTGGAGGGGTCGGCGAACCACTCCCCGCCCAGCCCGTCCAGGCCGATCCCGCCCAGCAGCCGGTCGGCGAGTCCGTCGTCCGGCGCGAAGATCATGCTGAACAGCACGCCGGTGATGGCCTCGGACAGCACGTACGGCGCGAAGAACAGCATCCGGTAGACGGCCCGGCCGCGCACCTTCTGGTTGAGCAGGACGGCCATGGCGAGCGCGAACGGCAGCTGCAGGGCGAGCGACAGCAGGACCAGGACGAGGCAGCGCCACAGGTCACCGAGGAAGACGGGGTCGTCGAAGAGCCGGGTGAAGTTGTCGACCCCGATGTAGTCGGACGGCATGCCGAAGCCGCCCCAGCGGAAGAACGCGGCGTACAGGGCGAACAGGATCGGCAGCAGCACCAGTACGCCGAAGAGAACCAGGGCGGGCAGCTGGAAGCCGATAGCGGTGAGCCAGTTGAGCGTGCGGCGCCGGGCCCGCCCCCGGGCGCTGCCTGCGGCCGGGGGCGGAACGTCGACGTCGGGGCCGGTCCGTTTGTCCGGAAGGAACGTGGAGGTCATCGCCGGCTACTGCTCTTCCTTCGCGACCTTGGTGATCGACTCGGTGACCTGTTCGGGGGACTTGGAGCCGGCGATCAGCGCGCCGACGCTGTCGTTGACCTCCTGGCCAAGGGCGGGCGCGTACGCCTGGTCGAGGTAGAGCTGGAAACCGGTGGCGCTCTTCAACTGCGCCTGTACGGCCTTGATGTTCGGGTCGGCGATGGCGCTCTCGGCGCTCGGAACCACCGGGAGGACGCCGGTCTTCTTGACGAGTTCCAGGTCGGTGGACTCGGAGGCGAAGAACTTCAGGAAGTCGACGGCGGCCTGCGGTGCGCCCTGGCGCAGGGCGTGTCCGCCGCCCCCGCCGAACACCTCGGTGATGGCACCCTTGCCCCCCTCGACCTCGGGGAACGGGAAGAAGCCGAGGTCGTCACCGAGTCCCTTGCCGGCGTCCGCCTCGACGACCGGCGCCCACTGGCCCATGAGTTCCATCGCGGCCTTGCCGTTGCCCACCGCGGCGGCCTGGCCGGTGGGGGTGGAGTAGGCGGCGCCGAGGAAGCCCTTCTGGAAGGGCTTCAGGTCGACGAGCTCCTTGAGGTGCTCGCCGGCCTCGACGAACTCGGCCCCTGTGAAGTCCTTGTCGTCGTTGGCCTTCTGCAGTGCCTCGGCGCCGGCGGTGCGCATCGCGAGGTAGGCCCAGTAGTACATGCCGGTCCACGTCTCCTTGCCCGCGAGGGCGAGGGGGGTGATGCCCTTGGCCTTCAACTTGCCCACGGCGTCGAGGAAGCCGCTCCAGGTGGTCGGGGGCGTGCTGATGCCGGCCTGCTTGAAGAGCGCCTTGTTGTACCAGAAGCCGATCATGCCGATGTCGAACGGGACGCCGTACACCTTCTCATCGAGCAGGTACGGCTCCTTGGCGACCGACAGCAGGGCGTCGCCCCACGGCTTGGTGCGGTCCGTGAGGTCCTCGACGAGGCCCGCGTCGACCTGCTGCTTCAGCACGCCGCCACCCCAGGTGTGGAAGATGTCGGGGAGCTTTCCGGAGGCGGTCAGCGCGGTCATCTTCGACTTGAAGGCCTCGTTCTCCAGTTGAACGATCTTTATCTTCACCTTGGGGTTCTGGGCCTCGAACTTCTTGGCCAGTGCGGCCCAGACGCCCTTGGTGGGCTCGGTGGTCGAGATGTTCCACCACTCGATGGTGGTCGTCCCCGACGACCCTCCGTCCGAGTCGCCGCCACAGCCGCTCAGTGCCGTCATGCTCAGACCGGCCGCGGCGGACGCCGCCAGGAACCCGCGGCGGGACAGTGCCGGGTCGCCCATTTTGCGCTCCTTGGGTACGGGACGGCGCGTCCACGCCTGTCCGCTGGACCGAAAGTTTCGGAGTTGATCCAGAAAGGTTCGTTGTTGCCGCACCCTAGAGACAGCTCCCAAACGGTGGCAACCCCTTGTACGCGGGGAATGTTGAGCGAGTCCGCCGTCGACTTGTTCCGGAAAGCGGCTGCCTCAGGAGCTCGACGGTGCGTATGCGAACCAGTCGAAGGACGCGCTGCCCTCGGTGACGTACATGCCGATCACGCGTCCGGTGAAGCCGCCGGCGACCTGTGTGGACAGGTAGCGGCCGTCCAACTCGGCCAGCGGTTCACCGCCTTCGATCGAGAAGACGACCGCGTCGGGGCCCCCGGGCCTTACTCCCGGAGCCCGGTCCCGGGAACTCCTGGCGGTCGGCGGCACGGGGGATGTCGTACGGACCTCGACGACCAGCGTGACCGGCCCCGCGTGTACGGGCCGGCGGAGGAGAGCCTGCCGTACCGGACCGATCCGGGCGACGATGCTCACCTCTCCCCCGGCGACCTCGACGTCGTAGTGGTGGGCCTCGTCCAGGCGAACGGACAGGCCCGCACGTGCGGTTCCGGGGTCCAGACGCGCCGCCACCCGGCACTCCGGATGCTGCTGACGGCGTCCGACGAAGGTGTGCCCCGGCCGGTCGAGGCTGTCCCCGGTCGCCCTCAGGGTCAGCCACCCCGGCCGCTCGCCGAGCGACCAGGCGCCCTCCGGCCTGCCGCGCGGGGAGATCCAGTGCGGTGCGAGCCGCCCGGCGTCGAAGTCGTCGCGTTCCGGCGGGAGTTCGACGGGCTGCCAGGCGGCCGGCGCCGGATGCCGCTCGAGCACCGGTCCGACGCGGGGCCAGCCGTCCACCCACTCGACCGGGGTCAGGAAGGTCTCCCGGCCCAGGACGTGGAAGGACGGGAAGAAGCCGCGGGGGCGCGTGGCGAGGAGCAGCATCCACCACGTGCCGTCGGGCGCCTGGACCAGGTCGGCGTGGCCGGTGCACTGGATCGGCAGGCCGGTGCCGCTGTGGGAGAGAACCGGGTTGGCCGGCGCCGGCTCGTAGGGGCCACGCGGGTCGCGGGCGCGGGCGATCGAGACGCTGTGGCCGAGCGCGGTGCCGCCCTCGGCCAGCATCAGGTACCACCAGTCGCCGATCCGGTAGAGGTGCGGGGCCTCGGGATGCTGAAGTCCCGTTCCGGACCACACCGCAAGGGGGCCCTCCAGTACCTTGCCGGTCACCGGGTCGATGCGCGCGACCCGGACTCCGGAGACCGCGCACCAGCAGTTTCCGTCGTCGTCCCAGGCCAGGTCGGGGTCGATGCCCGGCAGGTCGATCCACACCGGGTCGGACCACGGACCCTCGGGACGATCGCTGGTCACAAGGAAGTTGCCCTTGCCGGACACATTCGTCGTGATCATGTAGAAGCGGCCGTCATGGTGTCGGATCGTCGGGGCGTAGATCCCACCGGAGGCCACCGTGTCGTCGGGCAGTTCCAACTGTCCCGGTCGGTCCAGCACGTTGCCGATCTGGCGCCAGTGCACGAGATCACGGCTGTGGAAGAGCGGGACACCGGGGAAGTACTCGAAGCTCGAGCACACGAGGTAGTAGTCGTCACCGACCCGGCACACACTGGGATCCGGATGGAAGCCACCGATCACGGGATTGCCGTACGTCCGCATGCGCGTCAGTCCCTTCGAGCGTCGCGGCGGGCGAAACTTTCGGATGATCCAACGAACGTTACGGGCGCACTGTAGGTGGCCCGGACAGCCGGGGCAAGATGCCGTCAGCCGCGCTCGCCCGCGTTCCGGGACGTTCGCCCGGAGGCCAGGCGATGAAGCCGAGAGGGCGCGCTCCGGAGTGCTCCGATGCGCTTCTTCAGGGTTGTCGGCAGCGCGTGGGGGCGCCCGGCGGGAGCCCCCACGGCGGCGCGGAAGCGCCCCACCCGCCGTGCACCCGCCGAGCGCCCGCGGTTGACGCGTCAAGAACCGCCGAATACCCGTCAGACTGGCGTCAACGGATGCCGCCCCGCCCGGGGAGTCCCTACCGTCGGCCCCATGGGACTCCGCGACGTGTGGCACGAGCCGGCCGGCGCAAGCGCTCCAGGGCCCGGTGCGGCGGTGCACGACCGGCGCTGGGTGCGGGAGTTGCACAGTTCCGTCCGCTGCGCGGCCACGCTTCTCGGGCTGCTGCTCGTCATCGACTGGGGCGAGGGCTGCTTCACGCTCTGGCGCGGTGCCCTGTGGCTGGCGCTGGGACTGCTGCTCTTCGTGGTGCTCTGCCCGCCCCGGGTGCGCGCCGGCGAGGGCTGGCTGGCGTCCCGTGGACTGCTGCGGGAGCGCCGGGTCCGCACCGACCTGCTGGTCTCCGTCAGCTGCCCGGACGGACTGAGCCGCCGGCTGGTGCTACGGGACGTGCTCGGCGGCCGGGTGGAGATCGACCCGCAGGTCCTGGTGGACAACCCGGACCTCTGGCACCGCTTGGACGAGGACGCCCAGACATCCGCCTCCCGCGGCTCGCTCACCTGCGGCGCCCCCGTCCTGGGCCGCCTCTCCCAGCGGATCGACCGTGAGACCGCCCTGCACGTGTTCAAGATCTCCGGCCTCGAGTGACGGCGCCACCTGCGCGGGGCGGCCGGAAAGGGTCGTACGTCATGACTCCGGGTGTCCGCCTTCGGACGATCTCCCCGCACGCCACGTACCCCGCCCCACCGGCCGTCGGGCGGACGATCACCGGCTTGACCTGCTACTGACGCCCGCGCCGACCTCCAGCGCGCCGTCTCAACGGAAGCTTGACGCGCTCAGGCCCGGCAATCCGTGGGTTCTGGTATCACTCTCCGCCTACGCTGATTTGGCCGTACGCATGATGGCCGGATCCACACACTGAGCCGCTCTCCAGGAGCACGCCCGATGGCCACCACCGAACACCCGCCGCCCAGACGTCTGCGCTCCTGGATGCTGGAAGGCCTGTCCGGCATGGGCAAGGGCGGCGGCCCTCAGGGCCCGCACACCACACCCGAGCCCACGCACCAGGGCCGACGCTGGCGGCGGGTCATGTGTCCGACCGGCGTCGGCGGCTTCTCGGCCACGGCTGCAGCCGGGCATCGCGGCCCTCGCGGCCGGCCTGCCGTCTCCCGTGGCGACCATCGTGCTGGTGATCGTCACCCTTCTTCCTCTTCGGCCAGGACGAGGTCGCCCCGGGTCACCCGAGAGGTGCTGCGCGAGGCGGGACCGGGCCGGCCCCGCGGGGCCCGCGTCCACACCGGCTGAGCACGGCACCACCCCGTCCTCGCCGCACCCCGCCCCACATCCACGACCCACCGTTCACGGCCCTATCGTGACCGCATGCAGTCCTACACGATCGGCCAGGCAGCAAGACTGCTCGGCGTGAGCTCCGACACCGCGCGCCGCTGGGCGGACGCCGGGCGGGTGGCGACCCACCGCGACGACAGCGGGCGGCGGCTCGTCGACGGACGGGACCTGGCCGCGTTCTCCGTGGAGCTGGCCAAGGCCGCGAGCACCGACGAGGACACGCCGTACACCTCCGCCCGCAACGCCTTCCCCGGCATCGTCACCGCCATCAAGCTGGGCGACGTCGCCGCCCAGGTCGAGATCCAGGCCGGCCCGCACCGGCTCGTCTCCCTGCTGACCCGCGAAGCCGTCGAGGAACTCGGCCTGGAGATCGGCATGGAGGCAACGGCCCGCGTGAAGTCGACGAATGTACACATCGACCGCGTCTGAGGCTCCCCTCGACGAGACTTGCGTATGAACGCACATGCCAGCCTGCATGCGTTTCCCCCCAGCTCATGCGATGCCGCAGCTGACTTATGCCTCGCATATGCGGAAGTATGATCGGCGCAACGGAAGGGTCCGACGGGCTCTTCTCCATGCAGACCGAGGGAGTGGCCCCGTGATGACCCGTTCCGTTCGCCGGACCCGCCGGACCCTGCAGGCGGTCGGCGCGGGAGCCACCGCACTGCTGGCCCTGAGCGCGTGCTCCTCGTCCGGCTCCTCCGAGGCGGAATCGGGCGCGGCAGGATCCGGCTCCTCCGCGAAGCTCTCCGGCACGGTGACCGTCTTCGCCGCCGCCTCTCTCCAGGAGAGCTTCACGACCCTGGGCAAGCGGTTCGAGGAGGAGCACCCCGGCACGAAGATCACCTTCAGCTTCGGCGGCAGCGACACCCTCGCCGCGAACATCACCGGCGGCGCCCCGGCCGACGTGTTCGCCGCCGCGAGCGCCAAGACGATGGCGATCGTGACGGACGCGAAGGACGCCGTCGGCCCGCCCGCCACGTTCGTCCGCAACCAGCTGGAGATCGCCACCCTGCCGGGCAACCCGCACAAGGTCACTTCCCTCAAGGACCTCACCGAGTCCGGCCTGAAGGTCGTCCTGTGCGACAAGACGGTGCCATGCGGCTCCGCCGCCCAGACGGCCCTGGAGACCGCCGGCCTCAAGCTCACGCCGGTCTCCTACGAGCAGGACGTCAAGAGCGCCCTCACGAAGGTCGAGCTGAAGGAGGCCGACGCCGCCGTGGTCTACAAGACCGACGTGAAGGCGGCCGGTGACAAGGTGGCGGGCGTGGACTTCCCCGAGTCGGCCGAGGCCGTCAACGACTACCCGATCGCCCTCCTCAAGAACGCGCCCAACCCCGCCGCCGCCAAGGCCTTCATCGAACTGGTGAAGTCCGCCGAGGGCCAGAAGGTCCTGACCGGGGCCGGGTTCCTCACGCCATGACCGGGCCCGACAAGGCCGCGGCCGACACCGTGGAGGGTGGGCGCCGGCGTCTTCCGGCACGCGCCCGCCGAGGCGTGCCCCTGCCCCTCCTCCTCCCCGCCCTGGCAGGGCTGGCGTTCCTGCTCCTCCCGCTGGTCGCCCTGCTCGTACGAGCGCCCTGGCGCAGCCTCCCCGAGCAGCTGGCCAGTGCGGAGGTCTGGGAGGCCCTCCGCCTGTCCCTGGTGTGCGCCACGGCGGCGACCGCGCTGAGCCTGGTCGTCGGCGTCCCCCTGGCCTGGCTGCTGGCCCGCGCCGACTTCCCGGGCCGCGGTCTGGTCCGCGCTCTGGTGACCCTGCCCCTCGTCCTGCCCCCGGTGGTCGGCGGCGTGGCACTGCTGCTCGCCCTCGGCCGTAACGGCGTGGTCGGGCAGTGGCTGGACTCCTGGTTCGGGATCACGATCCCGTTCACCACGACCGGCGTGATCCTCGCCGAGACCTTCGTGGCGATGCCGTTCCTCGTCATCAGTGTCGAGGGCACCCTGCGCGCCGCCGACCCGCGCTACGAGGAGGCGGCCACCACCCTCGGCGCCTCCCGCTTCACCGCGTTCCGCCGGGTCACGCTGCCGCTGATCATGCCGGGCATCGCAGCGGGCTCCGTCCTCGCCTGGGCACGAGCCCTCGGCGAGTTCGGGGCCACGATCACCTTCGCGGGCAACTTCCCGGGCCGCACCCAGACCATGCCACTCGCGGTCTACCTGGCCCTCCAGAACGACCCGGCGGCCGCCATCGCCCTCAGCCTGGTCCTGCTGGCCGTGTCGATCGCGGTCCTCGCGGGTCTACGCGACCGCTGGATGACCCCCTCATGACCCCCCACCACCCACCCGCGCCTCACCCACCCCGTCAACCTGCGGGCAATCGCGCCGCTCGGGACGGCTGGGGTGGGCGCATCCCCCACCCACCCTGCCCGCCGCCCCCACCGCGCCTCACCCACCCCGTCAACCTGCGGGCAATCGTGCCCGCTCGGGACGGCACAGGTGGGCCCAACCTGCGGGCAATCGTGCCGCTTGGGCGGCACGGGTGGGCGCAGGCGGCACCCCGTCAACGCCGGGCTGCGCGACTCACCCCCGGCCCACACCGACCCCGGTCCCGCACGAACCCCGTCCGAAGACGCCCCGCACCGTCGCCCACACCTATGAACGTACGAGAACCCTCCCCACCCCCACCCCTCGCTCTCCCCCGACCTCGCCCCCACAGCCCACCCCACTCCAGCCACTCCAGCCACTCCAGGACACGCCCCTCATGACCAACGTCGACGACACCACAACCGACGCCACCGCCGACGGCACCCGCGGCGAAGGCCTCAACGCCCACCTCGTCGTCGCCCGCGACACCTTCCGACTCGACGTCAGCCTCACCGCCGCCCCCGGCGACGTCGTCGCCCTGCTCGGCCCGAACGGCGCCGGCAAGACCACCGCCCTGCGCGCCCTCGCCGGCCTCGCCCCGCTCACCGGCGGCCATCTACGGCTGGACGGCGCCGAGTTGGACCGTACGCCCCCCGAGTCCCGCCCGGTCGGCGTCGTCTTCCAGGACTACCTGCTCTTCCCACACCTGTCCGCCCTCGACAACGTGGCCTTCGGACCCCGCTGCCACGGCGCGACCAAGGCGGAGGCCCGCGCGCAGGCCGCCGAGTGGCTGGACCGCATGGGCCTCGCCGACCACGCCGGCGCCAAACCCCGCCGCCTCTCCGGCGGCCAGGCCCAGCGCGTCGCCCTGGCCCGCGCCCTGGCCACCAGCCCCCGCCTGCTCCTCCTCGACGAACCCCTGGCAGCCCTGGACGCCCGCACCCGCCTGGAGGTACGCGCCCAACTCCGCCGCCACCTCGCCGAGTTCGAGGCCGTCGCCGTCCTGGTCACCCACGACCCGCTGGACGCCATGGTGCTGGCCGACCGGCTGGTGGTCGTCGAGCACGGCCTGGTCGTCCAGGAGGGCTCACCCGCCGACATCGCCCGCCACCCCCGCACGGACTACATCGCGCAGCTGGTCGGCCTCAACCTCTACAAGGGCCAGGCCGATGGCCACACGGTCCGTCTGGACGCCGGCCCCGCCATCACCACCACGGAGGACCTCGCCGGACCGGTCTTCGTCGCGTTCCCCCCGGGCGCCGTGACCCTCTACCGCGACCGCCCCACCGGCTCCAGCGCCCGCAACCTCTGGCGCTGCGAAGTGGCCGGCCTGGAGACCCACGGCGACCAGATCCGCGTGGACCTCACCGGTGAACTCCCCCTCGCCGCCGACCTCACGACGGCCGCCGCGGCGGAGCTCGACCTGCACCCGGGCGCACCGGCCTGGGCAACGGTCAAGGCGACCCAGACGCACGCATACCCGGCATAAGCCCCACCTCCGACTACCGTGGGGACCCCCGCTCCCCTACCCCCGG
This sequence comes from Streptomyces sp. NPDC058678, assembly GCF_042714835.1. Taxonomy (NCBI): domain Bacteria; kingdom Bacillati; phylum Actinomycetota; class Actinomycetes; order Kitasatosporales; family Streptomycetaceae; genus Streptomyces; species Streptomyces sp. NPDC058678. The sequence goes on along the minus strand of NZ_JBHXSG010000042.1, from coordinate 44,482 downwards.
CGAGGCCCTCCCCATGAGCCTGAGCATCCGCAACCAGCTCCCCGGCACCGTCACCGCCGTCACCCCAGGCGAGGTCATGGCCACGGTCAAGGTCCGCCTCACCGGCGGCCGGAACCTCACCGCGGCGATCACCCTGGAGGCCGCCGAGGAACTCGGCCTCACCGCGGGTGCCGCCGTACACGCCCTGGTGAAGTCGACGGAGGTCTCCCTCGCCACCGCCCCGGTCGAGGGCGTCTCGATCCGCAACCAGCTCCCGGGCACCGTCCGCGACATCACGACCGGCGGCGCCATGGCCGCCGTCAAGGTGGCCCTCGACGGCGGCGATCTGACCGCGGTGATCACCAGAGACGCCGTGACCGACCTCGCCCTCGCACCCGGCACCGTGGTCGTCGCCCTGATCAAGTCGACCGAGGTCTCCCTCGCGACCCCATGACACACAAGGGCTCCGCCCGACGAACAGCCGGACGGAGCCCTCAGCACGTACGACAACCGGACGGAGTCCTCAGCACGTACGACAACCGGACGGAGCCCTCAGCACGTACTACAAAACGTCAGTCCTCGTACGCATCCAGCGGCGGGCAGGAGCAGACCAGGTTCCGGTCTCCGAACGCCTGGTCGATACGACGCACCGGCGGCCAGTACTTGTCCGCCACCGACACACCGGCCGGGAAGACGGCCTCGTCGCGCGTGTAGGCGTGCTCCCACTCCCCGCCCATCGCGCCGGCGGTGTGCGGCGCGTTCCGCAGCGGGTTGTCGTCCGCGGACCACTCGCCCTTGCCGACCTTCTCGATCTCCGTTCGAATGGCGATCATCGCCTCGCAGAACCGGTCGAGCTCCGTCAGGTCCTCGGACTCGGTCGGCTCGATCATCAGCGTGCCGGCCACCGGGAAGGACATCGTCGGAGCGTGGAAGCCGTAGTCGATGAGCCGCTTGGCGACGTCGTCGACGCTCACCCCGGTCGCCTTGGTCAGCGGCCGCAGATCGATGATGCACTCGTGCGCGACCAGCCCGCCCGGGCCGGTGTAGAGCACCGGGTAGTGCGGCTCCAGGCGCTTGGCGATGTAGTTGGCACTGAGCACGGCCACCTGCGTGGCCCGCCTGAGCCCCTCCCCGCCCATGAGGCGGACGTACGCCCACGAGATCGGCAGGATCCCGGCGGAGCCCCAGGGCGCGGCCGAGATCGGCCCGACACCCGTCTCCGGCCCCGCCGCGGGCTGCAGCGGGTGGTTCGGCAGATACGGCGCCAGGTGCGCACGCACACCCACCGGGCCGACGCCCGGACCGCCCCCGCCGTGCGGGATGCAGAAGGTCTTGTGCAGGTTCAGGTGCGAGACGTCACCGCCGAAGTGCCCCGGCTTGGCCAAGCCCACCAGCGCGTTCAGGTTGGCCCCGTCGACGTACACCTGGCCGCCCGCCTCGTGCACCTGGGCGCAGATGTCGGCGACGTGCTCCTCGAAGACACCGTGCGTCGACGGGTACGTGATCATCAGCACCGACAGCTCATCCCGGTACTGCTCGATCTTCGCCCGCAGGTCCTCGACATCGATCTCGCCGTCCCCGGCGGTCTTCACGACGACGACCTTCATGCCCGCCATGACCGCGCTGGCGGCGTTGGTGCCGTGCGCCGACGACGGGATCAGGCACACGGTCCGCTGCTCGTCACCGTTCGCACGGTGATACCCGCGTACGGCCAGCAGCCCGGCCAGCTCCCCCTGCGAGCCGGCGTTGGGCTGCAGCGACACGTTGTCGTATCCGGTGACCTCGGCGAGCCGCTCCTCCAGCTCACGGATGAGCGTGAGATAGCCCTGCGCCTGCTCGGCGGGCGCGAAGGGGTGCAACTGCCCGAACTCGGGCCAGGTGACCGGCTCCATCTCGGCGGTCGCGTTGAGCTTCATGGTGCAGGAGCCCAACGGGATCATGCCGCGGTCGAGCGCGTAGTCGCGATCGGCCAGGCGGCGCAGGTAGCGCAGCATCGCGGTCTCGGAGCGGTGCTGGTGGAACACGGGGTGCGCCAGGTACTCGTCGCTCCGCAGCAGCGCGCCCGGAAGAGTCTCCTCGGTGACCGCGTCGAGCGCCTCGATGTCGCCCTCGACCCCGAACGCGGCCCACACGGCGCCCAGTTGGGCCCGCAGGGTGGTCTCGTCGCAGGCCATGGACACGTGGTCGCCGTCCACGAGCCGCAGATTGACGCCGTTGGCCCGCGCGGCCGCGACGATCTCGGCGGCCCTCCCCGGCACCCGGACGGTCAGCGTGTCGAAGTAGGAGCCGTGCACGACCTCGACGCCGCCGGCCGTCAGGCCCGCGGCGAGGACCGTGGCGTACCGGTGGGTGCGCCGCGCGATGGTCCGCAGGCCGTCGGGGCCGTAGTAGACGGCGTACATACCGGCCATCACCGCGAGCAGCACCTGCGCGGTGCAGATGTTGCTGGTTGCCTTCTCCCGTCGAATGTGCTGCTCACGGGTCTGCAGGGCGAGCCGGTACGCCTTGTTCCCGTCCGCGTCGACGGACACCCCGACGAGCCTTCCGGGCAGGCTGCGCGCGAACTTCTCGCGCACTGCCATGTATCCGGCGTGCGGTCCGCCGAAGCCCATCGGCACACCGAAGCGCTGCGTCGTCCCGACCGCGATGTCCGCACCGAGCTCCCCCGGGGACTTCAGCAGCGTCAGCGCCAGCAGATCGGCGGCGACGGTCACCAGCGCGCCGAGCTCGTGTGCCTGCTCGATCACCGGCTTGATGTCGCGTACGGCCCCGGAGGCGCCCGGGTACTGGAGCAGCACTCCATTGATCTCACGACCGGCGATCTCGGCCGGAATTCCGTCGCTGAGGTCGGCCACCACGACCTCCACACCGGTCGGCTCGGCGCGGGTCTCGATCACGGCGACGGTCTGCGGCAGCGTGTCCGCGTCGACCAGGAAAAGCCCCTTCTTGTTCTTGCCCATGCGCCGGGAGAGCGCCAGTGCCTCGGCGGCCGCGGTGCCCTCGTCGAGCAGCGAGGCACCGGAGGTCGGCAGCCCGGTGAGGTCGGCGACCATGGTCTGGAAGTTGAGCAGGGCTTCGAGCCGCCCCTGGGAGATCTCGGGCTGGTACGGCGTGTAAGCCGTGTACCAGGCGGGGTTCTCCATGACATTCCGCAGGATGACGGGCGGCGTGAAGGTCCCGTAGTACCCGAGCCCGATCATGGAGTCGAGAACCTGGTTCCGGTCTGCCAGCGAACGCAGCTCGGCCAGCACCTCGGCCTCGGTGCGCGCGCCCGGCAGCTCCAGCGCGTCGGCGTTCTTGATCACATCCGGGACCGCGGCGGCGGTGAGCTCGTCGAGTGAGCCGTACCCGACCTGCGCGAGCATCTTGGCCCGCGCCTCCTGGTCGGGCCCGATGTGGCGCTGCTCGAAGGGGATTCCCTGCTCGAGCTCGGAGAGCGGAATGCGATGGGCGGTCATAACGGAGGCCTCCTGGTCTGACACGACCTTCGAGGGTCACCACGGCGCGGGTACCCGGACGGCCTCCCCCTCTGTCATCTCAACCTGAGAGCTTCACCGGACACCCGAGGGCACCCGACTTTCACCGTCGGTGAGAGCGGAAGCCGTCGACGCCGTCGGCACCCGCCCTGCTTTCCAGAGTGACCTCGTCCATGCGGTACGTGGGCCTGAGAGATTCCGGGGAGGATTTGCTCCTTCGGCGCCTCCGATGATGTCTGGAGGACTCTCCCGCACGGGGTCAGCAGCCGTTTGTCAGCGTACCAGCGAGGTCCACGCTCCGACCTTCGAGTGGCCACCTTCCGGAATCTGCTCTTTTGTAGTGTTTACGGATGAGTTGCGATCAAGTGGAGGGCCCGTGCAGACCGACATCGATCCGCGCAACCTGATCGGCCGCAAGGCGTTGGACCGCAACGGCACGAAGCTCGGCACCATCGACGAGGTCTACCTCGACGACGCGACCGGCGAACCGGAGTGGGCCGCCATACGCACCGGCCTCTTCTCCAGGGACGCGTTCGTCCCCCTGGAACCGAGCGAACTGATCGAGGGCACCCTCCACGTCCCCTACGACCGCGCCCTGATCAAGGACGCCCCCGACTTCGGCGTAGGCCGCCACCTCTCCCCCGAACAAGAACTCCAGCTCTACCACCACTACGGCCTGGACCTGGCCGCCCCTCCCCCCTTCCCGGACCACAACTTCGGCAAGCTGGCAGGCACGGACGACCCCTGACCCCACCGCCCCAGAACCACTCCACCAACTCGCCCCCACGACGCACCCCGCCGACCCGCACCCGCTCCCCCCGCACACGCCCAGCCACGCCGGCCCACCCCGCACACACCGCCCCCCGCCGAGCCAGGCCACCGCACGCCTACCCCACCCGCACCCGCTCCCCCGCAACGCGCCCAGCCACGCCGGTCCATCCCCCCCCCCCCCCCGGGGCCGGCGGGGCCCCCCGCCCCCCCCCCCCCCGACGTCAGCCCTTCGGCTCCTGCGCTGACCTCCAGCAGTGCCGCCATGGGGCTCCCCGGCGGCTGATCACCAGCCATCCCGCCCCGGCGCAAACACATCACCCCACCGACCTGCGCGCCCGCACTGCTCGTCATCAGTGACCGGGCGCTGAGGCAATGCGTCTTTCGCCGGCCTTCGCAAGGTCACCTCCGCCCGTGCAGGCACTCACCAAGTGCGCCCCGAGGCCCTCCCTCGAACCCGCACCTGAACCACGCGCAGTTCATCCCCTGCACATACGAGGACCGCGCCATCGGCATCATCGACTTCTCGCAGTCGTACACCAGCGTCCTCGACGCGCTCGCCATCCTCGACACCGGCGCCGCCGGCTGGACCAAGGCGGACCGCACCGGCATGGCGAAGTGGAACACCGACATCCTCAGCTGGCTCAGGAACAGCGACTTCGGCAAGCAGGAGGCCGCCGCCACGAACAACCACGGCACTTTCCACGACATGCAGGTCGCCGCCCTCGCCTACGCGACCGGCGACAAGAGCCTGGCCCGCCGAACGGTCCTCAGCGCGGGCAGCACGCGCATAGCTCCGCAGATCGCCGCCGACGGCAGCCAGCCCCAAGAACTGAGCCGCACGCGCAGTTGGCACTACTCGACCTTCACCCTGGTCGCCCACACCCGGCTCGCGGCCATCGGACGGCACGTCGGCGTGAACCTGTGGACGTACCGGGGACCCGACGGGCAGAACCTGTTCCGTGCGGTCGACTACCTGCTGCCCGCCGCGACCGGAGCCGCCGCCTGGCCGCACCCGGAGCTCGAGTTCCACCGGTATGCGGCCACTGACGTGGTGCACGCGGCCGTCGACGCGGGCGACCGGCAGGCTCGGCGGGCCGTCCTCTCACTGGAGGAGCCACCGGGTGGCGATCTGTGGGCCTTGCGCCCGGCAGCGGAGCAACTGGACTCCATCACGGGCTGATCCCGGTAGGCGGCGGGCATCGCGGCCGGGCCGGGCGGCAGGGTTCCGTAGCCCGCCGCCCGGCCCGGTCGGCGTGTGTCAGGGCCTGATCGTCAGCCAGTCGAGCGCGGCGACCCGGCCCGGGCCCTTCGCCACGAGGTAGAGGTTGTGCGCGCCGGTGACCTCGCGTTTCAGGGTCACGGACTGCTCCTGCCAGTCCCGCGGTACCCGCGACGGGCACCGTCGCGGCCCCCGGACCGTCCGGCGCGTCCAGGCGCAGCTGGATCGAACGACCCTGTGTGCAGGCGGAGTTGATTCGTACGGTGAGGTTCTTTCCGCGGATGTTCGTCTTGCGGAAGGCCACCCAGTCGCCGGAGCCGAGCACTCCGGTGGCCGCCGTGCCGCGCTCCACGCCTCGCACGGTCGTGGTCTTCTCGGCCTGGAGCGTCGAGGCGGCGTCGGGCCCGTCGCCGTACAGGCGGATGTCGTTGACGACCCAGAGCACGGGCCCGCTCGCGGTGAGCGTGACCCGTACATGGCGGGCGGTGGTCTGCCCGGGGAACACCGCGTCCTGGGTGAAGGAGCGGCCGGAGCCCCGGGTGAGCGGTTCGCCCCACTGCGTGCCGTCGCGGCTGACGGAGACCGTGAATCCGTACGGCTGGCCAGGGGTGTCGCGGCCTGCGTCGAGGGAGAGCCGGTCGAAGGTCTTGTTCTCGCCGGTGAGGAGACCGCTGCGGCGGTCACGTCAGGCCGAAGCCGGTGGAGACCTGGAGCAGCACGTCGGCTCCGCTGTGACCAGGAGAGGAACTGCCGACCGGTCAGGCGCCCGCGGGCTCGGCCTCCAACGGGAAGTGACACAGGGCCGTGTGGGGTTCGGCGCCGTCCGCCCTCTCCCGCACGACGACCGGAGGTGCCTGGGTCGCGCACCGGTCCTCGGCACGCCAGCACCTGGTGCGGAAGCGGCACCCGGAGGGGATGTCGAAGGGAGAGGGGATCTCCCCCTGGAGCTGGATCTCCTGACGGTGGGTGTCGTGGCCGGTGCCAAGGACGGGGGCGGCCGACATCAGCGCGGCCGTGTAGGGGTGTCGGGGCTGTTCGAAGACGTCCTCCGTGTCCCCGTGTTCGATGACCTTGCCCAGGTACATCACGGTGACCCGGTCGGAGATGTAGCGGACCACGGACAGGTCGTGGGAGATGAACAGGTAGGTGACACCGAGGCGCGTCCGCAGGTCGGAGAGTACGTTCAGGACCTGCGCCTGCACCGACAGGTCGAGGGCGGAGACGGGTTCGTCGCAGACGATGAGATCGGGGTCCAGGGCGAGAGCGCGGGCGATGCCGATGCGTTGGCGCTGGCCGCCGGAGAACTCGTTGGGGTAGCGGTGGGCGTCGCTCTCCCGCAGTCCGACCAGGGCGAGCAGTTCGCGGATCCGCTTCTCGCGGGCCTTCGCCCCCGGTACGACGTCTCGGTGGGTTCGCCAGGGTTCGCCGATCAGGTCGGCGGCGGACATGCGGGCGTTGAGCGAGGCGAAGGGATCCTGGAAGACCATCTGCACGCGCCGGCGCCAGGCCAGCAGCTCCTTGCCGCGCAGCGCGAAGGGGTCGGTTCCGTCGAACCGCACGGTGCCCGCGTCCGGACGCTCCAGCCCGAGCAGCACCCGGGCCAGGGTGGACTTGCCGCAGCCCGACTCGCCGACGAGTCCGAGGGTCTCGCCCCGGCCGATCCGTACGTCCACCCCGTCCAGGGCGGTCAGCCGGCGCCGGCCGCTGCCGAAGGTCTTCGTGAGTCCTCGTACCTCCAGCAGCGGCGGGCTGTCCTGGGTACCGTCCGCTCGGGGCCCGGGGGCGGCGGTGGTGGCGCGGGACTCAGACACGGTCGAGCTCCTCGGAGAAGTGACAGGCGGCGAAGCGACCGTCGCCCGACGGACGCAGGGACGGCCGCTCCTGGACACAGCGCTCGCGCACCAACGGGCAACGGGCCTGGAAGACGCAGCCGGGCGGCACCGCGCTCAGCTCGGGCGGGCTGCCGGGAACGGCGGGCAACGGGCGTCCGCGCACGCTGCCCTCGGGCACCGAGTCGAGCAGTCCCCGGGTGTAGGGGTGGCGGGGTGCGGAGAAGACGTCGTGCACCGGTCCGTTCTCCACGACCGTGCCGGCGTACATCACGACCACGTCGTCGGCGCGCTGCGCGACCACGGCCAGATCGTGGGTGATCAGGACGAGTGCCATGTCCCGCTCGTCCTGGAGGTCCCGCAGCAGCCGCATGATCTGCGCCTGCACGGTCACGTCGAGGGCGGTGGTGGGTTCGTCCGCGATGAGCACGTCGGGAGCGAGGGCGACGGCCATCGCGATGAGCAGCCGCTGCCGCATGCCGCCGGAGAACTGGTGGGGATAGGACCTGGCCCGTTGCCTCGGCTCGGGGATGCCCACCCGCGTCATCAGCTCGATCGCCTTCTCCTGGGCCTGGCGCCGGGAGAGTTTGTGGTGGATGCGGAAGGGTTCGCCGATCTGCCTGCCCACCGGCTGCACCGGGTTGAGGGCGGTCAGGGCGTCCTGGAAGACGATCGACAGGACCGGGCCGGCCAGCTTGCGGCGTTCCGCGGGGCTCATGCGGAGGGTGTCGTCGCCCCGGACCCGGACGGCACCGCCGGTGACCGCCGCCGCGGGGTCCAGCAGACCGACCACGGACAGTGCGGTCATCGACTTGCCGCAGCCGGACTCGCCCAGCAGGGCCAGGGTGCGGCCGCGGCGCACGCTGAAGCTGACGCCGTCGACGGCGCGTACCGTCCCGGAGGGCGTGCTCAGGTCCACGCACAGCCCCTCGACATCCAGGGCGGGGGTGTCCGTGGTGGTCGGGGCGGAAGCGGTGTTGCTCGTCACGGGATCATCTCCGGAGGAACGGCGGCCGAGACGGCCCGGCGCTTCTTGGGCAGCCTCAGGCGCCAGCGCTGGGCGGGGTCGGTGGCGATGCGGGCCCAGGCGGCGAGCACCGTCGCGGACACGGTGGTGAGCACGATGGCGAGTCCCGGCAGCACGGTGATCCACCACGCGGTCTGGAGGTACTGCCGTCCCTGGGCGACCATCAGGCCCCAACTGACGTCCGGGGGCTGGATTCCGATGCCCAGGAAGCTCAGCGACGACTCGGTGAGCATCACGAAGCAGAAGTCGAGGGTGGCGACGGTGAGCAGGGTCGGCAGGGCGATCGGCAGGAGGTGCCGGTAGATGATCACCCGACCTGGTGTGCCGAAGGTCCGGGCCGCGTCGACGAACAGCCGGCTGCGCAGTTCCGCCGCCTCGGCCCGCGCGGTGCGCAGGTACACCGGGATACGGGTCACCGCCAGGATCAGTACGAGGTTCAGCGCGCTGGGCGAGAAGACGTACAGCACGACCACCGCGATCAGCAGCGAGGGGAAGCTGAGGATCACGTCGGCGAGCCGCATCGCCACGCTCTCGCGGCGCCCTCCGTGGTAGCCGGCCCACAGCCCGAGGGCCGAGCCGATCGCCAGCGAGCACAGCACCGCAGGGACGGCCACGGACAGCGTCGTCGCCGCCGCCTCGATCAGCCGGGCCACCATGCTGCGCCCCAGGACATCGGTGCCGAGCAGCCCGTACACCCCGTCGCTCAGGGACGGTGGACGCAGGGAGGCGTCCAGGTCCTGGCGTTGGGCGCGGTCGCCGATGAACAGCCGGCCGAAGAGGGCCACGAGGGCGACCACGGTGAGGATGACGGCCCCGACGGCCGCGGCCCGGTCCCGGCCCAGCATCCGCCACAGGCTCGGCCGCCGGTGGTGGGCGGGGGAGGCTCCCTCCGGGACGTCGGTCCCTTCTCGGGTCGTGCTGCTCGCTTCGCTCACGCCGGCACCGCCTGTCGCACTCGGGGGTCGGTCAGCGCGTGGCAGACGTCGACGAGGATGTTCAGCGCGAAGATCGTCACGGCGGTCAGGAGCACGGCTGCCTGCAGGACCGCGAAGTCGCGCTGGAGGATGGAGTCGATCATGAGCTTGCCGATGCCGGGCCAGCCGAAGATCGTCTCGACGATCACCGCGCCGTTGACCAGGCCCACCGTCAGGTCGCCCGCGACGGTCAGGACCGGTGTCGCGGCGTTGCGCAGGGCGTGCCCGAAGACCACGCGCCGGGGCGTGGCGCCCTTGCCCCGGGCGATCTTGACGTAGGGGGCGGACAACGCGCTGACCATGCTGCCGCGCACCACCTGGACCAGTACGCCGAAGGGGCGGATCAGCAGGGTCGCGATGGGCAGGACCCATATCTCTGGGCCGCCGAGCGTGCCCGAGGTCGGCAACCACCCCAGGCTCACACCGAAGACCAGTACGCCCATGATGGCGAACCAGAAGTCGGGGATGCTGGCGGCCGTCATCGACAGCAGGCTGGCGATCCTGTCGATCAGGGAGTTGGGGCGGTAGGCGGCGAGGCTGCCGACCAGCACGGCTCCGGTGATCGCCAGCAGCATGGTCACACCGGCGAGCTGAAGGGTGACGGGAAACGCGTCGATCACCATCGAGCCCGCCGACTGCCCGGTGCGCAGTGAGGTGCCGAAGTCCAGCTGTGCGGCGTCGACGAGGTAGTTCCACAACTGCGCCGGGATCGACAGGTCGAAGCCCTGCGCGGAGGAGAACTCCGCTCGCTGCTCGGCGGTGGCGCTCAGGGGGAGATAGAGGTCGACGGGGTTGCCGGTCATCCGGGCCAGGAAGAACACGCCCAGGACGACGCAGACCAGGGGGACGGCACTGGAGAGTACGCGTTTGCGCAGGAAAGGGATCATGTCAGTGCTTCGCCCCCTTGGCCGAGTGGACCTCGGCCAGCCGCATTTCGTCTCCGGTCGCGGAATTCGGTTCGTACCGGATCGACCGTGACAGGCCGAGCAGTCCGTTCATGTGGGCGATATGGGCGTACTGGACGACGGACTGGTTCTGCTCGGTGAGCAGGTCGGCGAAGGCTTCCTGACGTTTCTCGCCGGACAGCGCGCCCGCCGCGGCGATGCGCCGGTCGAGAGCGTCGGTGCCGAACGTGGACTGAGGGCCGTCGCTCAGCAGGTACTGGCTGGTGGTGAAGGCCGCGTCACCGGCCTGGTTGCCATGCATGATCAGCAAGGCGATGGGCCCGACGTTCTTGGGCAGCGGGCGGAGCTGGTACTGGAGTTGGGTGGCGGTGTCGGCCATCCGGACCCGTACGTTCAGTCCGATCTCCTGCATCTGGTACTGGAGGGCCTCCGCCGTCTCCGACACCCCGGCGAACATGCCGTTGCGGGCCACCAGGGTGATCTGCCGGTCGGTCGGCACTCCGTCCGCGGTCGCCTCCCGAACCAGGGCGCGGGCCTCGGCGACGTTCTGCCGGGGCGGTTCGATCGCGTCGCTGTGCCCCACCACTCCGGGCGGCACCAACTGGCCGGCCGGTTCGGCGAGACCGCCGAGGAGGGCGTCGATGACGCCGTCGCGGTCCACGGCCAGGTCGACGGCCCGACGCACCCGGATGTCGTCGAGCGGGGCCTCGCGGCCGTCCAGCCGCAGGGCGGTCGTCTCGTTGTTGGGGTAGGCGGCGGTAGTGTCCTTCTCCGCCTCCATCGGATCCAGCGCGACGGCGATCTCCGCCTCACCCTTGTCGATCATGGCGGCGCGGACACTGGCGTCGCTGCGCCACACATAGCGGGCCCGTGCGAAGTCGGGAGCCTTGCCCCAGTAGTCGTCGAAGCGGTCGAGGGAGATCGCCGCTCCGGGCTGCCAGGAGCGGACGGCGAAGGGGCCGGTGCCGATCGGGACACGGACCTTGGCCTCGGTGTCGGTCGTGCGGGGCACGACCTCCACGAAGCTCAGGCGCAGCGGCAGGATGGGGTCCGGTTCCTTGGTGGTCACGGTAAGACGGTCGTCGTTCACCGCCTTCACCTCGAGGTCATCGTCGCCGAAGACGTAGCCCTCCACGTTGCAGGCGAGGTCGGAGTTGACGGCCCGGTCGATGGAGAAGGCGGCGTCCTCGGCGGTGAAGGGGGCACCGTTCTGGAATGTCACCCCCGAGCGGATGTCGAAGGTCCAGGTGCGGGGCGCGGTCTGCTTCCAGCCGGTCGCCAGCAGGGGGTTCAGCTCACCTCACGTGGGATCTCGTTCGACCAGGGGTTCGGTGATGTTGGACCGGACGACGACGCCCGTCCCGGTCAGTGACGCCTCACAGGGCTCCAGGGTCGGCGGTTCCTGGGTGAGCACCACCCGCAGGGTGCGGCCGTCGGCGCGGCCGGTGTCGCCACCCGCGCTGTTGGCCACGGCGCACCCGCTGGACGTGAGCAGGACGCCCGCCAGCAGCATCGCGCTCGTCGTGCGGGGCCGCCGTGGTGCGGCGCGCTGGGCGGATAAAACGGAGGACTTCATCGTCGCGTGTCTCCGGGAAAGTGCTGATGTGTCACGTTCCGAACTCGGGGTCTGGGACCGGCCACCACCGGCTGTCTACACTTACGTACTTGGTCTTCATCCGTGAACGCCGAAGCTAAACCGGTGCCGTGGCAGCGTCAAGACATCCGCAGGATCGGACATTCGGGCGCGACCCGGCACCGGCCCACCGCGGCCTGTGCGAGATCCGGCCGGAGCCTCGGAGCACCGGTCGGGACAGCAGTCCTCGGCGGCCCAGCGCCGCACGTCGCGGAACCTCAACCGACGGGAGTTGTCACCTCGCCGATCAGGCCCCCTTGACCAAGTGCCTGCGCTGCTCCCCGCCCTGGAGAGCGCCGCGACAAACGGGGCGGCATCCTCTGAACCGGATCGACCGGGCCGTCGCGCGACGGCCCGAGGGTTCGGCGTGGACGTCGCGTACCGCACGCGGACGCCGGTGCCCGACGTCGGACATCGCCACCTGCCCAGCGTTGAGCCCTTGGCCGAGACGTGCGACGCGCTGGTCGCGACCGTCGCCGGGGGCCCGGACACCCAGGGCCTGGTCTCGGGCGAGGTACTGGACGCGCTCGGCCCTCGCGACTACCTGGCCAACGTCGCACGGGGCAGCGTTGTCGACGAACCGGCCCTGGTCGCGGCGGTGCAGGCGAGCCGGATGGGGGCGGCGCTCGACGTCTTCACCGACGAACCGGACGCGCCGCGCGCACTGCTGGAGTCCGACCGGGCGGCCCGGCCTCCGCACATCGCCGGCGCCACGCGGGAGACGCGTGCGTGATGGGCGACCTGGCGCTGCGCAAGCTGCGGAGTCTCATGACCGAGGGTGTCCTGCTCACCTCCGTACCGGAGGCCGCCGCCTCCTGAACCGCGTGGGCGGCGGCGCCCGGCTGGCGCCGCCGCTCGCTCGACCGGGCTGCCCATTGACACCACCGCGCACCCGTGCGTACAACTAGTGTCTATATATGAGAACGCTGACTATGTATGAGGATGGCGGCATGGCAGGCACCTCCGAGCGCATCGTCGACGCGGCCGTGACACCCGTGGCGTTCCGCGACCTGCCCCAGCTCAACTCGGTCCGTGTGCACGAGCCCTACGCGCACTGGCCCTGGAAGCGCGCCGACGAGGACGTGGTGGACCCCGCGCCGCTGCGGTCCCGCGACGGCGCCGTCGCCGTGCCGACCGCAACCGTGCCGGGCGTGAAACTGGACCGGGACGCACTCGCCCGCCTCCACCGGCAGTACCTCGACTGCGGACTGCGCGACCGCGACGACACGGGATACATGCGCCGCTTCGACCCGTCCTTCTCGCTCAAGAACTTTCAGGTGGTGACCTCCTCATGCGCATCATGCTCAATCACCGCATTTTGAGACGGTTCCACGAGCCGCTCATGACGCGTACGGAGGGCAGCCATGACTGGCTGGACGCCTGCGACTGGGACGCGGCACGCATCTCCGAGGCGCTCCCGGACGTCGAGGTCTACGTCGGCTCGACACTGCGGGCCGAGGACGCCCGGCGGGCCGCGCGATTACGGCTCGTCCACGTCGTCGGCGCCGGTTACGACGGCATCCCGCTGGCCGCGCTCGGCCCCGGAGTCACGGTGACCACCACCCACCACCACGGCCGCTCCATCGCCGAGTACGTGCTCATGTCCGTCCTCATGCTCTCCCGCGACGTGCTGGGCGCCGACCGAGCCCTGCGCGAGGGGCGATGGCGCAATGTGGCCGTTGCCCCCGGGCTCCCCTTCGGGACGACGCTGCGGGACCGCCGTGTGGGGATCATCGGGTTCGGCGAGACCGGCACCGAGGTCGCCCGGCTGTGTCAGGCGGTCGGGCTGCGGGTGCGCGCCGTGCGGCGCGACCCCTTTGCCCCGTTCCCGGCCGACCTGCGGCCCGACTGGGTCGGCGGTAACGACCGGCTGCTCGAACTCCTCACCGAGTCCGACGTCGTGGTGGTCACGGTCCCTCTGAGCCCAGCCACCCGAGGCCTGATCGGTCCGGCCGAACTGGCGGCCATGGGACCCGGGTCACTGCTGGTCAACGTGGCGCGGGGGCCGGTGGTGCAGGAGGAGGCGCTGTACGAGGCACTGCGCTCCGGCGTCATCGGCGGCGCCGCGCTGGACGTGTGGTGGTGCGGCCCGCCCCAGGCACCGAGCCGACTGCCCTTCCGCGAGCTGCCCAACGTCCTCATGACTCCGCACCACTCGGGTCACACCGCCGACACCTTCGCCGCGCGTGCGGCGGAGATCGCCGACAACATCGGGCGCCTGCGACGAGGAGATCCGCTCGTCAACGTGGTGCACGCCGGTGATCACCAAGCCGTGGACGACGGTCCCTCGCCGGCCACCCCCTCCACCTCTCCGACCCGTTAGGAATCCACTCGTGCTCGAAGGCGTTCTCTTCTTCCCCGTCACCCCCTTCACCGCCACCGGTGACGTCGACCTCGATGCCCTGCACCAGCACGTCACGGTGGGGGTCGACGCCGGACCGGGCGGCGTGTTCATCGCCTGCGGCACCGGCGAGTTCCACGCCCTGGACCGCGAGGAGTATGCCGCGGTCGTGCGTACCGCCGTCGACGCGGCGGCGGGACGCGTCCCGGTGTACGCCGGAGCCGGCGGCGCGCTGGGTCTGGCCCGGCAGTTCGCCCGTGCCGCGGCCGAGGCCGGCGCGGACGGCCTCCTGCTCATGCCGCCCTACCTGGTCGAGTCACCCGCCGCGGGGCTCGTCGCCTACGCCCGTGCGGTCGGCCAGGAGACGGACCTGCCAGTGATCGTCTACAGCCGGGCCAACGCCCGCTTCGACGAGGCTTCGGCGGCGGAGGTGGCCCAGCTGCCGACCGTGACGGGCCTGAAGGACGGCACGGGCGACCTCGATCTCGTCGCGCGGATCGTCCCCGCCGTACGGGACACGCTCAGCGCATCCGGCAAGAGCTTCCAGTTCTTCAACGGCATGCCCACGGCCGAGGCGAGCCAACAGGCCTACCGGGCACTGGGTGTCGAGCTGTACTCCTCGGCCGCCTTCGCCTTCGCGCCGGACATCTCACTCGCCTTCCACCGCGCGATCGAGGAGGGCGACCAGGCACGGATCGACGCGCTGCAGCGGTCCTTCTTCCATCCCCTGGTCCGACTGCGTCGGCGGGTGCCGGGATACGCCGTGTCGCTGGTGAAGGCGGGCGTGACCCTCTCCGGTGTCAAGGCCGGGCCGGTCCGTCCGCCGCTGACGCCCCTCACCGAACCGGAGGTCGAGGAACTCGCGGCCATCATTGCCGAGGGACGTGCCGTACTCGACTGACCGGCCTCCACGGCTGGGTCGTTGGCGCGGTGGCAGCCGCATCTTCCGCAGGAGAACTCCGGGCCGTTGGCGGAGCGGGCGACTTCCTTTCTCCGCGCGGCACATCGTTTCCCTCCCCCAGCCGCGCCCCGGGCGGTGAGCGGCCCGAGGCGCAGGGGGTGACTGTGGTCAGGCCTGGGCCTTGTGGATCTTCCAGTCGGCGACGTCGGAGCTGCGGTTGAAGTAGGCGTTGGTACACACGTCGTACTTGCCGCCGCTGGTGGCGGTGCTGCCGCCGTTGGTCTCCAGGAAACCGCCGTTGTCGCCGTAGACGTTCCACAGGAGCACCGTGTCCCCGACCCGGACGTTCTGGTCGAGAGGACTGGAGGTCCGGGCGAAGATTCGCCGGCGGCCGGTTCCCGTGGCCCGGTCCTGGCCCGGGGAGGTGCAGACGTCGTACTTTCCGCCGTGGTTCGTCTGATCGGTGGAGGTGCCGCTGTTGGTGTCGAGGTAGCCGCCGTCACCGCCGTAGAGGTTGCGCAGATAGATCAGGTCACCGCCGGCGACCGGTGCGCCGGTGGCCTTCCCCGAGGCGGAGAGGACCTCCCACGTACCGGTGCCCTTGCCGCGGGCGGATGAGTCGGCGGTGCCGACTCCGTACTACGCCCCGGAGTTGGAGCTGCCGCCGTTGGTGTCGAGGTAGCCGCCCTGCCAGGCGCTGTAGCCGTTCTGCAGATGGATCTGGTCGCCGTACCTGAGCTCGTTCACCATGTCTCTTCCTTCGCCGCGCCGGGAATCCACACTGACCGTGCCGGGCATTCATGCCGCCGGCACCGGCCTTATGAGAGCGGCAGCACAGGTGCGGGCGGTAGGCGGCGAGGGGCTGACAAGTCACTTCAGACGGCAAGGGTTTGACCCGCCGCGGCGGCCCCACAGCAAGGGCCTGCCACACGCAGAAACCCTTCTCCACAGGGTCGTTCACGACTTCGCGGCACTGCGCAACGACGGGAAATCGGCGCTGACCGTCCCCACACCATCACCCTCACGCATCAATACCCTGGCGCCGCATTGACGCCGGGTACCGTCCGCACACGCCGGCCGGGCCTCATCCGGGTATGGCTGCTCTCTCCGAAACCCATGGAAGCCGCGATACCCGCTGCACCGGACCGCCGGTCACGGCGGCGGGTGGCTGGATGCTGCTCCTGGGCTGGACCAAGCCCCTCGACTTCCGCTCCGGCGCGCCTGCAGCCGGGCGGACGACGCCTGTGCAGGGCCGAGCAGCACACGGTGCAGGCCTGGACTGGTGATCACTCGATGTGTCCGGTGTCGGGGTCCACCTGCGAGAGGAAGTCCCGGATGGCCTCCTCGAGATCGGCCCTGCCGACGTGCACCGGAGGGTGGCTGCGAAACCCGAACCCGTACTGAGGGTCGGGCCCGGTCAGCCAGGTGAAGTGGTAGGTGCCCGGGCTGTCGTGCGGCTGGCAGACCTCGAACTCCTCACCGTCGACCGACATCCGTAACAACCCCTCCGCCGACATCACGACCTGCTTTCCTCTGCCCGGCATGAGGGCGCACGTGGTCTCAACTGCTCACATGCCACGATCGCCTGCGCGTCTGTATCAGGCAACCGTGAAGTCGGCCGCGTTGGTGTCCAGCGTCGTGTCGCCGTCCTCGGCGGTGGCCAGGACGGCGACGTGCCACAGACCGCGCGGGGACGCCTCGGCATCGGCGCGGGTGACGGTGAAGGCACAGGTGCAGCGCACGGTGTCCTCACCGGACGGCTTGCAGACGGCCGAATCCACGGCGGCCAGGTCTTTAACGGTCAGCCCCTTCTTCGCGAATGGCGAGGTCGCCGGCCAGGCCGGCACCTGCGCCGTCGTACCCATACTGGCCGCGCGGCAAGCGCGGTGACTCCGGCCTACGCGCAGCACGGCGGCCGGGGGCGGCGGCACTTGAACCTGGGAGAGGCGGAGACCGCTGCAGGAAGTGGGCGCCAGTTTGGCGATCGGCTTCATGGAAGCTTCATGTGCTGAGTGGTACGTGCCTTATGAGGCAGCTGTTGTCTGGCGGTCATGCACGCACTCCTCGTCCCGCCGGTGGACACCGTTGATCACCCTGCTGTGCGGCACCGGACTACAACGGTTCACACCGCGCTGTCCGGTTCCGTCGTGCTCGGCGCGTTCCTTCGTCTGGCGTCGGCCAGGCACGTGGACCCTGTGGGCAGGCGGTCGGCGATGACGCGCTGCAAGAAGGAACCGCAGGCCTGTGCGGGGCCGGCGGCGGCGGGGCCGACGGCGTTGCTCGCGGGTCCGCTCCACAGCCGACCACCGGTCGGCGTGGCAACGTCGGCGCCATGGGGTTCCCCCGCATGAGCTCCGCGCCGAGCTGTGGGCGGCGACCGGCCCAGCCGAGGAGCGACTGACCCGCCCGCACTCCCCGATCGGTCTGGACCGCGCCGCACGCCCGAGGAGACAGAGGTCTCCCTTCGGCAGGCACCATCGCCGCGCAGCCACGACCGCGACACCTGCCTGCCCCTTTCGGCACGGCGCCGGCCCCATCCACCGTCCTGCGCAGGCCCTGCCCGGCCTGGCGACGGCGCCGTGACGCACGCACACACCTACGACCTGACTCACACACAGAATGAAGAGGGAACTGGAAATGAACCTGCGACGGAACATCTCGCGTCGAAGGATGATCGAAGGGGCATCGGCCGCGGCGCTTGTCACGGCGGCGGCCACGGTGCCTGCTGCCATGGCCAGTCCGGAGACGGCAGCGTCCGGTCCGGGGCTGCCGAAGGGCAACTGGCGTATCGATACCCACGCGCACTACTCCCCCGACGTGTACAACGACTACCTGAAGCGCTACGGCCTGCTCGGCGCCATCACCGGGGCGTACGGTCCGTGGTCGGTCGATCGGCACCTGGCCTTCATGGACCAGTACCGGATCCAGGCCAGCGTCCTGTCGTTCGGCGACCTCCAGGTCACCGTCGGCCCGGTCGACGACCGGCGCGCCACCGCCCGCGCGGTCAACGACTACGCCCGCGACCTCGTACAGACCCGTGGTGACCGGTTCGGGATCTTCGCGGTCACCCCGATGCCCGACATCGAGGGCTCGGTGGCCGAGGTGGACCGCGCGCTCGGCGAACTGGACCTCGACGGCATCTGTCTGCTCACCAACTACAAGGGCACCTACCTGGGGGACCCTTCGTTCGCGCCTCTGTACGAGATCCTCAATGACCGCGGTGCCTACGTCTACGTCCACCCGACGGGTCCGGAGGTCAACCCGGCTCCGAAGCTCTGTTTCGGCCCCGACATCCCGGCCGGGAACAACGTCTTCGAGTACACGTTCGACGCGACCCGTGCGATGACGAGCCTGATCTACAACGGTGTCCTGCGGGACTACCCGAACATCCGCTGGCACTTCACGCACTGCGGCGGGGCACTGCCGTTCCTGGCCTACCGGCTCGCGACCCGGCACTCGGCCTTCCCGCCGTTCAACGAGGTGCTGCCGGAAGGTCCCCTGACGTACCTCTCGCGAATGTACTTCGACGACGCACAGGCGTTCACCGCCGCGCAGTTGCAGCCGCTGTCGTCGCTGGTGCCCGCCGACCACATCATGTTCGGCAGCGACTGGCCGGCGACCCGCCACCTCTACGCGGCCGACAACGTCGAGACGATGCCCTTCCTCAAGGGCAGCCTGCCGCTTCTCAAGGCAGGCGACCCCGAACCGACCGTCGACGAGATCTACAGCCGGCGCCAGCGGATCGCTCTGGAGCGGACCAACGCCCTCGACCAGTTCCCGAAGCTGCGGGCGCGTATACGCCGTGCCGGCTCGCGCTGAGCCGCGACCGCACGCCATCCCCGCCGCCCGCTGCCCCACCGACGGGGCGCGGGCGGCGCTCTGTGCAAAGGTCGGCGCCGGACGACGGAGGGACCATCGACGGAAATCGACGTCGGCGGCCGGGCGAACGCGGCCCGCAGGACGGGGAAGCCGGCTTGCGCAGGTCCGCTTCCTACGTGGCTTGTCGTCTCTCCTGCCGCGCGGAGCCGCAGTGCCCGGTCACCATGGAGGCCACGGCAGCGGACAACCCGCCGTCGCGGCCGAGTCGATGGCGCTTGCCGCACCAGATCGTCGCCGGCCACGACATCCACCGTACGCTGGCCACATTCGAGGCCCTCTACCTCCACGCCGCCGCTCACCCAGCGGCCCGGACGCCCCTTCCCCTTCCCACCTCGGCGATGGAAAGCGAGCACGATGAGTACGCAGCGCGTTCTGGTCGTCGATGACGAACCCAAGATCCGCATGACCGTGCGCGGCTACCTGGAGGCGGACGGGATCCACGTCATCGAAGCCGCGGACGGACCGTCCGCCCTGCGGGCCGTCACCCGCGACCGGCCGGACCTCGTGGTGCTCGATGTGATGCTCCCCGGGCTGGACGGATTCCAGGTCCTGCGCCGCATCCGGGAGGCGAGCCAGATCCCGGTGATCATGCTCACCGCCCGGGACGAGGAGGTCGACCGGCTGATCGGCTTCACCACCGGCAGCGACGACTACGTCACCAAGCCGTTCAGCCCCCGCGAACTGGCGCTACGGGTACGCGCCATCCTGCGGCGCACCGAAAGCCGGTCCGAGGCGGCCCACGAGGACGACATGCTGCGCTTCGACGGACTGACCGTCGATCCCGAGACACGGACCGTCCTCGTCGACGCCGACCGGACGGTGGAGCTGTCCGCCCTCGACTTCGATCTGCTGTTCGTCATGGCCCGGGCACCGGGACGGGTCTTCACCCGGCGCGGGCTGCTGACCCAGGTGTGGGGCGAGGACTTCTTCGGCGACGAGCGCGTCGTGGACGTACACATCCGCACCCTGCGGCGCGCGCTCGGCGACGACGCGAACGCACCCCGGTTCGTAGGCACCGTCCGCACCATCGGCTACCGGTTCATCGGGCGCCCCGCCTAGCGGCCAGGAAGGACACCACCCATGCCGCCCTCCCGCTCCCCGGCCCCCCACAGGCTTCGTGCGCGGCTGCGCCGAATCCAGGAGCGGCTGTCGCTGCGCAACCGGCTGGTGCTCTCGCACGTCATGGTGCTCCTCCTGGCGCTGCTGGCCATGGCGGGAATCAGCGCGCTGATCGAGGTGTGGCTCGGGCTTGACGACGTCGAAGGCGACGTGGTCCTGCAGGTCGGCCTCTGGTTCGGAGTGGCCGCGGCCTTCCCGGCGTCCTTCGCCCTGTCCCGGTTTCTGCTGCGTCCGCTCGACAAGGTACGCACCGCCACGCGCCGGCTCGCCGAGGGACACTACGGCGACATCCTCGAACTCCCCAGCGAGCCGGGCCTGGCAGCGCTGGTCGAAGACGTCAACACGCTGGCGGCAGCCCTCGCCGACACCGAACGCCGCCGCGCCCGCCTGATCTCCGAGGTCGCCCACGAGATGCGGACCCCCATCACCCTCCTACGCGCCCAGATCGAGGGCATGGCCGACGGCATCTTCAGCCCCGATGAGGCAATGTTCGCCTCCCTCGCCGACGACCTTCACCGGCTGCAGCGCCTGGCGGGCGACCTCTCCAGCCTGTCCCGGTCGGAGGAGGGCGCCTTCGATCTCGACCGCAAGCCCACCGACATGGGACAGGTGGCACGGACCACAGCAGAGCGACTGCGCCCCCAGTACGACGACCAGATGGTGACCCTCGTCGTGGACGCAGGCACCCACGTCGGCGCCTTCTGCGACCCGGACCGGATCACGCAGGTTCTGGTGAACCTGCTCGGCAACGCACTGGCCGCATCCGATCCGCACGGGCATGTGGCGCTGTCCGTGCACACCGAACCGTCGCCCGGGCACCACGTGATCGTCCGCGTCATGGACGACGGCATCGGCATCCCCCAACACGACCTCGAGCGCATCTTCCACCGCTTCGAACGCCTCGAGCATCCCGGCCGCCCCGCTGCCACCGGCGGCAGCGGCATCGGCCTGGCCATCGCCCGGGGCATCGCCCGAGCCCATGGCGGAGACATCACCGCGGAATCCGCCGGGCTGGGCAAGGGGGCAACTTTCACCTTGCGCCTACCGCAGGAACCCGCCCCAGGGGGCGGCATGCCTCCGGTCTCCCGCTGACCCAGACGACCTATCGGCCCATCGGCCCATCGGCCCCGGAGAAGCTGAGAAGTTGAGCTCGCCGTCCGCTACGAGGCGACCCTGCTCGTCGCAGTGCTCAACGAGTGGCTGTGAGCCGCCCCGGCCGCGGTCGGCGCGTTGATGATTTGGTCGAGTTTCTGAGCGAAGCCGGCCACCAGCGCGGCAAGTTGATCCTTCTCCCGTGACGTGCGGGCCCCCGCCCCAGGCCGGAAATGTGGAGAGCCCGGCTTCATGGAAGCTTCATACGCCCAGCGGTACATGCCTTATGAGGCGGCTGTTGTCTGGCAGTCATGCACGCACTCCTCGTCCCGCCGGTGGACAGCGTTGTTCACCCTGCTGTGCGGCACCTCACTACGGGGCCGATCGTCGGACCGTTCAGTTCCTGATCCACCCCTGGTAAGCCGCCTGGCCGAGGGCCGCTCGCACACGGTCTCACCGGGGCGGGCGAGGCGCAGGCGGCTCCATGCAGCCCTGATGAACCGCGTAACGACCTTAAGGAACGTGAAAGTGGAACAGACCATGATGGCGGTCCGCCTGTTCGAACATGGCGGGCCCGAGGTGCTCAAGTACATAGAAGCGCCGATTCCCGAGGTCGGCCCCGACGACATCTTGATGCGCGTGCACGCCACGGCCGTCAACAGCGGGATCTGCGGTACCGCGCGGGCAACCTGCCGCAGCCTCTCCCGGGACGGCCGCCATGGCCTCTGCCGTTCCAGCTGGGCCGGGACGCGGCTGGTGAAATCGTCGCCACCGGCGAGAACGTCACCAGGTGGCGCCCCGGGTGACAGGGCGGTGCAGCTTCCGCACCCGCCGTGCCGCAACTGCGCCCTGTGCGTACCCGGCCTTGAAAACCTGTGCATCGACACCGCCTACCCCGGACACCAGGTCTTCGGCGGATACGCCCAGTACGTCGTGCGCCGCCAGGACGCGATCCTTCCCATCCCCGGCGGCGTCGACTTCGAGACAGCCGCAGCCACCATGTGGACCTACACCACCCCGCTCAACTGTGCGCGGCAAGCACCTGTCGGTCCCGGCGACACCGTGGTCATCACCGGCGCCAGCGGCGGGATGGCGATCGCCTGCGCACAACTGGCCAAACTGAGCGGAGCCACCGTCATCGGCACCACCACCAAGCCGGACCGCGACGAAGCGCTCAGGAAGCTCGGCTACGACCACATCGTGCACTACACCGATACCCGACTGCCGGAACAGGTCAGGGAGCTGACGCACGGTCTGGGCGCCGACGCGGTCTGGGACTGTGTCGGCGGCAACGACTTCTTCCAGCTCTCCCTCTCCTGCATACGGCTCGGCGGCACGGTCATCGTCCTGGGCACACCTACCGACCAGGGCTCCCGGCTCGAGCTGGACGCACTCGCCCTCATCGGCGGGCAGGTGAGGATCGCCAGTGTGCGCGGCGCGACCCTGCGGGACCAGCAGTTGTGCCTGGAGCTGCTGGCGGCCGGAAAGATCAACCCGATCATCGACCGGACCTATCCCCTGGCAGAGGCAGCCGAGGCCCACTCGTACCTGGAAAGCCAACGGCAGATCGGCAAAGTGCTCCTCATGCCATGACACCCGGGTCGCTTCATCGAGCTCGAACAGCGCGAACCGGGCTCCTGCGACCGGCTGTTCGCCGTCACGCCTCCTGGTGATCGGTGGTTCGCATCCCCGAACTACCAAGAGGCCTGCCGTCATGCGCCGGCTCCGGCGCGATCACCGATCACCGATCACCGATCAGGAACCCTGTACGACCAGACCAGCCCTGTGATCGACACGCGGATGGCATCTCAGTTGTGCTGCTCGGCATCCAGCAGTGCGATGGCGTAGCCTTGGCGATCACCGACCAACTGCACACACTGAGCGCGAACATCGTCGCGCAGGCGGTGCCCGGCACGGCCGGCCTCGAACAGATCGTGCGCTGGTACCTGTCGGCCCACCACCGCTGGTGGCACAGCCCCGGATGTCGCTGTCGACGACGGGCCGGTGGTCTGCGGCGCTGCCGCCGCGTGGGGGTCTTCCCCGTTCACTCCCCTCCCGTCCCGTCTCTCCCGGCACGCATCGCCAATCCCCTGGCGCTCAGCGCGAAGGGCAACCGGCTTCCTCGCCGCCAGGGTTGTCCCAAGTCCCGAGTGGGAGGCCCTGATCACGGCTCCCCGACAGCACTTCGACACAGAAACGGGGAGCACATGCGTCCCAAGACCACTCCTGGCACGGCACCTCTGACACGGACGCGCCGACGCCTCGCGCTGGCCGGCCTGACCGTCGCGCTCACCGCCACACTTGCCGGTGTCGCACCGGTGGCCCAGGCCGCCACGTACAGCTGCAGCGGTCGGCAGTACTACCTCTACGACCAGTACAACGCCTACTACGGCACGGTCGTCCCGAAGTACGCCGAGTACGGCTACTCCACGACGGTCACGTACGTCCCGACGTACAACGCCTTCAGCAACCAGACGATCGAAGCCCAGTGCCTCCTCAAGGACATCGGCTACGGCCTCACGGCCGACGGCATCTACGGCTCGAGCACCAAGGCGGCGGTCAAGGACTTCCAGGCCGACATGGATCTCCCTGCTGACGGGTTCGCCGGTCCTCAGACGTGGCCGCTCCTCCGGGTGGCCGCTTCCGACTGAGCCCGCCGGTTCGCCGCCGACGGCTGACGGCCCAAGCCGCCGCAGCGCCCGGCACGGGACCCTCGGGTCAGGTGCCGGGCGCTCGTCCGGGGGCCTATCGGCAGTTGTCGGCCCAGGGGGTGTCGCTGAGGGTGAGGCGTCTGTAGTCGCTGGGCGTCATGCCGTACGCGGCGCGGAACGCGCGGGTGAAGTCGGCTGGACGGGGGAAGCCCCAGCGGGCCGCTATCGCGTGTACAGGCCGGCCTGCGGCCAGCGGGTCCGCCAGCTCGTGCCGCGTGCGGGCGAGACGCTGGTGACGGATGAACGCGGCGACCGTCGTGCCCTGGTTCTGGAACAGGCGGTGCAACGATCTGAGGGACATGAAATGGGCGGCTGCCACGGTGGCCGGTGAGAGCTCCGGGTCGCCCAAGTGCCCGGCGATGAACGCCTGGGCCTGTAACAGCAACACCTGCTGACGGGTCTCCGTGGGTGTCTGGTCCTCGGCCTCCAGACAGTGGGCCAGCCAGCAGGTGGCCAGATCGACGATGACCGTGCCGAGGCGCCGGGCGTCCGCCGGTCGGTAGGGGGTCGTGGTGTCGGTGGCGAGGCGGGTGAGGAATCCCGCGAGGAGGCCGCCGACGCCGCTGTCCCCCCGGGGCAGCCGCCTCGCCACCAGCCGGTCCAGCTGGTTCGAGGGAAGGGGGAGTCTGCTGCGGGGGATTCTCGCCAACACCGAGGCCCCCATGCCCTGTTGGCTGTCCACCAAGGCTTCGTAGGGCCGGGATTCGGAGTACAGCATCAGGTCCTGGACGCCAAAGTTCTCCTCGCGACCTTCCTGGACGATGCCGTGCCGTCCCCTCTGAACGAAGACGATCACGTACATGTCCGGGTCGGAGCGGCGGATCAGTTTCGGGGTTCGTCTGGATCTCAGGGTCGAGTAGGTCAGCGACACGACCTGCGCCTCGTCCATTTGCGCCGCTCGCAGGGAAGCCTGGAACTCGGACTTCTGGTCGGTGCTGAAGCTGAACTCGTTCGGTGCGAGTGAGTGCGCTGTGATTTCCTGCCATGCACCGACCCGGTCCTCCGGCGGCAGATCCTGGCTGTTGAACACGTCCTGCATCATCTGTCTTGTCCCCCCGGCCGCTCTGGTGTGCTCGCCTCCCACCTTGCATGTCGTGTACCTGAGGGAACAGGGGGTGGCCTGTCACGGGATTGCGACACCTGGTCCGGCCCGCGCAACGACGGAAGCCGGGTCCCCGGGCGCGTCAGTGGTGGTGGCCGTGCCGGCCGACGGTCTCCGCGGGGGGTTCGCGCCGGGGCGGGGCATTGCGGCACGGGGCGACTGGTCGGGCGCCAGACACAGTTCCAGATCGATGAAGCAGTACCGTCTTCTCGTGCGCTGAGCCGCCGACCGCTGCACCAGCGCACCACTGCTTGCACCACTCCGGCACCTTGCCTTGCCCACGAAGCGCTTGCCACGGGCGTCCCCGGCGCAGGGCGTTCAAGGAAGTTGGGCAAGAAGGTGCCTGGCGAAGTGCAGATGGCGGTGACCGGGTTCGAGGACCTGTTCGGCGGTGTGCAGCACGCTGAGTGCCTCGGCGCGGGCCTGCTCAATGCGTCCCGCGCCGGCAAGTGCCTGCACCCAGTCCAGGCGACTGCGGATGACGTGGGGGTGTTCTGCCTCCAGCAGGCGGATGCGGTCTTCGATGAGGGAGGCGAAACATGCCTGGGCCTCGTCATGGCGGCCGGCACGGGCGGCGAGGGTGGCTAGGCTGCTGCGGATGGCCAGCGTGTGCGGGGCATCGGCCCCGAGGCGGGTGATGGCTTCGTCCAGCAGGGTGTGCATGTGCCGTTCGGATTCTCCGATCGTGTCAGAGCGGATGGAGAACCAGATGCAGCTGCGCTTGGTGGCGATGATCTGCTGGTGGTCGTCTGGATGGTGCTGTTCGCGGTCCGCAAGCAGAGCCCGGAAATGTTGCGCGGCGCCGCTGGTGTCGCCGCTCTGGCCGGTGAAGTAGGCCAGTTGGTGGCGGGCGTCGAGTACGTCGGGGTGCGCTTGCTCCAACAGGGCCTGGGCTTGGGCAACGATGTTGCGGAACATCCGCACCGCCTGGTGTGCGGCCCCGGCCTCTCCGGTGAAGAAGGCCGCCTGGTGCCGGGCCGTGAGTGCGAAGAGGGGATCGTTACCGGGCCGCTGGGCGATGCGGTGCAGGCGCGCAGCGGCTTCGCGGGGGCGTCCGCTGTCGCCCAGGGCAAGCGCGAGGGGAAGTTCTGCTTCGGCTACGGCTCCTTCGTGGGCCCGCGTCAGCGCGGTGATCGCGCGTCGCAGCCGGGCTTGCTGATGGGCAACGAGCCCGAGGTCGTAGGCGTCTTCCGGACCGACCGTTGCAATGAGTGAAGCCCACAGGTGGTCCGGGAGGGGACCGAGATTGGGGGTGTTGAGCAGGTAGTCGAAGGCCTGGTATCGGCTGTTGCTGTCCTGGATGAGAAGCCCGCTGGTGGCCAGCGCCGGCGTGCAGGCCCACTGGAAGGCTGCGTCGATCGCCTCCGGGCGGAGGTCGGAGCCCCCGCGTGCGGCCAGGTAGGGCTCGTGCAGCAGTTCCAGCAGTTCCCGTGTCACCCCGCTGCGCAGGCCGGCGCGGCGGCAGTCGACGGCCGCCGTGACCAGGGCGGCGGCGCGCGGATTGGTGCCCGGTGCCCAGGCGTTCTCCCATGCCGCCATCAGTTCCGGTCCTGCCGCGATGGTTTCCGCGATGCCGAACCGGTCGCAGGAGTGCAGGGCGGCCGCGATGCGCGCGTCGCCGATGTGAGCGGTGGCGCGCCGGCACTCGCCCGCGGACCAGCGTCGGGACAACCGGATCACTGCCGCTTCCTGGAGCACCTCGCGCTGCGTACGCCAGGCATCACGATCAGAACCGGTCAGGCGGCTCTCCTCACGGGCCTCGAAGCGCCGGTACTCCTCCACGCGCATGGTGGCGAGGACGACATGGCCCCCTCCACCGTCGAGAAGCGCTCGCAGCAGCGTCACGGTGATGCCGTCCCAGCCCAGATAGTTCTCCAGGTCATCCAGCCACAGCACAGCCCGGCGGTAGCTGCGTGCGCAGACCACCGCCTGGGGGACGGCAGCCCGCGTGCGGGGGGCGACAAAGCGGTAGGACGCGAAATGAGCGCGTGCCACCTCATAGCCGAGACGGGACTTGCCGGCTGCGGACTCGCCCACCAGCAGCACAAAGCGCGTCTCCAGCAGCCTGCGTACGACCTCCTGCTCTGCGTCTCTGGCAACGTAGGGCGGCGCTGCCCCGCCCTCAGCGGCTCGCACACCCGCCGCTTCGGGCCTGCTGACCTGGCGCGCCCGGGGAATACGTCCCTGGGCGTCGCGCAAGAGGTCCGTCTCCTCACGGCTGCGCCGCCGTGGCCGAAAGAGGTCGGCTGTCAGCCCGTACACGGCGGTCACGGCAGCACCGACACCCGCCGCCCACGGACCGGACAACCAGGTGATGGCTGCTGCGATGGCCACACAGCCGGTGATGACCACCGTAAGAAAGCCGAACAGCCCGTGCAGAGGCTGCTCACCGCGCCGCAAGAGCCCAGACATGCGGCCTCCCCGATATCCCCCGATAGGGGCATTTTCATGAAAGGCGCGGCGTTGTCGAGAGGGCAGGAACACCTTTCAGCCGGTCTGTCAGAGATCGGCGAAAATACGCGGGAGCATCCCGGCAAGCGGCGTGGCTGAGCTGGTCTGTACGCGCCAAGGGCGCCCCGAGCCCCGCGTGATCGACTCCGGCACCGGTCGGCATGTCCGTCAGCGGGAACTTCCGGTCAGGTTCGGCTGAGGGGGTGGGGTGCATGGGCGGACTCAGACATGCAGGGTGGGCCGGTAGATGAGCTCTTGGATGTGGCCGTCGAGCGTCCGGCTCTCGATCAGCTCGAGGTCGAAGTCGGCCGCACCCTGGAAGATCGGCTCCATCCCGGTCCGACCGGTGATCACAGGGAAGAGCGTCACCTGGACGCGGTCGACCAGACCGGCGGCCATCAGAGCCCGGTTCATCGACAGGCTGCCGTGCGAGCGCAGCGGCACCTCGGACTCCTTCTTGAGCCGAGCGACGACGTCGACAGCGTCACCCCTCACGAGGGTCGCGTCCGGCCAGTCGAGGGGTCCTTCGAGTGTCGTCGACACCACCGTCGTCGGCAGACTCCGCATCCGGGTGACCCATGGGTCACGCACCTCGGACTCCTCGGTGCTCGAGGCCAGCATCAGCGCGAACGCCCGATACGTGTTGGCCCCGAAGACCATCCGCTGCGCCTGCCCGTACAGGCCGAGGCGGTGGTCGAGGAGCTCGGGGCCTTGCTTGCCCCAGTAGCCGCCCCAGTCGCCGCTGCTGTTGTACGAGCCGTAGCCGTCGAGGCTGCAAAAAACGTCGAAGGTGTAGGTAGCGGTCATGATGCTCTCCTCGAGTGCGGTTGCTCGTGTGTCAGAGATACAGACTGGCAACCACGGCGAGACTCATCTGCTCGCTCGGGAAGTTGTTCGGGGTGCAGAACAGTGCTGCGGGCGGTGGCAGCGGCTGGCGTGCTCCCGCACCGGTACCGGCTGCCGGAACTGCTGATTTTGGACGAGCCGACATCGCAGATGGACCCGCGCGGTGAACACCGGATAGTGGAGTAGATCGAAAGCGTTGACGCCGATCCCGCGTCGAAGCCCTTGTCGTAGTACTGCGGCGCAGGGAGCGCAGCGAGTAGTCGAGGAGCTGGTAGGCGGTGTCGACGTGGGACGCGCCCTTGGGGATGCTGAAGCCGGAGAACTGGCGGCGGGCACCGTCGAGTTGGGCCGCGACCGGGATGCCCTGCTTCGCCAGATCGGCGAGCCGGCCGTGACAGACGGTGGGCATCATCACCTCCTCGCGGCTGAGGAGCACGCCGGGGGGCGGGCCGCTGTCCCAGAAGTCTTGACGTCGGACCGCAGTCGGCTCAGCACTTTGCAGCGCCACCGGCCCCAGGTCCAGATCTCCCCGGCACTGATCGCGCCGCCCGGGCGTGCACCTCTGCCACCAGGAGCCGGGGCGGCGACCGCCGATTCAGTCGGCCGCGCCGACCTCATAGGTGGGCTGCTCGTCGGGCGCCGCTCCGGCCCGCGGCAGTACCGGATACGGCCAGAACGGAAAGCAGGACGAGCGCGCACCCTGGACCGAGTACGGTCCAGGGCGCCAGTTCCACGTACGGCTGGTTCTCCGACAGAAGGCGGCCCCATTCCGCGGTGGGCGGCTGCTCACCCAGACCGAGGAAGCCGAGGGAGGCCAGCACGAGGACGGTGGTGGGCAGGCGCAGGAGGGCGTTGCGCACGACGGCGGGCAGCACAGCGGGCAGCAGGTGATGGCGGAGCAGATATCCCGGGCCGGCGCCGAAGGAGAGGGACGCGAGCATATGGCCGCTGGCTCGTTCCTGTTCGAGCAGGGCCGCGGCCTGTGCGGCGTAGGGGGTCCAGCCGACCAGGCAGACCGCACCCGCGGCACCCCACACGGACGGGCCGCCGGTCACCGCGGTCGCCAGCATGCCGGCAAGGACTGCCGGGAGGGTCGACACCGCCTCCGTCAGGCCCGCCCCCACCTGAGCCGCCATGCCCAGCAACAGCCCGGTGACGGTGCACACCGCCGTCACCGCAAGGGCCACGCCCACGGTACGGAGCGCCCCGTGGCCCAGCCGGGCCAGGAGATCACGGCCGAGCGCATCCGTGCCCAACGGATGTGCCGACGAGGGCGACAGCAGCCGTGCCGCCGTGTCGACGTGCAGGGGATCTCGGAGCAGCCCGGCGACGACCATGGTGAGCAGCGCGGCGGCGCAGGCTCCGGCGACCCAGTGGCTGCGACGGCTCCGCGGGAGGGCCGGCGGGTGCAGGGCGGGCAGGGCCCCGTCCCGCAGAGCGGGGCCGAGCAGAGCCCGACGCAGGGCCTGGATGAGAAGACCGGCGGTGGTGCCGAGCAGGACCAGGACGAGGGCGGCGGTCTGCAGGGGCGGAAGGTCCTGGGCGATGGCGGCGTCCAGGGCGAGGCGGCCGAGGCCCGGAATGTTGAAGATCTTCTCCACCGCGACGGCACCGCCGACCAACGACACGACGGTCGGCAGGAGTTGCGGGAGCACGCCGGCCAACGTGCGACGCAGCGCATGCCGGGCGATGCGGCCCGGCGCGAACCCGTGGGCCCACCAGGTGCGCGCCCACGGCTCGTGGAAGGCGGCGGGCAGGGCCTGGTCGAGCAGGCCGCCGATCATCGCCCCCGACGGCACCCCGAGGGCGAGGGCGGGCAGCACCATCGACGACGGTCCCTCCCACCCGCTGGACGGGAACCAGCCCAGCCACACTCCGCCCACGGTGGCGAGCAGGGAGGCGAGCAGGAACTTGGGCAGCGCGGCCAGGACGGCGGCCCCGGTGGCCCCTCTCCCCCGGCGCAGCCGCCGCCGAGAACCGAGATACAGCGTGCGGGCACTGACCAGAGCGGCCACCGCGAGCGTGACCACCAGCGCGCCGAGCATCAGCGTGAAGGAAACCGCGAAGGCGGCCGTCACCTGGGGCAGGACCGCTTCGCCGGACACCCAGGAGGTACCCGCGTCGCCGCCGAGCAGCCCGCCCAGCCAGTGCGCGAGGTGTGTGAACGGCCCGTCGTCCAGACCTAGTTGCTCACGGACGGCGGCAAGCTGGGCCGGGGTCGGGTCCTGGTCGGCCGAGCGGGCCCGCAGGACCGTCAGCGCGGGGTCGTTCCCGGACAGCCAGGGCAGCAGGGCGACGGCCGCCAGCAGCGCGGCCCCGGCCACGAGGCGACCGAGGCCCGCGCGCCACCGGCCCGGGCCGGCATCTCCACCGACCGATCCGACGCTCACTTGCCGCTACTTCAGGCGGGTGTCGACGTCGATCAGGGAGCGCTCGCGAGGATCGAGGAGCACACCCTCGACCTCGGGGGCGATTCCCTGGACGACCTTCTCGTGGACCAGGGGTACGACGGCGTCGGTGCGCAGGATCGCCGCCTCGGCCGACATGATCTTCCGCTGTCGCTTCGCCGTGTCGCTCTCCTCGGCGGCGGACTTGACGGCCTGGTCGACCTTGGCGTCCTTCAGTCGGGCGATGTTGTACACGCCGTCGCTCGTGTAGTCGCTCGCCAGATACGCGACCGCGTCGCCGGTGTCGAGGAGCGTCACCCGGGAGAAGACGAGGGCGTCGTACTTGCCGGCGAGGAGATCGGCCTCCATCTGCGTGTATTCCCGTACGTCCTGCTGCACGGTGAACCCGGCCTTCTCCAGTTGCTGCTGCAGGACGGTGGCGGCCTCGGGCAGTTCCGCGCGGTTGGTGTAGGTGGCCAGGCGCAGTGTCCGGCCCTTCGTCTTCGACCTGGCCTGTGCCGTGGTCGCGGCCTTGGCGCGGCCGGTGACCGTGACGCGCTCGCCGGCCGCCCAGGGCACGGCCGGACCGAACAGGCCCTGTGCGGGGTCGGCGTACCCGCCGAAGACCGAGTCGACGAGCGCCGACCCGTCCACGGCCGCACGGGCCGCCGCGCGCAGCGCCGGGTCGGTGAAGAGGCCACTGCCGGTGTTGAGGACGAGGCTGTCGCTCCGTACGGACGGCACTTCGTGTCGGGTCTTGTCGTCCAGCAGCTTCGCCTGGGCGGTGGGGATCCACTCGGCGATGTCCACGTCACCGCCGCGCAGGGCGTTGGCGCGGGCGGTGCCGTCGGCGATCCAGGTCACGTCGATGCCGGGCGCCTTGGCCTTGCCGCCCCAGTAGCCGTCGTAGCGGTCCAGTGTGGCCTTGGTCTTGCCGGTCAGCTTCGTGATCTCGAAGGGGCCCGCTCCGGTGCCGACCGGGCTGACCGTGCCGTCCTTGCGGTACGCCTTGGGGGCGAGGATGGCGAGCGCAGGACTGGCGAGCCGCAGCGGGAGTACCGGGTCGGGGCTCTTCGTGGTGATCGTGACGGTGTCGGTGTCCCCGGCCTTCGCCGTGAGCGTCACGTCGCTCAATACTCGGGGCTTGGGCTCGGCGGCTTCGGCGTGGTCGAGGGCGTTGACGACGGACTCGGCGGTCACCTCGGTGCCGTCCTGGAAATCGGCTTTGCGCAGCTCGAAGGTCCAGGTGGTGTCGTCGGTCTGCTTCCAGGACTTCGCCAGCGCGGGCGTGGCGGCACCGCTCCTGCCCAGCGCGGTGAGTCCTTCGGCCACGGACAGCTTGCTCAGCACGGTGGCGTCATTGCTGTACGGCGACAGCGCCTGCACCGGCGGCACCGCGAGAGCGACCCGCAGCCTGCCCGCCGCCCCCTCCTGCCTGCCCGAGCCGCCCTGTCCGGACACGAAGCAGCCGGCCAGCAGCGGGGTGAGGGCGAGCGCCACGAAGAGACCGCGGGAGGAGGTCGTACGCATGGGGGTCCTGTCACGCGGGAGAAGGTGGCCTGGTCCCCTGACCGCAAGATCGGGTGAAGGGGCCGCGCCAGCATATAAGGCAAGCCTTACCTGATCTACCTCGGTAGGTGAAGGCTCAACCAGTGAGATCAAACCGTGACGCGGCCACATCGGGCCGTCCCGGCCCAGAAGAGGGGTCGACGGCAGCCGAGGCCGATGGCTCTGCCATGGCGTTGTCGGGCTCACCGTCACCCAGGCGATCCTCGGCACCTCCGGGACAAGGGCGAGAAGGCCGGGGAGGCCTCACCCGGCGAACGCACCGGGCACCTGCTGCACCCGCTGTCCGCTTCTGTGTGCCCCTGTTCGCGCTGTTCGACGCGGGAGTCAGCATCTCCGACAACGCGCTGCGTAAGGTGTCCACCACCCCGAACCCCTCGGCGTGGTCATCGGCCTGGTGGCGCGCAGCCCTGTCGGTCCTCGCATGGTGGGCGGTCGTCACCCTCACGCTGTGGCTGCTGGGCGAGCCCTCCGACCAGCCCGCGCAGCTCGCCCCGTGCGCTGCGTCAGCCGCTGTGCCGGTTGCGATCGGAGAAACCGGCGGCTGGCTGCGACGTCGTGCGCGCGCCCGCCTGCGAGAAACGCGCTGCTGAAAGGCCACCCCGCACGAGCGTCATCCCAGCACCGAAAGACTCGCCGACGAGAATTTCATGGCCCCCAGCACGTCTCGGAGGGCCTGTGCTGGGTCCGTGGCGGCCGTCGGGCAGGCGGGGTGTTGCCGAACGAGTAGTCGCCGAGTTCGAGGTCATGGCGGGTTTCTGGCTTCAGTTGCTGATGGTGGGCATGGCTCTCCGGTAGCGGGTGTCGGTGAGCTGGGAGACGAGGAAGGCGGCGATGTCGGCGCGGCTCATCGCGGAGCCGACCTTGTCGTGGCCCAGGAACCCGGAGCGGACGTGGCCGGTGGCGGGCTTGTTCGTCGGGTTGGTGATGCGGGCGATGGTGTAGTCGAGACCGGAGCCGGTGACGGCCTCGGTCATGCCCTTGAGCTCGGCCAGCGCGTTGGGGAACATCAGCCCGGCCATGACGGGCAGCACCTTGTGCTTCCAGTGCGGCTTGTCCTTCGGATCGGCCAGTGAGGGCGTGGCCAGGCCGATGAAGCGGGCCACCTTCTGCGCCTCCATGGCCTGCACGATGGCGCGGGTTGCGTCGGTCACCGGGGTGCCGGTCGTGGACCGATTCAGGGACGGGCCGAGCGCGCTGATCACAGCTTCCGCGCCGCTGACGGCCTGTTCGACGGCATCGCGGTCGGACAGCTGCCCGGTGATGGCCGTGAGGTGGGAGTGGGTGAGGGCGAGCTTGGCGGGGGTGCGGACCAGGGCGGTGACCTGGTGGCCGTCGTCCAGGAGTTGCTGGACGACGAGGCGGCCGATGCCGCCGGTCGCGCCGAAGACGGTGACACGCATCAGGGGTGGTTCCTCGCGGTGGCGGTCAGAAGGAAGGTGGTCAGGAGGACGGTCATAAGGAGGGCGGGTCAGAAGCTGTAGGGCCCGAAGCGGCCCCAGGCCACCAGGGCGGCCAGGATCAGCAGGACGGCGTTGAAGGCGATCGCGCCGGGTTCCCTGCGGCGGGCGTGGGTGATCGCGGCCAGCACCATCACCACGACCAGGCCGGTCGCGGCCAGCGGAGTCAGCACGGGGGCGATGCCGGTGGCCGCGGGCAGGATCAGCCCGAGCGCGGCGGCGAATTCCACGATGCCGATGAAGCGGACGGTGGCCTGGGAGAAGTCGGCCGTCCAGGGCAGTTGGCCGACCAGCTTGTCCTTGGGCTGGGTGGACTTCACGACCCCGGCCATGGCGAACATGGCGGCCAGCACGGCCTGCACGATCCACAAGAGGACGTTCACGTACGGATTCCTTGTCAGAGGGGACGGGGCAGGGAGGGAGCAGACGCCCCCACCCGGGAGCGGATGGGCCGGGCGGTCAGGCGTTGAAGACGGCCTCGGCACAGTCGCGGTTTTCGTGCAACTCCCAGTACAGGGGGGCGATCTGCTCGGGCGTGGCCGTCGGGAAGCCCTCCGGTCCGCCCCCGCCGATCCACACGTTGATCGCCACGTGGGCTGCGTGCACACCGCTGCCGGCCAGCTCCTTGTCCAGGTTGATGACCCAGTTGCGCAGGGCCGCGCCGGCGGCGTTGACGTTGCCGAGCATGGGGACGGGATCCACCGACCCGCCGCCGGTGGTGAACAGCAGGGTCCCGGCGCCCGCCTCGCGCATCGCGGGCAGCACCGCGCGGGCGGCGGCGACGGCGCCGTAGAAGATGTACTCGATCTGCGGCTGCAGATCGTCCACCGTGGCCTCCGAGGGGGCGGCCAGGGTGAGGCCGGGCACCGGGGAGTGCGGGGCCGGCGAGTACTCCAGTACGTCGATGCCGCCGAAGCGGGCTTTCACGGCGTCCAGCGCTGCGGTCAGGGAGGGCCGGTCCCGGACGTCGGCGGTGAATGCCTCGGCGTTGATGTCTTCCCGGCCGAGTTGGCCGACCAGCGTCTGCAGCTTCTCCTTGGTGCGGGAGATCAGGGCGACGTCGAAGCCGCGGCTGCCGAAGGTGCGGGCGATGGCCAGGCCCATACCGGGGCCGGCGCCGATGATGGCGATCGTGGGCACGGTCGTTCCTCATCCGTTGGATGTGGGTCAGGAGCAGGAGACGGTGATCTTGCCCGGGGTGCTGGCGCCGAAGGCGGCGAACGCCTCCGTGACCTGCTCCAGCGGGTAGGTGGCGGTGACCGGCACCCGCAGCGCGCCCGAGGCGACCTGCTCGGCCAGGGAGGTCAGGGTCCGGGCGTTGGGGTTGGCCATGATCGTGTGGACGGTGATGTCCTGGCCCTTGACGTCGTCCTGAGTCAGGCCGGTGGCGGAGGCGAGCTGTCCGCCCGGCCGCAGCAGACCCGCCAGCGCCGCGCCGTCACCCGCCAGGTGCAGCACCGCGTCCACGCCGTCCGGGGCGATCGCGCGGACCTGGGCCCGAAGGTCACCAGTGAAGTCGACCACGTGGATTCCGGCGTCGGTCAGGCCGGTGACGAAGTCGGTCTGTGTGCCGGGGCGGGCGGTCGCGATCACCTTCACGCCGCGGGCGGCGGCGAGCTGCACCGCCAGCGCGCCCACCCCGCCGGAGGCTCCCGAGATCAGCAGTGTCTCGCCCTCGGCCAGGGACACGACGTTCAGGCTCTCGAGGGCGGTCGTCCCGGCCACGGCCAGCGCGCCCGCGTCTTCCGCCTTCAAGCCCGCGGGGATGCGGGCGACGCCGTGCCCCGCGGGCACGGTGACGTACTCGGCCAGCGCCCCGGCGCCCAGGAACGGCTTCATCACCGCACCGAAGACCGCGTCACCGACCGTGAAGCCCTCCACGCCCTCACCGGCGGCCTCGACGGTGCCCGCGAAATCCTGGCCGAGCACCAAGGGGAACCGGTGCTCCATGAATGCTTGCGTGTAGCCGGCGGCGGTGGCGACGTCGATGCCGTTCAACGAGGCGACGGCCACCTTCACCAGCAGTTCCCCGGCACCCGCACTTGGAATGTCCACCTCGGTCACGGCCGGGGTCGAGGGAACGGATTCGAGCGTGACGGCGCGCATGACAGCATCCTTCGGTAAGTGAAACGGCCTCCCCGTTTCCACTGCCGCACAGCGTAACAACAGAAGTGGGGAACCTGTTCCACTTGGATAGAATGGGGGCATGACTTCTTCCGCAGTTCCCGGCGACACCCCGGACCAGCAGCCCGGAGCGGGGCTGCGCGCCGACGCCGAACGCAACCGCTGCCGCATCCTGGCCGCCGCCCGCAGCCTCTACGCCCGCGCCGGACTCGGCGTGTCCATGGCCTCCATCG
Organism: Streptomyces sp. NPDC058678; assembly: GCF_042714835.1. Classification (NCBI taxonomy): domain Bacteria; kingdom Bacillati; phylum Actinomycetota; class Actinomycetes; order Kitasatosporales; family Streptomycetaceae; genus Streptomyces; species Streptomyces sp. NPDC058678. The sequence goes on along the minus strand of NZ_JBHXSG010000042.1, from coordinate 8,457 downwards.
CCCGCGAGGCCGGCGTCGGCCAAGCCACTCTCTCCCGCCGCTTCCCCACCAAGGACGACCTGGTCGCCGCCGTCTTCGCCGAGCGCATGGACGCCTACGCCGCCGCCGTCACCGTCGCCCTGGACGACCCCGACCCCTGGCACGGCTTCACCGGCTACCTCCACGCCGTCTGCGCCATGCAGGCCGCCGACCGCGGCTTCGCCGACGTCCTGACCATGACCTTCCCCGCCGCCAAGACCCTGGAGGCCCGCCGCGCCGAGGCATACGACCGGCTGCTCGACCTCATCACCCGCGCCAAGAACACCGGGCACCTGCGCGACGACTTCACCCACCAGGACGTCGTCATCCTGCTCATGGCCAACGCCGGCGTCGTCACCGCCACCGGCGACGCCGCCCCCGACACCTGGCGCCGCCTCGTGGCCCACATGATCCGCTCCTACGCCGCGCACGGCGCACCGATCCCCCCGCTGCCCGAAGCGCCGCCGCCCGCCGCCCTCTACCGCGCCATGGTCCGCCTCACCCGGGATACCGCCCTTTGAGCCTCAGCCCGCCGGGCGCCACCAGTGGGCCGTGGCGGTCCGGACGGGGCTCAAACAGTGGTGTCTCCGGCGAGGCGGAACGTCCAGCGGTAGAGCGGGCCTGGCGGGAGCGAGTGCGGTTCCAGGCCGCCGGGATGTCCGCGGGCGGGCGCGGCAGCCGACCGCAGCCGAGCAATGCCGTGGACCTGAACAGCTCGTGATCGTGCGCTGTTACGCGGCACCAGCAAACTGAGCCTGTCGGCGACGCAGGTGGCCCGCCGTGCGACCGGCGGGGCCACCTGCGTTTCCTGACCTCTTACCTGGTGGTGCGGTAGGCGCGGTGGATGGTCTGGGTCAGGGTGTTGCCGTCGGCGTCGGTGAGGGTGACGCGAAGCGAGACCGGGCCCGGCTTGGCGGGGCTGCGCAGCTTGAGCAGCTTGCCGTTCACGGCGGTGGTCTTCTGCCAGGTCCTGCCGTCGTCGTAGGAGACGGTGAAGGCCAGCTTGCGCAGCGTGGCGACCTTGGTGGCCGCGCCCTGGAGGGTGAAGGGCACGGTGAGGGTCGTACCGGCCTTGGCGGTACTGGCCGTCGACAGGCTGGGCGTGTAGCGGACGACCGTCAGCGGGAGCCGCTTCGGAGTGTCACCGGCCCTCCGGGACGGCCCCTCCCACACAAGGACTGATCATGACGACCTTTGTCTTTGCCGGCGCCGTCCCCGGGCCCGAATTCCAGCGCGGCCGGGACGGCTGCACCCGCCGCTCTGTCAGACCTTCGGGCAGGTCGGGTGATGCGACTGCTCACCCCGTCGGGCACCGCTGGTCGGCGCCGTCTTCGCAGTGCAGCGGAGGGAGCTGTTGACCGGAGTTTCTTTGCAGGGTCGGACTTCCTCCGGACCGAAGGCTCGGATGTCGGTTTTCCGGGATCCGGCGGTCGTGGCTGGCTTCGGCTCCCCGGCGGGGCGGAACGTTGCGGCGGAAGCTGGCCGATCACAGCGCCTGGCGCCTGAGGGAGAGAGTCTTTCGTGAACGTCACGACCACGGCGAACGCGCCGCAGGAGCGGCGGGTGCCCACACTCGTCATGGCCTGCGTCGGCGTGTTCGTCGCCTATCTGCCGGTGACCACCGTCGCGGCGAGCCTGCCCGCCATTCAGCGGGCGCTGGACACATCGACCTCGCAGCTGTCCTGGGTGAGCGTCGCGTTCGTTCTGCCCATGGCCGCGCTCATCCTCACCGCGGGCGTCTTCGGTGACGTGCACGGCCGCAAGAAGGTCTTCCAGGCCGGCCTGGCCTTCAGTGGTCTGGGTGCCCTGATCGCACTGTGCGCCCAGTCGATCGAGCCCCAGGCACGCGCCGACTGGACTGGCCCGGCCAGCTCACCTCCGCGCTGGCCATCACCGCTCTGGTCTACGGGATCACCGAGGGCGGCGCCAACTCCTTCACCGACGTCAAGGTGATGCTTGCCCTGTCCACCGCCGTAGTAGCGTCGGTCGTTTTCGTGCTGGCGGAGCGGCGCAGCTCCAGCCCGATGCTGGACCTGACACTGTTCCGCAGCCCCTCCTTCACCGCCACCGCGCTCATTGCCATGATCAGCTTTCTCGGGCTCATCGGGTTCTTCTTCGCCCTCAGCCTCTACTTCGGCATGGTCCAGCAGCTCAGCACCCTCGAATCGGCCTGGCGACTGCTGATGGTGTGCATAGTGACGCTGGTCCTCGGTGTCCCCATGGGGCGGCTGGTGCACCGGGTGTCTCCTCGGGTGCTGATTCCCGGCGGCCTGCTGCTCGCGGCGGTCTCGCTGCTGTCGCTGACCACGATCGGCGCCAATGCCTCGTTCGGTTCACTGGCCTGGCGGCTGGCCCTGCTCGGCCTGGGCGTGTCTTTCGTCATCACCCCGATGACCGCCACCGCCGTCAGTTCGGTGCCGTTCCACCAGGCCGGTATGGCCGCTGCCACCAACAACGCCTTCCGTCAGCTCGGCGCCGCCCTCGGCCCCGCTGTCCTGGGCGCGCTGCTGTCCTCTCGGGCCGTGGACGCTCTGCCCGGACATCTCACCGCCGCTGGGCTGGACGGGGCGACGGTCCGGCGCGTCACCGAGGCCGCGGACGCCGGCGGACTGAGTGCGGTCGGCGAGCTTCGCATGGGCGCGGACACCCCGCGTGTCCTAGGCGCCCTGTCGCAGGCGTTCATCGACGGTCTTCAGCTCTGCCTGGTCGTCGCGGCCGCCCTGACCTTGCTGGCCGCCGCGGTGGGATTCGTCCTGCTGCGCCGGCCGCAGCAGTCGGCCCCACCGGCCGCAGGCCCGGCTGCCTCCGTCAAAGGGGCGCGCACCCCCGACCTGCCCACCGCCGACACTCGGACGGCAGCCGGGCCGCAGTCACCCGCCGCCCCGCGGTGAGCGCCGGCCCCGCACCGAGGTGACACCAGACGTGCCGGCACGGCTCAGGAGCGGACAGCCACCGAGCCGGTACCGGCGCCGTCCGTGGGGACGGGCGCGGCGCCGCTCAGTGGCCTGGGACCGGACCCTTCCGGTCCCAGGCCACACGGCGCTGTTGTACGACGTGACGTGAACATCACCCGCTCGAAGCAGGAGCCATCGATGCAGTCCCCTTCGCCCGACGCGCTTGATCTGAAGCTGCTGCATGCGCTCCAGGTGGACGGGCGGGCGCCGTTCAGCCGTATCGCCGAGATCCTCGGAGTGTCCGACCAGACCGTCGCCCGCCGCTTCCGCAAACTGCGCGCCACCGCGGGACTCAGGATCGTCGGGGTATGACCGACGAGAGCCTGCTGGGCCGCCAGAGCTGGGTCGTCCGGCTGCGCTGCACTCCCGACGTGGCCGAACAACTCGCCACCGCGCTGGCCCGGCGCCCGGACACCTCGCACGTCGATCTCATCTCCGGCGGCACCGAAGTGGTGTGTGCCATGAGAGCCCGCAGCCGACCGGCCCGCGACGAGCTGCTCTTCGACCGTCTGCAACGCACGCCTCAGGTCATTTCGGTCAGCGCCCACTGCCTGCTGCACACCTTCTACGGCGGTCCCCTCGGCTGGCTCGACAAGACTCAGGCGCTCGAGCCAGACCAGGAGGCGGCACTGCGTCTCCCGTACAGCGAACAGGTAGCCGCCCCCATCGCTCTCGAAGGAGCGGACGAGGCGCTGCTCGCCGTGCTGCGGCGCGACGGCCGGGCAACCTTCAGCGAACTGCAGACCAGCACCGGCCAGTCGGAGTCCGCTGTCAAGCGGCGCCTGGAGCGTCTGCGCTCCACGGGCATCCTCTACTTCAAAGTGCAGCATGACCGCGAGTCCCTCGGACACGGCATCAGCGCGATGCTCTGGCTCACCGTCGCCCCCTCCGCACTCGACGCCGCCGGACGGAAGCTGGCAGAACACCACGAGGTCCGCTTCGCCGGCGCCACCACTGGCCAGGCCAACCTCCTCGCCACCGTCGCCACCTCGAGCACCAGCGAGCTCTACACATACCTCAACGAGAAGATCGGCGGCCTCGACGGCGTGCAGGCCGTGGAAACCGCCCTGACCCTGCGGCATGTCAAGCAGCTCACCCACGAGCCCAGCCGCTGACCGCCGATCGGCTACCAGGCGGCTGAGATCGCGCATGGACCCTTGCGTACGGAGCGACGGAGCGACCCGTGGTTGGGTGCTGCAGGGGTTCTCCTACCGGCGGCTCGCTACGCCCGGTCTGGAGGCGCTGACCGCCAGGGCGTCTTCTCCGGCTCAGCCAGGGACCGCCGATCCATGGATAAACCGTCCTCTCCCGCCCCTGCGCGGGCGCCCCTACGGTCGAGGCTGCGGGCGCTCACCGGCCCGCCGTAACCAAGGAGCGAGACCCCCATGAAGATGACCGGCAACACGATCCTGATCACCGGCGGAACCTCGGGCATCGGCCTCGGCCTGGCCCTGCGTCTGCACGAGGCCGGCAACAAGGTGATCGTCGCCGGCCGGCGCAAGGAACTCCTCGACGACATCACGGCCGAGCACCCGGGCATCAACGCGCTCGTCCTCGATGTCGCGGACCCCGACTCGATCGCCCAGGCCCGCGAGACCGTGGCGGCGAGCCACCCGGGGCTGAACATCCTGGTCAACAACGCCGGCATCATGCTGCGGGAGAACCTCCTCGACCCGGCCGAACTCCAGGTCGCCGAGGATCACGTCACGGTCAATCTGCTCGGCACGATCCGGATGACGTATGCCTTCCTGCCGCTGCTGGTGGGCAAGGACGACGCGGTCGTCGTGAACGTCACCTCCGCGCTGGCGTTCGTCCCATATCAGAGCACCCCGACCTACAGCGCGACCAAGGCCGCGCTGCACTCCTTCTCCGAGAGCCTGCGCATCCAGCTCGCCGGTGCCGACGCCGGCGTCCAGGTGATCGAGGTGGTCCCGCCCGCCGTGCGCACAACCCTGCTCGGCCAGCAGGACAACGAGCAATCCATGCCGTTGGACGACTTCCTCACCGAGGCCCTCGGCCTGCTGCGGGAGAAGCCCGACGCGAAGGAGATTGTCGTCGAGCGCGCAAGGTTCATCCGCGACGCGGTGGCCACCGGCTCCTACGACGACGTCCTCGCCATGATCGCCGGCAGCTGACCGACCTGTTGTTTCCGACGGGAAACAACAGCACGCGAGCGCCTCACACGACGAACCTCGTCGTATCGGCCAGGCCGGGCGACGAGGCCCGGGGCCCGTCCAAAGCGTCAGGCGTTCTCGACGGAGACCGTCGCCGCGGGCCTTCTTCCATGCCGACGGCCTGCGGCGTCCGCCGACAGCCGGCGAATTGCCCAGCGGGTCGCGCAGGGGCAGGTGATCGTCGGCCGTGTGAGCGGCTTCGCGCGGGTGGGAGAGCACTGCTCAGCCATGGACCGGCAGTCTCTGGATAGCCGGGCGGGATGCGGCGAGGATGGGTGGCATGGACAAGAAGGAACTGGCGGAATTCCTGCGCCACCGGCGTAAGATGCTGCGGCCCCGCGACGTCGGGCTGGTCGAGGGGCCGCGCAGGCGTACCCGAGGACTGCGCCGCGAGGAGGTCGCGCAGCTCGCCGGCATGTCCACCGACTACTACGCCCGGCTGGAACAGCAGCGGGCTCCGCAGCCCTCCGTCCAGATCACCGCGGCTCTCGCCCGGGCACTGCGGCTCACCCTGGACGAACGCGACCATCTCTTCGCCCTCATCGGCCACAACGCACCGGCCCGCTTCCACCGCTCCGAACACGTCAGCCCGACGCTGATGCGGGTCCTGGACCGCCTGGACGACTCCCCGGCCCTGGTAACGACCGACCTGGTCGACACCCTCGCGATGAACCCCTTGGCCGTCGCGCTGCTCGGCGACCAGACCCGCCACACCGGTCTGGCCAGTAGCGGCTACTACCGCTGGTTCATGGACCCGACCGAGCGTCTGGTGTATCCCGAGGAGACCCACGAAAGCCACGGCCGCGCCCAGGCAGCACGCCTGCGGGCCGCGCTGACAGCCGGCAGCGACACCCCCCGAGCCGCCCGTATCCTCGCCGAACTCCAGGAACACAGCCCCGAGTTCGTCCGCATGTGGGAACTTCAGGAGGTCGCCCGCTACGGCGACTGCAAGACCATCCTCCATCCCGAACTCGGCCGCATCGACGTCGACGCCCAGCTCCTGTACACCGAGAACCGCGCCCAGACCCTGGTGGTGCTGACCACCCGCCCCGGCACGGAGAGCCACAGCAAACTCGAACTGCTCTCCGTCATAGGGCACCAGCAGCTCACCCCCTGACGTCCTGGACCGGGACCGGGACCGGGCCGGGCTCGGCGCGGGAGGGGCCGGACAAGGGCACCCTGGAATGGTGCAGCCCGCACGGCTTGTGCCCTGCGCTCTACAGCCAAATATGTCGGCCCCCTGCGATGTCCGGGCTCCGCCCTCAGGCCGCCGGTTTGACCGGACGCTGCCTCCGCTTTACTCTCGAATGTGTACGGAGGCAGCATCCGTTTTGATGCGGGCCGCAGGATCACGGCAGGCAGGAGGGCGCATGAGCGCCGGTGAACAGCGGGGACGCAAGCCCCGCGCGGACGTTCAGCGCAACCGCGCGGCCCTCCTGGAGACCGCGCAGCGTCACTTCCTGCAGCACGGGGTCGGCACCTCCCTTGAGGCGGTGGCCAAGGAGGCGGGCGTCGGGCCCGGCACCCTGTACCGGCACTTCCCCACCCGGGAGGCGCTGCTGGCGGCTGTGCTGCAGACGCGTTCCGAGGAGCTGGTGGCCCGCCAGGCGGACATCGAGCAACTCGGTGACCCGGCCGAGGCGCTGGAGCAGTGGCTGCGGGCGATGGAGGAGTACTTCAGCGCCTTCAGCGGGCTGCCGGACCCGCTCATGGCCGCCGCCCGGGCCCAGGAGCCGGACAACCCGCTCACCATCCCCTGCCACATCCTCATCTCCGCCACCGATCAATACGTGCGAGCCGCGCAGCTCGCGGGCCGTGTGCGCGCGTCGGTGCGGGGGCACGACCTGTTCCTCGCGGCCTGCTCCGTTGCCTGGATCAAGGGCACCGGCACCGAGGAGGAGTCACTCGACCGGCTCCGCACGCTCATCGCGAGCGGCTACCGCCAGCAGGACACCCAGGCGTAAAACGCCAGACGCCGCGCCTCGCCCCAGCTAGGCCAGGTGGCACCACCACACGGCCATCACATCGCGCTGCCCTAAGGGGCGGCACAACCTTGCAAGGAACAAATCATGAAAATTACTGTCATAGGCGCCGGCGCCATCGGCGGGAACCTCGCTGCCAAGCTCAGCGCGGCCGGGCATGACGTCCAGGTGGCCGACGCCCGCGGCCCCGAGGCCGTCCGGGCGGAGGTGCTGGAGTCCGGGGCCCGCGCGGCGGACCTCTCCGACGCCGCCGTCCAGGGCAGGGACGTCATCGTCCTGTCGATCCCATTCGGGGTGGCGGGCCAGCTGGCGGACCTGTTCGCGTCGGTGCCCGACGAGACGGTGGTCATCGACACCTCGAACTACTACCCCGGCATGCTCAGCGAGCCGATCGAGGCGGTGGACAACGGCCAGGTGGAGAGCGTGTACACCGCCGAGCTGCTCGGCCGCCCCGTGGTCAAGGCGTGGAACGCCGCGCTGGCCGAAACCCAGCGGACCAAGGGTGTCCCGGCCGGAACGCCCGGCCGCCTCGCCATCCCCGTCGCTGGCGACTCCCAGGAGGCGCGGAAGATGGCCATGAGCCTGGTGGACGACACCGGCTTCGACCCCTACGACGCCGGCACGCTGGCCGACTCCTGGCGCCAGCAGCCGAACAGCCCCGCCTACTGCACCGAGCTGACCCTCGACGAGCTGCCGGCGGCCCTGGCCGCGGCCGACCGCGCCAAGGACGCGGCCATCCGCGACAGCCTCCCGGAACGCTTCGCCGCCCTCGGTGCCCATCCCACCGTCGACGACGTCGTCGAGATGAACCGCGCCGCCCACCGCTGAGTCACCCGACGCGGCTCTCGTGCACGCAACGGACACGAGAGCGGCAGCGCCGGCACGCCGCGAACGAAGACGAACACGAAGAGCACACAGTCCCCCGCGCTGCAGACTGCAGCTTCGGCACGCCGCTGCCTGCGAGCATCCGCAAGCCTGCCGGCACCCGCAGGGTGCGTCCGCAGCCGCGGCGGCCTCCGCGCAGCGCAGCATGGCAGATGACTGCGCGCCACGGAGAGGAACCGCCTTGCCCGGCACCGCATCACCCTTCACCGACATCGCACGCTCCCGCCGCTCCCCCCGGCAGTTCCTGCCCACCGCCCTGTCCCCTGCGGACATCCGCGGCGTGCTGGAAGACGCACAGACGGCCCCCTCGAACAGCAACACCCAGCCGTGGACGGTGCACGTCGTCTCAGGTGCGGCGCGGGACGCCCTGGGCAAAGAGCTGCTCCGGGCCGAGGAGGAGGGGCGGACCTCCCCGGATTTCACCGATGGCTACGGCGAGGGCCT
>NZ_JBHXSG010000041.1:78338-100807 GCF_042714835.1 Streptomyces sp. NPDC058678 | reverse complement strand
GGCTGATTTCAGCCCCTCCGGCGTTTGAGGAGCGGGGGCTGGGGCGGAGCCCCAGAAGGACGGGACGGGAAGGGGCGGCGGGGGCGAGAAACCGCCCCTGGGGGCTGCCTTAAACCGGGTTCAGCCTCCACTGCTGGCAGGCGTTGTTCAGCCACGACCACTGCCGCACGTCGGCCGAGTCCGCGGTGGAGCAGTTCGCGACGTCGGCGACCTTGCCGGTGGCCTGGTTCACGATGCGGACGTAGCCGCTGTCGGTGGCCAGGAACCGGAACCGCTGGCAGGTGTTGTTCAGCCAGGACCACTGCCGCAGGTCGGCACCGTCGGCGGACGAGCAGTCGGCGGTGTCGAGCACCTTGCCGGTGGCCACGTTGACGAGCCGGCTGGTGTCGTCACCCTGGTCCTCGATCCGCCACTTCTGGTTGTTGCCGCCGCTGCACGTGTACTGCTGGACATTGGCACCGTCGGCCGTCGAACTCCCGGCGACGTCCAGGCACTTGCCGCTGTTGCGGTTGCTGATGGTGTACGTCGTCGAGGCGGCGGACGGCTCACCGGACGGTCCGGTCATGCTCGCCCCGAGCGCGACCGGCGTACCGAGGTTCGGCGTGCCGTCCGCGTTCCAGGTGAACTTCTGCGCCCGGGTCGTACGCCCGTTGTCGCAGCCGTCGGAGGCGGAGTCGTTGGCGTGGTAGACGATCCAGTTCTCGGTGCCGTCCGGCGAGGTGAAGAAGCCGTTGTGGCCCGGCCCGTAGACCCCGGCCGCGTCGTTCCGCTGGAACACGGGGGTGGACTTCTTCGTCCAGGAGGACGCGGCGAGCGGATCGGAGCCGGTGAGGGTGAGCTGGCCGAGCTTGTAGTCGGGGGTCCAGCAGCCGCTCGCCGAGTAGATCAGGAACGTCTTCCCGCCGCGCTGGAGGATCTCCGGCCCTTCGTTGACCGTACCGCCGGACCTCTCCCAGGAGTTGGTCGGCGTGGAGATGGTGGAGAAGCCGGTGGCGAGGGTGTACGGGTTGGACATCCGCGCCGCGACGAGGTTCTGTGTGCCTCCTCCGCTCGCGCTGCCGAACAGGTACAGCTGCCCGTTGATGGTGGCGACCGTCGGGTCCAGCATCCAGGCGGAGTTGAGCTGGTTCTTGTAGGTGTACGGGCCCATCGGATCCGAGCCCGCGCTCTCCAGGACGTGGGTGCGCTGCGTCGGGTTGTAGTCGGAGACGTTCTGTCCGGCGACGTAGTACAGGTACCAGCGGCCGTTGAGGAAGTGGAGCTCGGGCGCCCAGGTGTTGAAGCCCGGGGAGGCGGCGTCGCCCTTCCACACCTGGACGCTGGGCGCGGTGGCCAGACCGGCGAGGGTGGCCGACTTGCGCAGGGTGATGACGTCGGTCCAACTGGTCGTCACCATGTAGTAGTTGCCGTTGTAGAACGAGATCCAGGGGTCGGCGCCCTTCTGCGTCTTGATCGCGTTGGTGAACGACGCCGCGCTCGCGGACGACTGTCCGAGCGACAGGGCCAGCAGCAGGGCTGCCAGCAGGGTCAGTATGCGACGGGCCATCCGGTGCTCCAGTTCAGTAGGTTGACGCCCAGCTTGGGCGTCCCGTTGTCGTTGCCGTCGTAGTAGTGGTAGACGATCAGGTCCCCGTCGGAGTCGTTCATGATCGACTGGCCGCCGGGGCCGATGACGCTGCCGTGGGTCTCCAGCACGGGCGTCCCGCCGTTGTTCGTCATCGAGACGCCGTTCTTGTCGTAGTACGGCCCGGTGACACCGGTGGCCCGGCCGACCTTGACCTTGTACGTCGAGCTCGTGCCGGCGCAGCAGGTGTCGTACGAGGCGAAGAGGTAGTAGTAGCCGCCCCGCTTGACGATGTACGGGGCTTCGACGGCCTTGGTCCCGGTGGGGCGGGAGGCGAGCGAGTAGCGGGTGGTGTTGGAGGAGAGCTGCTTGCCGGTGGCGGGGTTGATCTGGATCATCTTGATCCCGGTCCACCAACTGCCGAAGGACAGCCACCACTTGCCGTCGCCGTCCACGAAGAGGTTCGGGTCGATGGCGTTGTAGTCGCTGGAGGTGGTGGAGGTGTAGACGGTGCCCTGGTCGGTCCAGGAGCCGGGCAGCCCGGTCGTCGAGGTCGCCAGTCCGATGGCGGACCTGTTCGAGCCGAAGGTCGAGACGGCGTAGTACATGAGGTACTTGCCGCCCTGGTAGGAGATGTCGGGCGCCCAGGCCTCGGTGGCGTACGACGACCACCAGCCCGGCTTGGCGGAGAAGGCGTCGGCACCGCCGGTGAAGGCGGTCCGGTCGGTGGAGGTCTTGTAGTCGAGGCCGCCGCCGGTGCCGTACAGCAGGTAGCGGCCGGCGGAGGTGCGGATCATCGTCGGGTCGTGCACGACCACGTCGCCGGTGACCCGGCCGGGATTGGGGTACGCGGACGCGCTGCTCGGTATGAGGGCGAGCAGGACGGCGGCGGGGACGGCGAGGAGTGCGGTTCTGCGGGACGTACGGGAGGTGCGGCTCACGCGAGGCCTCCTTGCGGGGGGATACGGTCCGTTCGGTATTTCGATCACCGATCAGAACTTCGGACGGACCGTAGAATCGAACCCCTTGCGCGTCAATGGTCCGCGCAGCCCCAGTAGTCGCTCCCCGGGTACAGAACCTCCTCTGTCACGACCGCGGCGAGGCCCTCCTCACGCCCCCGGACCGAAATCCGCCTCCAACCGCTCCCTCCAGCCCGCGTCCGCCAGCCCCGCCCCCACCAGCACATCGCGCCAGTCCTCCTTGGCCAGCTGCAGGGCGTCGAGGAGACGGTCCATGCGGCCGTGGCTGCACAGGAGGGTCGCGGCGGCGATGCGTTCCTTGTCCTCGCCGTCGCCGCGCTCGGTGAGGTGGTGGACGAGTTCGGCGAGGAGTTCCTCCACGACCCGGCCGTCGCGGCCGGGGAAGTCCTTGGCGATGCGCTGTTCGACGCGTCCGGTCAGCCTCATTCGTACTCCCATGCGAAACCCTTCGAAGCTTTTGACCTGTTTCATCCCTTTAGGTCGCCACGCTACCTCGCCCCACCCGTCCCGACGGGCTGTCTCGCAAGGGACTTGACGGATTGTCGCTTTACCCGACTGACAGCAGGCAGACAGGATCCGCTTCTACGGTGCCGTGTTCATGACAGACACCTCTCCGAACAGCAGAGCAGAAGCAGCCCTCGTCCGGCGCCGCACCGTGCTGATCGCCACCGGCGCGACCGCCGCGACCCTGGCCGTGGGCGCGGCCCCCGAGGCCCCCGCCACCGACCCGGCCGCCGCGGTCCCTGCCGCCGCCGCGGCGGTCTGCACCCTCACGAAGGAGATGACCGAAGGCCCCTACTACCTCGACGGACAGTACGTCCGCTCCGACATCAGCGAGGACAAGACCGGCTTCCCCCTCCGGCTGACACTCACCGTCGTCGACGACGACACCTGCGTCCCCCTGGGCGACGCCCTCGTCGAGATCTGGCACTGCGACGCGCTCGGCGAGTACTCCGGTTTCGTCGGCAACAACGGCCACGACGAGCCCGACAACGGCACCTTCCTGCGCGGCGGCGTGCTGACGAACTCCAGCGGCGTCGCGAGCATCACGACCGTCTACCCGGGCTGGTACCGCGGCCGCTGCGTCCACATCCACATCAAGGTGCACACGGACGTCACCCTGACCTCGGACGGCTCGTTCACCGGCGGCCAGGAACTGCACACCGGGCAGCTCTTCTTCGACGAGACGGTCACGGTCCGGGTCGGCGCCCTCGCGCCGTACTCTGCCAACACGGTCCCCCGCACCACCCTCGCCCAGGACTCCATCTACGACGAGGGAGGCGCCGCGTCCGGCCTCCTCACCCTCACCGCCCTGGGCAGCTCACCCTCCGCCGGCTACGCCGGCTCGCTCACCCTGGGCGTCGAGCAGAACTGACGCGACTGCCCGCCCCAAGGTGCCCTGGGGGACGGTACGCCGGACGTGCGGTCCCCCAGGGCCCGAGGGTCCGGAGGAACGTCGAGGCGCCGCCTGGGCCGACCTCCTCACGCACGTCACGGACCGACCGCGGTGGCCCCGCCGCTCACGGGGCCACCGCGGCACCTCGTCACGACTCCGGGCACTCCTTCCACGCCAGGTGGTACACCGTGCTGATGTCGCCATCCGTCGAGTCCATCGTCATGAAGCTGACCTTGCCCGGCGCCTGGCTGCCGGCCGTCACGCGGAGCTCGGTGTTGATGTTGAAGTTGCGCTGGACTCCGCAGGGCGCCCAGACCAGTTGGGCCCAGTCCGTCGTGTCGGTGGCCTGCCAGTTGTCGTTGAGGGGGCCGGTGAAGGGGTGGCTCTTGTACACCGTGCTCGACGAGCCCTGGAAGTAGTACGAGGCTCTCTGGACGGCGCTCGCCCCGGACTGGAGTGCGGCGAAGCCGCGGTAGTCCGCGCTGGCGACGGCGTACGTGAAGCCCTGCGGGACGTGGACGAGCAGGTTGAGCTGGCAGTTCTTGCGGAAGGCCGTGGGGTCCGAGTTGCCGCCGGCCTGGGCGAGGTAGTCGCTGTAGGTCACAGTGAAGGCGGTGTTGTCCTCGGAGACGGCCACCGCGGCCGTGCCCTGCGGACAGCCGGAGCCGTTCACCGTGGCGACCTTGATGACGATCTTGTCCGGGGGCGGGTCCTCGAACCCGGAGGACGGGCTTTGCGCGGGCAGTGCGGCGGTGAGGAGCGCGGTGATCGCGCCACCCAGGAGCAGGCCAGTGGCCACTGTCTCTCCCTTTCGGTGGGATCGGTGGGGGGTGGATGCGCCCCGGCTCCGGATTCCAACCCTGTGGAGACTCTGTGCAGTTGCTGTGGAGACGCGGGGCGATCGCATCGTAGGGAGCCCCGACCTGTCACGGACAGGTCGAACTCCGGCCATTCACCCCGACCCGTTCACACCTTGGTGCCCGGCGCCGGCAGCAGGGTGGTGGAGGTGACGCCGTGGGCCATGCCGAGGCTGCCGTCCACGCGCCGGGCGCCGAGGCCCGCGAGGGCGAGCAGAAGCAGCGTGCGCAGGGGTCGTCCCGTCGTTTCCCGGGCTTCCCGGGTTTCCCGGTTTTCCTGGGCTTCCTGGGCTTCCTGGGCTTCCTGGGCTTCCTGGGCTTCCTGGGTTTCCTACTGGGTGAGTGGGGATGAACGGGACGTGACCCCGGGTCGTCATTCTGGGTGGAACCTGAGACCCGAATGCGGAGCGCTCACGGGCTCAGGGGTTCTCCCAGGCGGCCGGTTCGGCCGCCAACCGCTGTACCGGCTCGGGCAGGGCGTCCGCCGCGATGTCGGCGATGGTGACGCCCTCCAGGATCCTGCGGACGTTGGCGCGCAGCGCGATCCACAGCGGCAGCAGGGGCTGGGCCGATCCGGTGTACGCGAGGCCGGTGGGCCGTTCGCCGCGCACCGACACGATGGGCCCGTCGACTGCGCGGATGACGTCGGCGACCGTGATCGCGGTGGCCTCGCGGGCCAGCCGGTAACCGCCGCCCCCGCCGCGCCGGCTGTCGACGATGCCGCCGCGCCGCAGGTCGCCGAGGATGCCTTCCAGGAACTTGTGCGGAATGCCCTGGACGGCCGCGACGGTCTCCGCCTTCACCGGTCCGCCGTCCTGTCGTACGGCGAGCTCCAGCACCGCCCGTACCGCGTAGTCCGCCCGCGCAGAGATCCTCATACGACAATTGTGCGGCGTCCGACCGTACAGAATGACCCAGCACCCCCGGTCGCGGACGACCAGCACAACAGGAGGCGCTCCCTTGGGGCTCAGCAGACGTACTTTCAGCGCCCTCGCCGGCACCACGGCGCTCGGCCTCGCGCTGAACGGCAGCGGCGGCTTCGCGACGAACGCCCCCGTGTCCCGCAGCGTGCCCACGGGGCCCGCCCCGGGCCCGCCGGCCGCCGACCGCCGCCGCCACTCGGTCGGCTTCGACCGGTACTCGCTGCTCGTCGACGGCAGACGGCTCGTGCTGTGGTCGGGCGAGATGCACCCGTTCCGGCTGCCGAGCCCCTCGCTGTGGCGGGACGTCCTGCAGAAGATGCGCGCGCACGGGTACAACGCGGTCAGCGCGTACGTCGCCTGGAACTACCACTCCCCCGCGCCCGGCGAGTACGACTTCACGGGCGTCCGCGACCTCGACCTGTTCCTGCGCACGGCCGCGGAGACCGGCCTGTACGTCGTCCTGCGCCCGGGCCCGTACATCAACGCGGAGGTCGACGGCGGCGGCTTCCCCGGCTGGCTCACGGCGACCGGGGGCCGGGCCCGCACCTCCGACCCGGCCTACCTGAAGTACGCCGACGAGTGGCTGACCGAGGTGAACGCGATCGCCGCCCGGCACCAGTTCACCCGGGGCACGGGCACGGTCCTGCTCTACCAGATCGAGAACGAGTACGACTCCTTCACCGGCGACCCGATCGGGCGGGAGTACATGTCCCACCTGTACAAGAAGGTGCGGGCCGACGGGATCGACGTACCGCTGTTCCACAACGACAAGGGCAGGAACGGCAGTTGGATTCCCGGGTCGTTCGACAGCGGGGGCGAGACGGGGCGCTGGCTGTACGGCTTCGACGGGTATCCCGATCCCGCCCGAGTGCCGCCGGACTGGGGGCACTTCGGCGTCGGCGGCAGCCAGGGCGGGGCCACCGCCAGCCCGAGGACGCCCGGTTTCCTTCCCGAGTTCGGCGGGGGCTGGTTCGATCCGTGGGGCGGTTCCACCTTCCGGGGCAAGGGGTACGCCGAGGCGCGGCGGACCCGGGACGCGGCGTACGAGCGGCGCTTCCACCTCACCAACCTCGCCAACGGCATCACGCTGAACAACGTCTACATGACCTTCGGCGGCACCTCCTGGGGCTGGCTGCCCGCGCCGGCCGTCTACACGTCGTACGACTACGGGGCGGCCATCGACGAGGGACGCAACCCCACCTCCAAGCTGGCGCCGATGCACCAGCTCGGGCATCTGCTGCAACGCGTCCCGGACTTCGCGAAGCTGGACCGGGCCCCGCAGGTGAGGGCGACGGACGACCGGCTGAAGGTGTACCACCTCACCAATCCCGACACCGGCTCCCATGTCTACGTCGTGCGCAACGACACCGACGAGGACATCTCCTCGACCATGCCGGACGCCGGGATCGAGGTGGCGTTCACCGTCCCGGCCCGGGACGCGCTGCTGCTGACCACCGAACTGGCCCTGGGACGCCGGAAGTTGCGGTACACCACCGTGCAGCCCATGTTCTGCCTCACGGCGGGACGGCAGGACATCGCCCTCTTCGCGGGGCGGTACGGCGACATGGCGCAGATCGCGCTGGAGAGCGCGCAGGACGTGGAGGCGACGCGGCTGGACACCGAGGCCGCGTGGATCTACGACCGCGGTCTGCTGCGGGTGACCGCGCCCCTCGGCATCGGCGGGCTGACCCGGGTCAGGGTCGAGGCCGCCGGGACCGAACGGCCGCTGCTGCTGCTCTTCGCCGACGAGGCGACGGCCCTGCGGCTGTGGCCGTACGACACCCCGTCGGGCACGGTGCTGGTGTACGGCCCGGCGCTGGTGCGCGACGTGACCGTGCGCGGCGGCACGGTGCACGTGACCGGCGACACGAAGGGCGAGACCGGCCTGGAGGTGTGGGGACCGCGCGGTACCGGCGAAGTCACCTGGAACCGGCGCCCGTTGCGCACCCGGCTCAGCGTCACCGGCAGCCTGCTGGCCGAGCGACTGCTGCCCGGCGTGGGCCCGGTCGCGCTGCCCGCCCTGGACTCCGGCTGGCGGCGACGCACGGAGGACCCCGAGTCCGAGCCGGACTTCGACGACTCGGCGTGGAAGGTCGCCGACAAGAAGACGTCGTTCAGCATCACGCCCGTGCCCGCGGGACAGCCCGTCCTCTTCGCGGACGACTACGGCTTCCACTACGGCGACGTCTGGTACCGGGGACGCTTCACCGGCGCATCCGGTGTCGAATCGGTCTCCCTCTCGTACAGCACGGGCACGCAGGGCCTGCTGATGGCCTGGCTGGACGGGACACCGCTGGGCACGCACCGCATGCCGGTGCCGGACAAGGACACCGTGGGGCAGGGCAGCTGGGCGGAGACGGCCACCTTCACCCTCTCCCGAAAGCTCCGCGAGAAGCTCCGCGTGGGGGGCGCCGACACCCACGTCCTGTCCGTCCTCGTCCGCCGCATGCAGCACGACCAGGACGGTGCGGCGGACGACGCGCACAAGGTGGCGCGCGGTCTCACGGCGGTCACCTTCGAGGGGACCTCTCCGAAGCCGGAGGTGAGCTGGCGGCTGCAGGGCGCGGGCGAGCCCGACCCGGTGCGCGGGCCGCTGAACAACGGCGGGCTGTTCGGGGAGCGGGAGGGCTGGCACCTGCCCGGGTTCGCGGACGGCGAGTGGAAGCGGGTGGACCTCCCGCACGCCGACCACGGCCAGGGCGTCACCTGGTACCGGAAGACCTTCCGGCTGGCCGTCGACGCCGGGACCGACGCCTCGATCGGGCTCACCCTCGACGACGACCCGGACCGGGCCTACCGTGTCCAGATCTTCCTCAACGGCTGGAACATGGGCCAGTACATCAACGACGTGGGCCCGCAGCACACCTTCGTCCTGCCGAACGGGATCCTGCGCACACGTGGCACCAACACCCTCGCCCTGGCGGTCCTGTCCGACGGGACCACACCGTCGGGCCTGCGGGACGTACGCCTGACGCTGCTCGGAGCGGCGGCCGGAGGAGTGCCGGTGACACCGGTGGACTCCCCCGGCCGCTGACGACCCGAGTGCTGTGCGTCCTACGCCAGCCGGATCACGTTCCAGGACAGCGGTTCCAGTACGGCGGTCAGCGTGCCGTCCGTCAGGGCCGTGCCCTCGACCGGGTGCGGGGCGACGCGCTCGGGGTCGTCGAGCGTGTTGCGGGCGTCCGGGTCGGTGTCCGCGAGGGCGCTGTGCTCGACGACCGAGGACAGGTCGAGGCCGCTCAGGGCGACTTCGAGAGGCAGCGCGTCGGACCGGCTGCGGTTGACCGCGAAGACGGTGACCGTGCCGTCCTCCGCGCGCACCGCGGTGGCGTGCAGGAGGTCGGTCTCGCCGTACTTCTTCGTCTCGTACTTCGGCGAGTCGACCCGCACGTCGAGTACCTGGCCCCGGCCGTACTTCGAGGCCTGCGCGAACGGGAAGAACGTCGTCTGCCGCCAGGCCGGGCCGCCAGGCTCGGTCATGATCGGGGCGATGACGTTGACGAGCTGGGCGAGACAGGCGACGGTGACGCGGTCGGCGTGCCGGAGGAGGGCGATGAGCAGTGAGCCGAAGACGACCGCGTCCGTGACGCTGTAGTTGTCCTCCAGCAGGCGCGGGGCCTCGGGCCAGTCGTCCTGTTGGAAGGTCTTCGCGTGCTCCTCCCACTCGGGCAGGTACCAGACGTTCCACTCGTCGAAGGACAGGTTGATCCGCTTCTTCGACTTGAGCGTCGCGCCCACGTGGTCGGCGGTCGCGACGACGTTGTCGATGAAGGACTCCATGTCGACGGCGGAGGCGAGGAAGGAGTCGACGTCGCCGTTCTCCGGCCAGTAGTAGGCGTGCAGGGAGATGTAGTCGACGAGGTCGTACGCCTCCTTGAGGACCGTCGCCTCCCACTCGGCGAAGGTCGGCATGCTCTGGCTGGAGGAGCCGCAGGCGACCAGTTCCACGCTCGGGTCGATCTGGCGCATCGCACGGGCCGTCTCCGCGGCGATCCGGCCGTACTCCTCGGCCGTCTTGTGGCCGGTCTGCCAGGGGCCGTCCATCTCGTTGCCCAGGCACCACAGCCTGATGCCGAAGGGGTCCTTGTCGCCGTGGGCGATGCGCTGCTCGGCGAGGGCGGTGCCGGAGGTGTGGTTGGCGTACTCCTGGAGTTCCAGGGCCTCGGCGACGCCGCGGGTGCCGAGGTTGACGGCCATCATGGGTTCGGCCTGCGGGCCGAGCTTGCGGAGGAAGGCGATGTACTCGGAGAGGCCGAAGCGGTTCGTCTCGGTGGAGTGCCAGGCCAGGTCCAGGCGGCGGGGGCGGTCCTCCGCCGGGCCGACGGAGTCCTCCCACTTGTAGCCGGAGACGAAGTTGCCGCCGGGATAGCGGATGGCCGTCGCGCCGAGTTCGCGGACCAGGTCCAGGACGTCGGTGCGGATGCCGTCCTCGTCGGCCAAGGGGTGGCCCGGTTCGAAGATGCCGGTGTAGACGCAGCGGCCGAGGTGTTCGACGAAGGAGCCGAAGAGGCGGGGGTTCACCTCGCCGACGGTGAAGGCGGGGTCGAGGGTGAAGCGGGCGGTCGTGCTCATGGGGTCCTTTCGGGGTGGTTCCGTCTCGTCGCCGGGTGCGGGTCGTGTGTGGCTGGTCGCGCCCACGCGGCGGAGCCGCAAATTGACGCAGCCCCGCGCCCCTAAGACAGCTTGGGCCAGCCGTCCTTTGTCCAGTTCAGCTTGTTCAGCCCCAGCTTCGGTGTGCCGTTGTCCTCTGCGTCGTAGTAGTGGTACGCCAGCCAGGCCCGGCCTCGGTCGGTGAACACCGACTGGCCTCCTGGTCCCACGTATCTGCCGTGGCCGGCGAGGAGCAGGTCGCCGCCGCCCTCCAGCATGGGCTTGCCCGTGCTGTCGACGTACGGGCCCGTCACCTTCGTCGACCTGGCCACCCTGATCTTGTACGTCGAGTTCACGCCGGAGCAACAGGCGTCGTACGAGGCGAAGAGGTAGTAGTGGCGGCCGTGCTTGACGATGTAGGGGCCCTCGACGGCGTACGGCGCGTCGGGGCGGGTGGCCAGGTGGTGGACCGTGGTGTCCGGCACCGCCTTGCCCGTCCTCGGGTTCAGCTCGACCATCCGGATGCCCGTCCAGTACGAGCCGAACGACATCCACAGCCGGCCGTCCGCCCGGACGATCGCCGGGTCGATGGCGTTCCAGGTGTCGGTCGTCTCGGAGGTGAAGACCTTGCCGTGGTCGGTCCAGGTGCCGGGGAGGCCGGTCGGGGAGGTGGCGACGCCGATCGCGGAGTGGTTGGTGCCCCAGGAGGAGACGGCGTAGTAGAGCCAGTACCTGCCCGCCCGGTAGGAGATGTCGGGGGCCCAGGGGTCGCCGGTGTCGTTGTACTCGTACCACCAGCTCGGCGGCTCGGCGAAGGCGTTGCCCGCGTCGTCCCAGTGGACCCGGTCCGCGGAGACGCGGGCGCCGATCACACCGCCGGTCGAATAGGCGACGTAGCCGCCGGACCTGAGGCGGATGACGGTCGGGTCGTGGATGATCTGCTGGCCGGTGACGGTCTGCGGGTCCGGGTACGTCACGTCGGCGCGGGCCGTGTTCGGCAGCAGGGCGACCACGGCCGCGGCGAGCAGGGCCGCGAGTCTGAAGCGCTTCGGCACCAGGGCTCCTTACTGACCCGCCAGACCCGTGTGGGCCACGCCCCGCACGATCTGGCTCTGGAAGAAGACGAACACGACGATCAGCGGAAGGCCCGCGAGGAGGCCGCCGGCCATGAGCTGGGGCCAGACGATGCCGAAGGCGTTCTGCACGGTGGCGATGCCGTTCGGCATGGTCATCAGGTCGGGGTTGTTGGTCACCATGTAGGGCCAGATGAAGTTGTTCCAGGACGCGATGAAGGTGAAGATCCCGACGGCCGACAGCGACGGCTTGGACAGGGGCAGGACGATGGTGAAGAAGATCCGCCAGCGGCCGGCGCCGTCGATGAAGGCGGCCTCCTCCAGTTCCCGCGGCAGCGACTGGAAGAACTTGTAGAGGATGTAGACCATCGCGGCCGGCGCGCACTGCGGGAGGATCATGCCCCAGTAGGTGTCGACCATCCCGAGCGCCTGCACGGTGGTGAAGAGCGGGACGCCGAGGATCGCCGGGGAGAACATCAGGCCCGCCATCGTGAGGGCCATCAGGGCGGACTTGCCGCGGAACTCGGTGCGCGCGAAGCCGTAGGCCGCGAGCGAGGCGGTGAGCAGCACGATGAACGTGACGCAGACGGAGACGACGACGGAGTTCACGAACCAGTTGGGGATGTTGCCCGCGTCGATGACGCCCTTCCAGGCCTCGAAGGTGAGGTCGTCCGGGATCCAGTGCGGGGACATCACCGACTCGGTGGGGCTCTTCAGGGACGTCGACAGGGCCCAGACCATCGGGGCGACCCAGACCGCGGACAGGGCCAGGGCGACGATCGTCAGGGCGATCTGTGCCGGCGTCCAGGTGCTTCGGGGCTTGCGTACGACAGGAGTCGGCGTCGTCATCGGGAGGTTCCCTCCTCGCGGTTGCGCAGCAGCCACATCCGACCGAGGGCGACCACGGCGATGATGAGGAACAGGATGAAGGAGATCGCGGAGGCGTAGCCCACGCGGTAGCTGGTGAAGCCCTGTTCGAGGGTGTACTGGACGAAGGTGCGCGTCGACTCCTCGGGGCCCGGGCCGAACTGGTACATCACGACGGCCTGGTCGAAGACCTGGAGTGAGGCGAGGATCTGCAGGGCGAGGACCAGGCCGGTGATGTTGCGCAGGTTGGGCACGGTGATGTGGGCCAGGCGCTGGAAGGCGCCCGCCCCGTCCAGCTCGGCGGCCTCGTAGAGGTGGTGGGGGATGGCCTGGAGGGCCGCCAGGTAGAGGAGGAACGAGAAGCCGACCGTCCACCACAGGGTCGCGATGACCACGGCGAGCATGGCGGTGGACTTCTGGGTGAGCCAGGGGGTTTCCAGGCCGAGGACGTGGTTGACCATGCCGTTGACGGGCTGGAACAGCCACCACCACAGGTTGCCGATGACGGCCGACGGCAGCAGGAAGGGCGCGAAGAAGCAGAGCCGCCACAGCCACTTGAAGTGCACGGTGTGGTGGGCGATCAACGCCATCAGGAGGGCCACGACGACGATCGCCGGGACGACGTACAGGGTGAACTGGACGCTGTGCCACAGCGACGACCAGACGAGGTCGTCCTTCAGTGCCTCCCGGTAGTTGTCGAGGCCGATGAAGCTGGTGTGGTCGCCGGAGATGTTGGCGTCGGTCAGGCTGAGGTAGAGGCCGCGGGCGACCGGCACGATGACGAAGAGGCCGTAGAGGATCAGGAACGGGGCGACGAACCAGCCGCCGTGCTGGAAGCGGCGGCCCCAGCGGACCCGGGCGGACTCGGCGGCGGTGGCCGTGCGGGGGCGCAGGGCGGGCGCGAGGGTGGTCGTGGTGCTGCTCATGCGGCGCCTCCCGTGACCGTGAGCTCCTCGGCGGCGGTGCGGCCGTCCATCGGGTTCTTCATGGCGAGCAGTTGCTCCAGGGCCGACTTCATCCGGCGGGCCGCGGTGTCCGGTTTGGCGGAGCCGAGGTTGGAGGCGGCGATGATCGGGCCGACGCGCTGGGCGAGGATGCCGGTGGAGCCGGCGAACCAGACGCGGGGTTCGGTGGCCGGGTGGTCCATGGCCGGTCTGGAGTACTCGTTCTGCGGGGCGAGTTCGAGGTACGCCCGGTCCTTGAAGGTGGGGAGGTAGGCGGGGACGTGACCGCCGGCCGCCCAGGCGGTGGCGTGGGTGACCATGTAGGCGGCGAGCAGGTGCGCGGCCTCGTTGGCGGCGCCGCCGCGGTCGGACTGGTGGGGCAGCACGAAGGAGTGCGACTCGGCGTGCGTGGCCGGGGTGCCGAAGACCGGGGGCAGCGGCTGAGCGCCGTACTGGAGCTTCTCGCCGTTGAAGTACGGCACCGACCAGTTGCCCTCCCACACGAACGGCGATCCTCCGAGGAAGGCTTCGGCGTCCGTCTCACCGGGGTTCACATAGCCGTCGGTGACGTGCTTGCGGAAGAACTCCAGGACCTCGGTGGCCTTGTCGGTGTCGAAGGTGACGTCGGTGCGGTCGTCGTCGAAGTAGGTTCCGGCCAACTGCTGGTAGAAGGCGACGAAGAACCACCAGGCGAAGTTCTGGTCGTTGGCGTGCAGGCCGAGGGTCTGCTGACCGTTCCTCAGCCGTCCCTTGGCCGCCTTGAGGATCTCGAACCACTCGTCGGTGGAGCCGGCGGCGGGCAGCCTGCCGTCGGCGTCGAGGAGTCCGGCCTTCTCGCACACGTCCTTGCGGTAGAAGTTCAGCTGGACGTGGATGTCGAGGGGCAGGGCGTACAACTTGCCGTCCACGATGCCGCGTTGCCACAGCACGGGGTTGAAGTCGGACTCGCGGACGCCGTACTTGGCGAGCAGGTCCATGTCCCAGGGGTCCAGGAGGCGGCCGGGCGCGAAGCCGGGCACGCGGCCCTGGTGCATGACGGCGAGTTCCGGTGCGCGGTTGCCGGCGGCGGCCATGGCGAGCTTGGTGTAGTAGGGGCCGCCCCAGGTGAGCGTGGAGGCCTTGACGGCGATCTCCGGGTTCGCCTTGCGGAAGGCGTCGACCATGGTGACCTGGTTGGCGCCGTCGCCGCCGCTGAAGAGGTTCCAGTAGCGCACGCGGGTGCGGGCGCTGGAGGCGAGTGCGTCGGCGCCGGTGCCGAGGGCCGCGAAGCCGAGGCTGCCCGCGACCGTCAGGCCGCCCGCAGCGGCCAGAAGTTGCCTGCGATTCAGGCCAGGTTGTCCCATTCCCCGCCCTCACTGTGTTCGGTATGCCGAATGGTGCCCGTAACTTCGAACGGGACCGTAGGTTCGAAGCGCTTGCGCGTCAATGGGTCGGACAGAAATGAGCGGTATCGAAAAGCGGCGGGTAAGGCTTTCGGAAAGTGATCGTTCCCCGTTGAACAACGGTCGCGGGATCGCATGACGCGGACAGTTCCGGGCGCGTAATCTCGGACGGGCCGCCGAACGGCGGTGAGAAGGGGGAGCGATGGACATCGCGGGCGCGCGAAGGACTGCGTCCCGGATCGCCGCGGCGCTGCGGAGTTCGCGGCGCGGCGCCACGATGCGGGGCCTGGCGGCCGACCTCGCCACCGCCCTGCGCGCCAGACCCCGTCCCCCCTCCGACGTCCGCGAGTTGTGCGCCGCGCTGTGCGAGGAGATGAGCGCCCGCCGCGGCGGCCGGCCCCTCGAACTGCGCTTCGAGCGGTTCCCCGACGAGATCGAAGTCACCGGCCTGTGGGTGGAGTTCCAGGACTTCGACCTCGTCATCGTCGAGGAACGGGCCGAGGCCATGCAGCAACTGGTCATCCTCGGACACGAGTTGTGGCACATGAACGCCGCGCACACCCACCACCACGTGGCCGGTACGGCGGCGGCGCACGCCCTGGCCGAGCAGCCCGGCTGGAAGGACGTGGCCCTGACCGTGGCCGCCCGTGACGGCTCCCGGCAGCGGGACGAGTCCGAGGCCGACGACTTCGGCCACCGCCTGGCCGCCGTCTTCCGGCCCCTGCTCTCCCGCGACGGGGACCCGGGCGCGCCCCTCGACCCGGTGCAGCGGTCCATGGGCTACCGCGGACGCGGAGGTACGGCGCGGTGATCACCGCCTTCGCACCGGTGTCCCCGCACCTGGCGGCGGGCCCGGCAGCTCTCGCGCTGGACCCGTCCCGTCTCCTCGGCGGGGTGCACATCTCCTTCTGGCTCCCGACCGCGGTCCTGACCGCCGCCCTGGCGATCAAGCTGCCCAGCATCGTCAAGATGTGGCGGGACCCGCTGCTGCGTGCCGTCGGCGGCCTGCTGCTGTTCGCCTGCGCGGTGTTCGTGTTCGCCGCCCCGGGCACCATCGCCTGGACCAACCGGGTCACCGGCGTCCCGAACATCTCGTCGCCCTGGGTGTACTCCCTGCTCACCACGCTCTGCGCGTCCTGGTTGCTGCTGATCATCGCCTGGCGCAACGGCCTCACCGACCGCGCGCACCGCACCCGCCGCGCCACCCGTTGGGTCGTCTCCGTCTACGCGGGGGTGATCGTCGCCCTGTGGGTGCTCTTCGCGCTCGCGGACACCCCCGTGGAGCGGCTGCGGGACCTGGACACGTACTACGCCAACACGCCGTTCATGCGCGAGCAGATCGTGCTCTACCTGACCGCGCACACGGTCGCCTCCACGGTCACGGCCCGGCTCGTCTGGAACTGGATCCGCACCGACGGCCTCGACGCCTGGCTGCGCTGGGGGCTGAGACTGCTGGGTGTCGGCTTCACGACGAACCTGTTCTTCGCCGCGGCCAAGCTCACCGCCGTGATCGCCCGCTGGACCGGCCACGACCTGGACTGGCTGTCCACCAACGTGGCGCCGTCGGCGGCCTGCGTCGCCGCCACCCTGGTCGCGGTCGGCTTCATCGTCCCGCACGCCGGCCAGTACCTTCAGGAGCGCTGGCGCCTGCGGGACCGCCACCGGCGCCTGCGGCCCCTCTACCTGCTGATGCGGACCGCGACGGGCGGCCGCGAGCCCTTCACGCTGCGCGCCACCGCCGAACTGCGCCTGATCCGCCGCGAGACGTTCATCCGCGACGGGCTGCTCCACCTGGCCCGGCACCTCGACGAGGACCTGCGCACCCGGTCCTACGACGCCGCCGTCGCCCTCGGCTTCGAGCGCGGCCGGGCACAGGCCCTCGCCGCCGCCGTGACGATCGTGGACGCCGTCTCGGGTGAGCGGTCCGCGGAGGCGGCGCCGGACGCCGCCCGCGACGAGCAGCCCTCCGAGCCGGACACCACGTATCTGCTGCGGGAGATCCAGGCCGTCTCCGAAGCCCTCCGCAGCCCCGACGACATCCTGGCGGTGCGCACCCGCGCCGCCGCCCCGGCAGAGAGCGTGTCCGCGCATGACTGAACCACCCACCCCCGCGAGAACCGCCGTCGTCCTGGGGGGCTCCCACACGGGCATGCTCGCGGCACGCGCACTGGCGGAGTTCGCCGACCGGGTCGTCGTCGTCGAACGCGACGTACTGCCCGAGGGTGCCGAGCCCCGCAAGGGTCTGCCGCAGGCAAGGCACGCCCACATGCTGTGGTCGGGCGGCGTGCGGGCGGTGGAGGAGCTGCTGCCGGGTGTCACCGGGGCACTCCGGGCGGCCGGGGCGCGCCGGGCGCCGGTCACCACGGACATGGTCGTCCTGGGCTCGCAGGGCTGGTTCCGGCGCTGGCCCGAGTCCCACCACGTGATCCTGGCCGGCCGTGACCTGCTGGACGCGACGATCCGCGCGCAGGTCCTCACGGACGAGCGGATCCAACTGGTCGACGGGGCCGAGGTGTTGGGTCTCGTGGGTACGGCGGCTGCCGTCACCGGGGTGCGGGTGCGCGTGCGCGACGAGGGCGAACGGGTCGTCGAGGCCGGCCTGGTCGTCGACGCCACGGGCCGCGGCTCCGGGGCCTCCCGGTGGCTCACGGCCCTCGGGCTGCCCGAGGCGGAGCGCCGCGAGGTCGACTCCGGGCTGGTGTACGCCAGCCGTCTCTACCTCGCGCCGGAACCTGCCCGGGACGGCTACCCGGTCGTCAACGTGCAGCCCGACCTCCGGGACGGGGTCCCGGGCCGGGCGGGCTTCCTGCTGCCCATCGAGAACGGCCGGTGGATCGTCACCCTGAACGGCACCCGCGGCGGCGAACCCTCCGCCGCGGGCGAGGACTTCGTGCGGTTCGCCCGCGAGGAGCTGCGGCACCCGGTGATCGGCGAACTGCTGGAGCAGGCCGAGCCGCTGTCCGACGTGTCGGTCACCCGCACGACCCTCAACCGCCGCCATTTCTTCGAGCGGATGCCGGTCTGGCCCGAGAACTTCACCGTCCTCGGCGACGCCCTGGCCGCGTTCAACCCGCTCTACGGTCACGGCCTGGCGGTCGGCGCGCAGAGCGCGCTGATCCTGCGGAACGTGGTACGGCGTCAGGGATGGGGCGCGCCGAAACTGTCCCGGCGGGTCCAGAAGGTGGTGGCCCGGCCGGTCGGCGCGGCCTGGGACCTCGCGACAGGCCAGGACGTGTTCTATCCGGGCGCCACGGAGGACGGCCCCACGCTCAGGGACCGGCTCCTGGCCGGGTACGTCGACCGGCTCATGTACACGGCCACGGGCAACGGCCGGATCGCCCGCCGGGTGACCGACGTGACGTCGCTCGAACGGGGGGCGGCGGTGCTGCTGGCTCCGTCGGTGCTGCTGGCGGCGGCGCTGGGCCCGCTCAAGCCCGCGCTGAACGGACCACCGCTGACAGAGATGGAGCGAAAGGCGGCCGGCCTGGCGTGACGCTCGCCAAGCCGCGGCCCGGCGAGCCGCGCACGGTCGGCGACCGGGCTGGCACGACCGCGGGCTGTCCACCGCCGAGACGAGGGACAGCCCATGCCGCCGGGCCGCGCGCGGTGCAACCACCGGGGCACCTCCCGCACGAGCCAGGCGCGGCCCCCGCAGCGGGCCGCCCGTCGGGCCGCGGACCGTCTGCCACCAAGACGGCCAACGGCCATGCCTCCCGCACCGCAGAAGCGCGGCCCCGCAGCGGGCCGGACTGGCGTGACGCCCCTCGAGCGGCAGGCAGTCTGCCACCCGAGACGACGGACAGCCCATGCCGCCAAGCCGCGCTCCGTTCAGCCGCCGGGGCACCTCCCGCACCGCAGAAGCGCAGCCCCCGCAGCGGGCCGGATTGACGTGACGCCTCGAGCCGCGCGCCGTCTGCGACCCGAGACGCCAACGGCCGGCCGCCAGGCCCCGCGCGGTTCGGCCACCTGGGCTGCTGCTCGCACACCGCAGAGGCGCGGCCGCCGCAGCGGGCCGGAGTTGGCGTGACGCCCCTCGAGCCGTGGGCTGTCTGCCGCCGGGGCGGCTTCCGGGCCGGTCAGGCGTGGCAGCAAGCTGTGCCGGGCTACGCGACCGGCCCGGTGCCGACGGGGCTCAGCCCGCGAACGCCGGTTGCGTCAGCCCCTTCCCCACGCCCGGCACCACCAGCAGCGACCCCGCCACCGGGTGCGGCGCGGACAAGCCCACGCGGGCTGTCGTGATGTACAGGTCGGTCAGGTCGGCGCCGCCGAACGCGCAGGCCGTCACGCGGGGGGTGGGCAGGTCGATGACGCGCTCCAGTTCGCCGCCCGGCGTGTAGCGGCGTACCGCCCCGCCGTCCCACAGCGCCACCCACACGCAGCCGTCGGCGTCGACCGTGAGGCCGTCGGGGAAGCCCGCGCCCTCCTCGATCTCCACCAGCGGGCGCCGGTTCAGGGGTCGGCCGTCGGCGAAGTCGAAGACGTCGACGCGGCGGGTCGGCGAGTCGATGTAGTACATCAGCCGGCCGTCGGGGCTCCAGCCCGTGCCGTTGCTCACCGCCACGTCGTCGAGGACGACGTCGGCCGTGCCGTCGCCGGTGATCCGGGACAGCGTGCCGCCGCCGGGCGCCTCGTCGTAGCGCATGGTTCCGGCCCACAGGGAGCCGTCGGGTGCGACGGCGGCGTCGTTGGCGCGGCGGCCGGGGACGGGCTCGTGGCGCAGCCAGCGGAAGGTGTCGTCGGGGTCCAGGAGGCCGACGCCGTCCCGGAGGTTGAGGACGACGCCGCCGTCCGCGCGCGGCTTGACCGCGCCCACGTGCTGTTCGGTGGTGCGGGAGGTACGAC
Organism: Streptomyces sp. NPDC058678; assembly: GCF_042714835.1. Classification (NCBI taxonomy): domain Bacteria; kingdom Bacillati; phylum Actinomycetota; class Actinomycetes; order Kitasatosporales; family Streptomycetaceae; genus Streptomyces; species Streptomyces sp. NPDC058678. The sequence goes on along the minus strand of NZ_JBHXSG010000041.1, from coordinate 81,389 downwards.
GGCCCGAGACCGGGTCGTAGGTGTTGACCCGCGAGCCCAGTATGTCGATCCAGAGGAGCCGGCCGGCCGCCGCGTCCCACGTCGGGCCCTCGCCGAGGGTCGCCTCCGCCCGGACCGCCACCTCGTACGCGTAGGTCACGGCATCCTCCGGTGACCGAGCCGCTCGGACAGTTCGGCGGCGCCCTTCGCGGCGAGCTGCTCCAGCTCGACACGGCGCTCGTCGCTCCAGCGGATCATCGGCACCGAGATGGACAGCGCGGCGACGACCCGGCCGGTGCGGTCCTGCACCGGCGCGGCCACACAGGAGACGTCCGGGTTGGACTCGCGGCGCTCCACGGCGACCCCGCGCTGCCGGATCTCCACGAGGGCCTCGCGCAGGGCGTCCGGCCGGGTGATGCTGTTGGGCGTCATCGCGACCAGATCGGCGTCTTCCGGGACACGCGCGGAGAGCTCGTGCTCGGGGAGGGAGGCCAGCAGCATCTTCCCGACGGAGGTGCAGTGGGCGGGCAGTCGCCGGCCCGCCGCGGAGACCATGCGCACGGCGTGCGTGGAGTCCACCTTGGCGATGTAGATGACGTCGGTGCCCTCCAGGATGGCCACGTGCACGGTCTCGTCGCAGGTCTCGGCGACCGAGCGGGCCACCTGCTGGCCCTCGGCGGCGAGGTCGAGCTGCTCGGCGTACCGGCTGCCCAGCTGGTACGGCCGTACGCCGAGCCGGTAGCGTCCCGGCTGTCCTGGCACCTGGACGATGTACGACCGGGCGGCGAGCGTGGTGACCAGCTCGTGGACGGTGGTGCGCGGCAGCTGCAGCCTGCGCACTATGTCGGGGGCGGAGAGTGTCCCGTCCCCGTCGAGAAAGAGCTCGAGAATGTCGAGAGCTCGGGTCACCGCAGGTACCAGGCGTCCCACGACCGGCCCCCTCCCTTGTGGTCTCAGCGTCTGTGTTCGAAATTTCAACAGACGATCGGCATGACGAACACAGGCTAGTCATAGAGGTATGTCCGGGCAATGGGCATGGCAGGTCACTTCCGCCTCATGCGTACAACCTTTCCTCCACCGAACCGTCATATCTGTGGAACTCCCATGGGGGGAGCTGGTCCCGAGCTATGGAGTGGTTGATGATTCGCGATTTCGCCGGCCTGCGCCGTGTCCGCCTCAGACGCGGCGCCGCCGCCCTGGCCCTCGTCACACTGAGCGCGGGCGGCTGGGCCTCGGCACCCACCGCGACCGCCGCCACCACGGTGGCCGGCTCGGCGTGCGTGCCGACGGCGGGCTTCACGGGCTGCCGACTGTACGACTTCACCGGCGACAAGGAGAGCTTCCAGGTCCCGTCCGGCGTGAACTCGCTGGACGTGCGGGCCTGGGGGCAGGGCGGCTGGGGCAGCAGCATGGCGACCGGCGGCGCGGGCGGATACGCCGCGGGCTCGCTGAAGGTCACGCCCGGCGAGACGCTGTCCGTCGCGGTCGGCGGGTACTACGTCGGCAAGGCGTTCGGCGACGCGCTGGGCGGCGCCGGCGGGGGCGGCTGGGCCGAGCCCGGCGGCAACAGCAGCGCCATCCGCACCAGCGGCGGCGACGCGCTGGTGATCGCCGGCGGCGGAGGCGGCGCTGGCGGCATCTCGACGGGCTACGGTTCCGGCGGTGCCGCGGGCGGCGAGAAGGGCCAGGACGGCTCCGAGTCGACCTTCGGCGGCAAGGGCGCCGACAAGAACACCGGTGGCGCGGCGACCGGCAACGGCGCCGCGGGGGCCGACGCCACCGCGGGCGGCCGCGGCGGTGCCGGCGGCAAGGGCAGCTCCGGCGGTGGCGGCGGCGGTGCCGGTTACGCGGGCGGCGGCGGTGGCGCGGGCACGGACGACCCGAGGGGCGACGGCAGCGGCAGCGGCGGAGGCGGCACCAGCTACGCGAACCCGGACCGGGTGACCGACGCGCGGGTGTTGGGCGGTGTCCGCAACGCGGCGCCCGCGAAGGACGACCCGTTCTGGTCGGGACCGTCGGAGCCGGAGACCGAGGGGGTCGCCGAGGGCGGCGCCAACCTCATCGGCGGCAACGGCCGCGTGGTGATCCAGTGGAAGGGTGCCGTCGCGCCCGCCGAGCTGAGCCCGGCCACCCCCGCGGAGCAGTCCGTCGAGCCGGGTTACGAGGTCCCCGCGATGGCCGCGGTGGTCCGGGACAAGGACGGCAAGCCGGTCGAGGGCGTCTCGGTGAAGTTCGCGATCAACGACCCGGAGAAGCTGGGCCTGAACTTCGGCGTGCGCGAGAACACCTCGTCCGTGGTGCTGGCGAGCGACGCCCAGGGCCGCGTGCAGACGCCGGTCATCTACACCGGCAGCAGCAAGAAGGGCGACTTCACCGTCCGCGCGACGGCGCCGGGCGGCCTGTCCACCGACTTCACCGTGCACATCAAGAACCTTGCGAACGAGGTGAAGGTCGTCGCCGGTGACAAGCAGCAGGCCGAGCCCGGCGAGCCCTTCGCCGAGGCGCTCCAGGTCCTGGTGACCGACGACGGCAAGCCGGCCGCCGGCGCGAAGGTGGACTACCGCGTCCAGGGCGACAGCTGGAACGGCCCCACGTTCGGGGGCCGGGCCGTCGGCGTCCAGGCGACGGCCGACGCCGAGGGCAAGGCCGTCACGCGCGAGCTGGTCGCCGGCACGGAACTCGGCACGTACACGGTCACCGCGACGGTCGGGGGCGGCGCGTCCGCGACCTTCACAGTCGAGGTCGTCGAGAAGGTCGAGTCCGACCCGTCGGCCTCGGCCTCGCCGTCGCCCAGCCCGTCCGGCTCCGCCGACGGCGTCACGGGCGGCACCGGTGACGACGACGGCTCGACCGCGGGTTCCGGCAACGACAACTCGACGCAGACCACCAGCGGTGGCGGTCTGGCCAGCACCGGTGCGGGCGGTATCGGCCTGATCGCGGGCGTGGCCGCTCTGCTCGCCGCCCTGGGCGTGGCGGCGGTGCGCTTCTCGCCGCGGCTGCGGGCCCGGTTCCAGAACGGGGGCTGACCTCCCGAAGCGGGTGATCCCCTGACCGGGGTGCGGGGCGTGCGAC